>JAKSCL010000127.1 GCA_022360615.1 Hyphomicrobiales bacterium
AGGACGGGGTGGTGAACGTGACCACCATGCTGTTGTGTGGCATTGCCGTGAACGCCATGGCCGGGGCCGGCATCGGTTTCCTGAGTTTTATGGCTGACGATGCGCAGCTTCGCGATCTGACTTTCTGGAGCCTTGGTAGCTTGGGCGCGGCGAGTTGGTGGCAATTCCAGGCCGTCGGTCCCGCACTCCTCGTGGTGCTGATGGCTGCGCCATTCCTCATGATGGGGCTGAACGCGCTTCTGCTCGGTGACGCCGAGGCTCTGCACCTCGGCTACAAAGTCGAGCAGCTCAAGCTCGTCACTCTCCTGCTGACCTGTGTCGGCGCGGGTGCGGTGGTGGCCATGTGCGGTGTAATTGGGTTCATCGGGTTGATCGCGCCACACATGAGTCGCTTAATCGTCGGACCGGACCATCGCCATGTCATTCCGCTGGCCGCGATCCTTGGTGCTGTGTTGCTGACGGGGGCCGATATTGTCGCGCGTACGATCGCGGTGCCGGCCGAACTGCCCATCGGTGTGCTCACTGCGGTTATCGGCGGGCCGGTATTCCTTTGGCTGTTGCGCAGGGGCAAGGGACGCGCGTTCCATGCTTGAAGTCACGGCCATCCGCGTGAAACGGCAGGGGCGCTTGCTGGTCGACGGCGCAAGCTTCCGGGCCGGCGCCGGGGAATTTGTCGCATTGATCGGTGCCAACGGGGCCGGAAAGTCTTCTTTGCTGAAGGCTGTTACCGGTGAGTGGCGGAATGCCGAAGGGGTCGTCGAGATCGCCGGCCAGAAACGCCAACTCTGGTCGCCCAAAGTGCTGGCGCGTCAAGTTGCCGTGATGGCCCAAAGCCCTCAAGTGCAGTTCGATTTTACCGTGTCGGAACTGGTCGGGATTGGCCGCGCTCCGCACCGGGGACACAGTACGCCGGCCCAGGACCAGGCGATCGTGTCCGAGGCTCTGGCGGCTGTAGGGCTGTCTGATTTCAGCACGCGCAGCATCCTTCAGCTCTCAGGCGGAGAGCGTCAGCGGGTCTTTTTGGCTAAGGCCATCGCGCAGATAACGCCAATGCCGGGCGTTTTGCCAGCGGCGGGAAGTTTATTGCTTCTCGATGAGCCCACATCGGCGCTCGATCTGGCGCAACAGGTCTCCGCCATGAACGCGATCCGGCGGATTGCAAACAACGGCGCTACTGTGCTCGCCGTCATGCATGATTTGAATCTGGCCGCCAGTTTCGCAGACCGCATCGTCGTGATGGCCGAGGGACGGCTTACCGCAGATGGCGTGCCGGATGCGGTGCTGACCGCCGAGGGCCTCAGCGCCTGGTACGGTTGTCCGGTCTGCGTCGATCGGCGATCGGGGGATGGTGCCTGTCTTGTCAGCGTTGCCGTATTTCAATCCGCTCAAACCTGAAGTTTTATGCCACTATCGCACCGATCTCGGCCCTTGTCATAAGCACGGTGCCGGTGGAACCGTTTTTGGTGCTGCTGGCGCTGATAGCGTGTCCCGGCGCCCGCGCGATCCCGATCATGTTCGGCGAGATGTCGTTGCCCGTGATCCCGGCCAATAACAGGGCGGTCGACCCGGTGCCGCATCCAAGCTCCAGCACCCGGCCGGTCTTGGCGAGATAGGAGCGCGTCCGTTCGAGGGTGTACTCATAGGCTTCCACGTCCCGGACCGGCATCTTGGCGTAGCGGCCGGCGGTCTTGTCTCAGAACCGGGTGGCTGTTTGCATGGCTGTGCTCCTTTTGAGACGGACATACCCATGCGTCTGCGGAAGGTAAACTGCCGATTTCCTTGCGCGTGAATAGCGGGTGGGCCAGTGCCCTTAACGGCCCTTTGCGAAGCGGCGGCGGTCGACCCTTTCAGGTGGCCGCCGCCGCTGAAAAAGCGATCTGCATGCGGGATGGGGCTCCCTCACCAGCCAAATTGGAAGGTCGCGCCCGTTTGGCCGTGGCCGTTCTGCGTCACATGGCCATTGGCGTTCTTTCCGAATTGGAAGAGGCCATGGGCGTTGTGGTTGCCGTTTTGGGTAAGCGTGCCGTTGTGGCCGTTGCCGTGCTGGTGGACGACGCCGAAATTGCCGCCGCCGTTCTGGGCAAGGCCGGCGATGTTGCCGAAGCCGTTCTGCGAGATGCCGCCGTTCTTGAAACCCTTGGCGATGGCGTACATGCCGAGGCCAAGACGCATGGCGCGGGCTTCTTCGGGCGAGGTCGGGGAAACGGAGATGGAAACCGATCCGCCGGCATGGGCAGGGGCAGCGGGAAGCGCAGCGCCGAGTGCGATCGCAAGGGCGGCAGCGGTGGCTGTGAGGGTGGTCTTGCGTGTCATTCTGATTCTCCTTGTCTGGTCTCCGGCGCTTTCAACCGCGCCACGATGAGGAGACTGCCACGTCACCCTTGAACCGGTTTCGAACAGGCCGTTCAGTGGTCGTTTAGAAAATAAGGAATGCGCAAAAAAAGCCCCGCCTGTTTGTGAGGCGGGGCCTTGCGTGGGGGGGCATGTGGTCCATCCGGTTACACCCGGTTCGCGAAACGCTCGGAGCAGCCGAAGCTTTTTCCGTTCGCTTTGACCTCAAGCTCGACATCGTAGACGTCGTTCAAGGACAGCATCACCTTACCAAGTGTGGCTGGCTGTTTTTCGCTCGCCGAGAAGTTGCCGCCTTGGGAAATATTCGTGCTGCCAGAGCGGCTGGCGCTCGTCACCGTCAGCCGGTACCGGCCATCGACATCGCGGTCGGCATGGACGAGGCCCTGAAGCCGCATCATGCCGCGCGCGTTTTCGGCGACGATCTCGCAGCGCAGGGGGGCGTCACGCGTGCCGTCCGTGTCCTCGGAGGTTGAAGCGGCACCGCTGCCGAGGACGGCAAGACCGGCGACCGCGGCGGCGAAAATCAGACTTTTCTGCGTCATCTCAGTCTCCTTCACTTAAGTGCATCGGAATTCAAACGCCTGATCGGGAGGGACGCTGGCGTTCCCCCCGTCAGCGGTGACTGCTTGCATCGGCGTGCCTTTAAGGGCAGGTCTGCACGAAGGCCGCGACATTGCCGCCGCCCGTTTGCGTCACGCCGGCATTGCAGTTGTTGCCGACCTGGACACCGGCTGCGATGTTGCCGTTGCCGTCCTGGCTCAAAATCGCATTGTGGTTCGCGCCGAACTGGCCGACCCCCGCGGAATTGCCATTGCCCAACTGATAGCTTTCGGCATTGTTGTTGACGCCCGACTGGCCGTGCGCGGCGACGTTGCCGTTCCCGAACTGCTCGGCGATCGCGTTGTTGAAAATACCGTCCTGAAAGACGCCGACGGAATTGCCGATACCGACCTGGCCGCCTCCGGCGCTGTTCCCAAAGCCGTATTGGTCGATGAAGACGTCATTCGCCATGGCGGGGGCTGAGAAGGCCGAGACGATGGCGACGGTTGCTGCGAGGATGAATTTGCGTGACATGGCTGTTCTCCTTTGGTCTGTGCTGTTCCGCTTCCCAAGCGGCGAGAACAGGTTTAGGAGAGGCCGGTGGAACCGCGCCTGAAGCGTCGGTTCATTAACAATTCATGCAGTTGAACGGGTGCTGCTGGGATCGTCAGGCGAATGACGGGCAAGATCCATCGCACCGCAATGCCGGTACGGGCGTTGTTCGAAAGATCAAGTTATGGGATCGGCGTGACGGCTTCCGGCGCGACAACACGCCGGTAAAGATGCCAGGTCGCATGTCCAATTAGCGGCAAGAGAACGATCATCCCCGAGAGAAGCGTCGCCAGTGAACCGGCCAGCACGATCGCAATAATGAAACACCAGGCAATCATCGGCTTCGGATTGCGGGTCACCGCTTTCACCGATGTGATCATGGCCGTCACGAAGTCGATGTCGCGGTCAAGCAGGATGGGGAACGAGACAGCGGTGATCGAAAAGACGATGACGGCAATCACAGCGCCCGCCAGATTGCCGACGATGAGAAAAGCCAGCCCGTGCGGAGTGCCGAATACAGTTGGCAGGAAAGTGGCCCAATCCGGCCAGTTCAACCCGAAGAAGATGAGATAGATGATGCCGGCCAAATCGATCCAGATATAGAAGGCAAAGACCGTTACCAGCGCCATCCAGCCAAGATCCTTGCCGCCCCGGTGCCATACGCTGCCGAGCACGCCCCGCCAGGAAAGGGGTTCGTCCGCTTCAAGCCGGCGGCTCACCTCATAGGTTCCGGCCGCCACAAATGGGGCAATCAAAGCAAAGCCAGTTGCCGTTGGATAAGCAAGAAACGGCAGATCGAAAGCGATCAAGAAGTAGGCAATCAGCCAGCCGCCAACCGTGTAAATCCCGCCGAAGAAAAGACCGTAAAGGGGCGCGGCGCGGAAATCGCGTGCAGCGGCGGCAACTGAATCGGCCACATCGGAAAAAGTAATTATGTTAACAACCGGCGGCTGGCGCGTCGTATCCGCCCCCGGTTTGCTGCCTTCATTGCTATCGTTCACTGCGCTTCCGTTCATTTCGGATTCGTTCAGGATCGGAACCGAACGGAGTAACCTTCATTCCTGGCCGGCATGATTGCGGTTCCCATCCGAAAAATGATCTCATTCTCCCGGTATTATTTTCCCGTAAAATGACTGTATTTGGTGGACCGTACCTTGCGCAAACGCAAAATGGCGTGGGGTAAGCGCATGCTTTCAGCCGCAAGGGCGTCCGGGGGACGGCTTGGCGCAGACCTGCCGCGCCGTTGACAATTTCGTGATCGGCTGTGGGCCTATTTGCGGCTTGCGATTGGCCGCAAGCTTCTAGCCCAACGGTAACATACTGAAAGCTCTCCGGTTTTCGTGGTATCGCCACGGCACAAGAGGTTAATCCTTATTAACCAAACGCTTTAACTATTGCATCTATACAACAGCGCGCAGCTCATTACCCTGAAAGGCGCTGCGCCATGTTGAAGGCCCGTTTTGTTTCGAGTAATGCCTCAATTATGGCGATGCGTTCACAATCCGGGTTGGAACAGCGTGGACGATTGGTCGTTTAGCAGGGAAATGCCTGCGCGAAATGCGTTGTTCAAGGAAGGTGTAAGGGTGCCGGTGAACGCGTGAGGCGGGGCTGGCCCGAGACGTGAAATAACTGGGTCAAACGAAAGATAAGAGATCGATTGCCATGGATCGTCGTGAACTTCTTATTGGTGTAGCTGCATCGACCGCCGCCTTGGGACTTGCGGGCTGTAACACAACCGGGAATTACGTCTCAGCTCTGGCTCCGATGAATGAGGAGTTTCCAGTTCCGCGGGTGAATATGGCCCGGATTCCGCGCCAGTATCATCGTCAGCGCGTTCAGTATGAGACGAATAAGAAGCCCGGTTCCGTGGTTGTCGATGTCGATCAACGCTACCTCCATTTCATCGAGCCGGATGGTATGGCAATCCGGTACGGTATCGGCGTCGGCCGCGAAGGGTTCGCCTGGAAGGGAACGGCCTCCGTTGGACGTAAGGCGAAATGGCCGACATGGACGCCTCCGTCGGCAATGATCCGCCGCCAGCCGGAACTTGCGATCTATCGTGGCGGCATGCCCGGCGGTGTCGACAATCCGCTCGGCGCCCGCGCGCTTTATCTGTTCCGGGGCGGCCGCGATACGCTTTATCGTCTGCACGGCACGAATGAGCCTTGGAGCATCGGTCAGGCCATGTCGTCCGGCTGCGTGCGCATGCTGAATCACGATGTCATCGATCTCTACGAGCGCTGCAAGATCGGCTCTCGGGTTTATGTGTCCTAAGAAAACGGCTGGGGGGCTCTCCTAGGACACTTACGGCGGCACCTGCCCGACTGAAGGCTTGGCCGAACCACTCAGGGGAACGACTGATGCGCTTCCGGTTTCAGACCGGGAGCGCTTTTCTTTTTCAAGAAAGGGCGCGGGGCTTTCTCGGCTTTCGGCTCACACTTACATCTGCAGGGCGTCGAGGCCAGCTTCGAGATAATCGGCGAAAAGCGGCATGCCTGTCACATATTTCGAAGTGCGGGTCACCGCGCGCTCACGCGCATCCGTCACGGCCTGGCCCCAGTCGCTCGCCTCATAATCGCCGCGCCCTATCCAGGCGATCGCCACGAGTTCAGCCGCTTGATCGACGTTCAGGTCATCAATGAGTTCGACGAGTTCCTCGCTGGTCATGTCGTCGCTGTCTTCTTCGGCAAGGCCTGCATGGGCATGGGTGTCGGTAAGGCCTTCGGCGTCCAGTTCCACCTCATGTTCATGACCGCTTTCATAGTCCTCCGAAACGCCGGAGGACACGGCGCGGGTTCGCTCCGCGATCATTCGGACGGTATCGGGATCTATGGTCAGATCAACGGCCATGACGGACTCCTCACTACACAAATCATCCAGCACTTAAGCGCGCCACGGGGCTTACATGCAATACGCAGGAATCCGATGGGGCAAAAACGGCGAAACCGCAAGGCCCAATGATCGTGAGAGTGTTTGACCGGTTCCGGTGCGGGGGGTATCAGACTTTCCGGTAAGGTTGCAAAAATGGGGAGGGCTCAATGCCGCTGGTTGAAACGCCGAATGCCGAGCTTGGCGTCACGGCGCCGCCCTTCGCGTTAAAGGGCACGGATGGAACGACCTACACGCTTGATGATGTCAGGGGGGAGAAGGCGACCCTTGTCATGTTCATCTGCAATCACTGCCCTTATGTGAAGGCGGTGATTGAACGCCTCGTTGAGACAGTCGAGGCGTTGAGGGAAGAAGGTGTCGGCGCCGTCGCGGTGATGCCTAACGACACCTCCAATTATCCGCAGGATTCCTTCGGCAATATGATTGCCTTCGCCAAGGCGCATCGCTTCGGCTTTCCTTATGTCATCGACGAAACGCAGGACGTGGCGCGGGCTTACGGTGCCGTCTGCACACCGGACTTTTTCGGCTATGACGCCGATCTCAAACTGAAATACCGTGGGCGGCTTGATGAAGGCCGCACGGATCCACCCTCACCTCGAGCGAAGCGGGAACTCCACGACGCGATGGTGATGATCGCGCACGCAGGCGAGGGGCCTGAAGTTCAACTTCCCTCGATGGGCTGTTCGGTAAAGTGGAAGCTGTGAAAAGCAATCGTCAGACGCCTTTCAAAAGATTGCCCAACATCAGCACCGCATAGGCTGCAATCGCCACCCAGAACTGATTGCCCGACACATAGGGGATCGGGGTGAATTGCGAGGCAAGCGCTAGTCCCGCCAAAATGAGCGAGACGACGAATACCGCATTTGTCGGCCGTGAAAGGCGCATAGCATCCTCCATTTGATGGCTTTTCTTACGATTTCTAGATGACGGGTTTCCGACAGTTGGATTGGGCGGCTTACTCGGCGGGTGCGATCCGCAAAAGTGCGCCATCCGGTGCATCGGTCAGAACGTAAAGCGCTCCGTCAGGGCCATTGCGAACGTCGCGGATGCGGGCATTCAACCCTCCCAACAGCCGCTCCGAATGCACCACCCGCTCGCCATCCAGTTTCAGCCGTTCCAAATGCCGGTCCCTTAGCGCGCCGACAAACAAGTCGCCTTGCCATCGGGGAAACAGGCTGCCTGTGTAGAAAGCCATTCCGGAGGGTGCGATCGACGGGTCCCAGTAGTGGACCGGCTGTTCCATGCCCGGAGCTTCCGTGCCTACGCCTATCCGCCCGCCCGCATAGTGAACGCCGTAGGAGATCACGGGCCAGCCATAGTTTTTGCCTTTTTCGGGAACATTGATCTCATCACCGCCGCGTGCGCCGTGCTCGACAACCCAGAGTTTGCGCGTCTCAGGGTGAATCGCAGCCGATTGCGGGTTGCGGTGTCCAATTGACCATATCTCCGGCGCAGCATCCGCGCCGAGGGAGTCTGGGTTGTCGTCAGGAATGCTGCCGTCGTCATGGATACGCAGGACCGACCCGGCATGATCGCTTGCGTCTTGGGCGCGCGGACGCTCGCCGCGGTCGCCGATCGTGAAAAAGAGCGTGCCGTCGTCCGCGAAGGCAAGGCGGGAGCCGAAATGCCGCGAGCCGCGGGTTTTGTTGTTCATGGAAAAGATCGTTTCGCTGCTTGAAAGGCGCGGGTTCCGGCCATCGGTTTCAAGACGGGCGCGGGTGATGGCCGTGCCGCCGCCGCCTCGGCCAGGTGCGGAATGGGAGAGGTAGACAAGGCTGTTTTCGGAGAATTCGGGATGTAGAGCCACGTCGAGAAGCCCGCCCTGGCCCACCACATCTATCTCCGGCAAGCCATCAAGCGGCGCGCTTACGCTGCCGTTCGAAACGAGTCTCAAACGGCCTGCGCGTTCCGTCACGAGAATACGCCCGTCGGGCAGAAACGCCATGCCCCAAGGATGTTCAAAACCAGAGGCGACGACCTCAACGGCGATCCGGTGATCTTCCGTGCCTTCGACAAGGATGGGTTCAGCCGATGCGTTCAGTTCCCCGGCGGTGAATACAAGGACTGCGATGGCAGCGGCTCTGAAAGACAAAAGGTCAGGACGCATTTCGTCGCTCCGTCTGGGGCGTGAACGGTGAGGCTGGTTGTGAAATAGGTATCCCGTCGTGATGATGGAATGGATCGGTCTCACCAGCTTCCGGAACCGGGCACGCCCTTCATGGGGCCTTTGACCGCGTCCGTCACCCAGCCGGAGTAAAAACCGCCAGGCTGAGGGCGCACGCGTTCGTCGTTTAGAAAAGCGGCGCCGACACGGTCCGGGAAGAAACCGATGAAACCGGCAATCGCGTCGTAGCCAGCGCCCAGGTCGGTGAAAGGATCGGGATAGGCGAAGGCCGCCTTTTCCGATCGGCGCCCGTCATCGACAAGGTCGTAGTAGACGGCGAACCCTTTCCATTCGCATAGCGTCCGGTAGTCGGGAACGGGCTCAAGACAGCGCATCTCAATGTCTTCCGGCGGTATGTAGTAAACGGGGGCACCCGCAGTCTCAACGACACGGATGGCGCGGCGGGTCTCGACGATGATCTTGCCCGCGAATTCCACGGTGATGCGCGCCGATGAGGGCTCAACGCGCGGGGGGCGCGGGTAGTCCCAAACCGATTCCTCACCGGGGCCAACCGGTTCCGGCACAACGCTCAAGGGGCGCGGGCCCCATTTTGCCCTTGCCCGTTTTATTTCCGCCCATAAAAGCGCGTCAGTCCGCATGACCGGCTCGGTGCAAAAGAGGCGTTACTGGTTACTGGGTTTGCATCCGGCCAGGGCCAATGGGCTGGGGCACGGGTGTCAGGATCAATTCGGTTATGCTGGCGGCAACGTTGAGCCCACGTTGCGTCTGGATGCTGAGCGGCTGGAGAGCGATGGAGTCGTTGGAGCCGCCGAGCAGCACATTCGCGCCGAGCCCGATGCCGAAGGTGGCCTCTGCTGAGACACCGCCGTAGTTGCCAGCAACATCGGCTGCCGCCGCGCTCGGACTGGCGGCGAAGACGATCCAGGATATCAATGTCTGCTCCGCGGTGCCGACGTTCAGGCCGAATTTGCGGATCTGACCGTTGTAAGCCGCAGCCTCCTGACCGCCTTTTTCAAGCCGGCACAGCAATTGTTCCGTTTTGCGGAAGACGAAGCCGCTTGTGCCCACCACATCGCAGCTCAGAATGCCAAGCTCGAACCGCTCTTGTGCTTTGCCCGTGCTGGAAAAACCGCTTAATGCCAATATACCCGCAATGACAGCCGCTGGAAAAAGCAACGTTCTGTATGCGGAAAATATCGAAATACGCATGAGTTCTCCCATCAGGGCCGTTTCAATTTCTCGTCAATCGCTGATTTCTTCGCAGTGTCCAGTGCGGCTGGCGAAAACAAGATATACAGGACAGAGCCGCTCAAGGATCGTCAGCCGTTTGTGCCCTCTCAGGCAATGGCGGGCTATAAGAGCGCTTGGTCCATCGACCGTAAAACGCAGCGATCCTCAAAGCTCTGCCGCTATGCCTTAATTGTCCAGACAAAGCTATTTGTCTTGAGATGGCTATCTCGAACGCTGACGAACCACCGCCACACGGATGGCCGGACAAGAGCCTCAAGCACTCTTACTGCAAATCGCCGCAAAAGCGCTGAATACGCGTGCAGGCTTCTTCGAGCGCCTCTGTCGATGTTGCATAGGAGATGCGGAAGTTCGGTCCGAGACCGAAGGCGGAACCATGGACGACCGCCACGCCTTCGCGCTCAAGAAGTTCGGTGACGAAATCCTCATCGCTTGAAATCGTGTTGCCGGTCGGCGCCGTTTTGCCGACCGTCCCGGCGCAGGAAGGATAGACATAAAACGCGCCCTCAGGTGTTGGGCAGTTGATCCCGTTTGCCTGGTTGAGCATCGAGACGACGAGGTCGCGCCGCTCCTCGAAAACGCGCCGCCGTTCGGCGATGAAGTCCTGGGTTCCGGTCAGCGCTTCGATAGCCGCCCATTGCGTGATCGAGCAGGGGCCGGATGTGGACTGTCCCTGCACTTTCGTCATCGCCTTGATCAGTTCAACCGGCCCGGCGGCGTAACCGAGCCGCCAGCCTGTCATCGCATAAGCCTTGGAAACGCCGTTCATCGTCAAGGTGCGGCCCATGAGGCCCGGCTCGACCTGGGCCGGCGTCGTGAACTCGAAATCTCCATAGCAAAGATGCTCGTACATGTCGTCGGTGAGCACCCAGACATGGGGATGCTTCAGCAGCACGTCGGTCAGCGCTTGGATGTCCTCGCGCGTGTAGGCCGCGCCCGAAGGGTTCGAGGGCGAGTTGAAGATGATCCATTTGGTCTTCGGCGTGATCGCTGCTTCAAGCGCTTCGGCCGTTACCTTGAAGCCATTTTCGATGGATGTGTCGATGATGCGCGGCTCGCCACCGGTCAACAACACCATGTCCGGATAGCTCACCCAATAAGGCGCTGGGATCAACACCTCGTCGCCGGGGTTCAAGGTGGCGGCGAGTGCGTTGTAGATGACCTGCTTGCCGCCCGTCGATGCAATGGTCTCATCGGGCGTATAGTCGAGGCCGTTTTCGCGCTTGAACTTCGCCACGATCGCCTCGCGCAGTTCCGGGATGCCGGGGACGGGTGTGTATTTCGTCTCGCCGCGCTTGATGGCGGCGATAGCCGCCTGCTTCACGTTCTCAGGGGTATCGAAATCCGGTTCGCCCGCGCCAAGGCCGATCACGTCGCGCCCTTGCGCCTTCAGATCGCGTGCCTTCTGCTGGACGGCGATGGTTGCTGAGGGTTTCACCCGGCCAAGCGAGTCCGCAATCAGTCCCATGGGGGCCTCCAAAAGATCGTCTGCACCTGTTGTTCGGTGGGGGTAACGAATATGCGCCCAAGCTATTCCCGTTCGATAACCGTTGCAAGCGGGGCCGCGTGAAGCAGGCGCTGTGCGCCGCGAGGCATGTGTGACGAAATCGCAACGCTCCCGGTGTTTTCGGTGTTCGCTCAGCCCTCCTTAATTCTTCCTTCACTATGCCCGATTGATGTCACGAAAACGTACCGTCTGCGCCGTTTTCCTTTCCTTGATCCGCCGGTTTTGGAACCGAGATGAGAAAAGAGCCTGATCGGGCGGCGGACGACCGTGAGAGCTCACTGTTTTGGATATCCCGTGGGCGCTCGCGTTTTTCTCCTCGTGGGGAGGGGAGAGCGGCCCGGGACCTGGGGAAGGATCGGAGTGATGGCGCATCAGGAGTTTGCTGAGGAGCGCGAGGAACACATGGCCAGCGAGGGACAGGAACTCGCTTGGGCCTATCGTTTTATCTGGCTGGTCGGCGGCGCCCTTGTGGCGCTGATGCTGATTGCGCTCGTTTCGGGTGCCGATGCGGCGGAGGCCCTGGCCGCCGTCAATCAGCTTGCCCAAACCGCGGCTCAGGAGCCGGCAACCCGTGATGCCACTTTGATGCTACTGCTTGGCATTTTCGCCATGATGATCGCTGTCAGCGGCTTCTTGTGGCAGTCCTTCCGCAGCGAGCAATCGCGCGCGCGGCGGCGTATTCGCGCGCAGATGCGTGATACGATCTAAGCCGATCCCCAGAACACCGTTCTAGCGAACGACCTCAAGGCCGCCGGTTTTAAAACGGCGGCCTTTTTGGTGCGTCCGCCATCCGTAGCTTTTCTTGACTTGCCATTTGCCCGATCCCTTGGGACCATCCCCAATTCAGCGGCGGCGGAACCGCCAAGACCGACAATGGTGAAGGGAGGACAAAATGGCGCGCGATCTTGTATCTGGCGGCGGCGGTGCGCATGCTCCGGCAACGCGGTGCATCGCAATCATGGGGACGTTCCAGAGCGGCAAGACGACGCTGCTTGAAGCCATTCTGGAGCGTACGGGCGCCATCAAGCGGCAGGGCACGATTGCCGCCGGCAACACGGTTGGGGATTCATCGCCTGAGGCGCGGGCCCACCAGATGAGCGTGGAGCTGAATGTTGCCTCCACCACGTTCATGGGCGAGCGCTATGATTTTATCGATTGCTCGGGCTCCGTCGAATTCATGAACGAAGGCCGCTCCGTCCTCGGGGTGGCGGACACCGTGGTCGTGGTCTGCGATCCCGACCCGAAAAGGGTGGCGGCGCTGTCGCAAATCCTTAGACCCTTGCAAGAACGCAAGATTCCGCACGTTCTTTTCCTCAACAAGATCGACAAGGCGACGGACCGTGTCCGCGACATGCTTGAAACCTTGCAGCAGGCGAGCACAACGCCGCTTGTGCTGCGCCAGGTGCCGATCTGGGAGAAAGGCATCGCGACCGGCTATGTGGACCTCGCCCTGGAACGCGCCTTCCTCTACCGCGAGCATGCGCCAAGCGCGGTCATCGAGATGCCGGCGAGTATCAAGGGCCGCGAGGAAGAGGCGCGCTTTTCCATGCTGGAGACGCTTGCCGATTATGACGACGAACTGATGGAGCAACTTCTGGACGACATGGAGCCGCCGCGCGACAAGGTGTTCGACGATCTGACCGCGGAAGTGCGTGATGCCCTCATCTGCCCGGTGCTGTTGGGGTCCGCCGAGCACGGCAATGGGGTCTCAAGGCTCCTGAAGGCGCTCCGGCATGAGGTGCAGCCGGTCACGGTGGCGGCGAAGCGCGCCGGACTGAACGGGAAGGCGGCGGCCATCGTCTTTAAAACGCGTCATACAGGCCATGGCGGCAAGCTCTCGCTGGCCCGTGTGATGACGGGTGTCTTCAAGGATGGCGATACCGTGTATAAGGCGGACGGCGAAGCAGGACGCATCGCCGGCGTTTTCAAAATGCTCGGCCAGGACGCTGGCAAATGCGACAAGGCAGCCGCCGGCGATGTGGTGGCGCTTGGCCGGCTGAATGGGACGGAAACCGGAGATGTCATCGCACTTGAACCGGATGCTGCGCCGAAGGCCATTGGCCCGCTATCGCCGCCGCCGGTTTTCGGGTTGGCCATAAATCCGAAGCACCGCAAGGATGACGTCAAGCTCACAGGCGCCATTCAAAGCATACTGGAGGAGGACCCCTCGCTCTCGCTTGCACACCGCCAGGACACGGGCGAAATGGTTTTGTGGGGTCAAGGCGAGATGCATCTGCGCGTGGCGCTTGAGCGCCTCAAGGCCCGGCATGGGATCGAGGTGGAGTCGCATGCTCCAGCGGTTGGCTATTGCGAGACGATCCGGAAGCCCGTCATCCAGCGCGGCCGCCACAAGAAACAGTCGGGCGGGCATGGCCAATTCGGCGATGTGGTGCTTGAAGTGAAACCGCGTCCGGCCGGTTCGGGCTTCGAGTTCACCAATACGATCAGCGGCGGTGTCGTGCCGCGGCAGTATTTCTCCGCCGTCGAAGCAGGGACCAAGGACGCCATGACGCAGGGCCCGCTCGGGTTTCCGGTCGTGGATGTGGCGGTAAACCTGTCGGACGGTTCGTATCACTCGGTGGATTCTTCCGAGCAGGCGTTCCGTGCGGCGGGCCGGCTCGCCATGGCGGAAGCGCTTGCGGCCGCCTCGCCCGTGCTGTTGGAGCCGGTTTTGCAACTGGCGGTCACGGTGCCGAACGAGGCGATGTCGAAGATCAACGCCATCATCACGGGAAGGCGGGGCCAGATCCTCGGCTTCGATGCCCATTCCGAATGGCAGGGCTGGGACGTGATCGAGGCACAGATGCCGGAGGCCGAGGCGCGCGACCTGATCATCGAGTTGCGTTCGGTGTCGTCAGGCGTCGGCACGTTTACTTTCGCGCATGACCACTTCGCCGAACTGACCGGCAAGCTTGCCGAAAAAGTGGTGCAGGGCGGCTCCGCGAAAGCGGCTTGAGGGAAAAGGCACACTGTTGCCGTTACGTCACTTTGCGTCAGAAAGATGATGGAGTTCAACGTTTCGCCTTGATTGCAATCGAACTGTTTGCTGCTGTCTGCCCGTAATCAGTTCTTGATGGAGGGCAGGCATGAGACATTCGCTGGCGGTATGGAGCGGAGCGGTTGCGTTTCTGGTCGCGAGCCCGGTGATGGCGGCGGATTTGACCCCACGCTTCGAGGCGGTGCCGGCTGCCTCCTCATGGACCGGCTTTTATATCGGGGTTCATGGCGGCGGTGGCGCTCTGGTTGACGAGGACGTCACCATCGCGCCCGCCGATGCGGCGACTCAGGCGTATACGGGATTGCAAATCGCCGTCGGTGCCCAGCCGACCGAGATCGAGCCCGATTCCGCCGGTTTCCTGGGCGGTGCTCAGGTCGGTTACAATCACCAAATGGGCCGGGGCCTGATCGGTATCGAGGCGGACTTCGCATTCTCCGATATTCAGGACGACGAAACGGTCGTTACGAATTTTGTGGTAGAGGCGACAAATGTCGCCCATGTCGATCTCGATTGGCTGGCGACGGTGCGGGCACGTGCCGGTTTGCTTGCGACGGAGCGGGTCTTGCTGTTCGTCACCGGCGGCGTGGCCTTTGGCGAGGCTGAAGCGGGATGGGACCTGAGCGCACCGGGCAACAACGATTTCTTCCGCGGATCGGCTTCTGAAACAAAGGTCGGCTGGACGGCCGGGGCCGGCATCGAATTCACGCCCACGCAGTTTCTCGGCAGTCAGAATGTGTCGTTCCGGGCCGATGCGCTTTATTTCGATCTCGGGGAAGTGGATTTCACCACCACCGGTTCCGGCGCGACGTCGGGCCAAGGCACGTTCGACGGTGAGGCGGATGTGAACGGCTGGATCGCGCGTGTCGGCGTGAATGTGCGTTTCGGAACAGCGGGCGCGCTTTGAAGCCGCTGAAGACGTACCGTATTTCAACGTTTTGGGCGCGGCTTAACGGCCGCGCCTTTTCCTTTGCGCCGCCTCTTCCCGCCAACGTCCTTGTGATTTGATCGTGGGTCGGGCGCGCTTTAGCTCTTTTGTCATATTCATGAGAATCATGCCGCGGGCTGGAGCGTGCAACCACGATGCTGATCAAGCGCAAACGGGGCTGGGAAATCCCCGAAAGCCAGGTAACGCCTGAAAACATCTTTCTCAACCGCCGGAGATTCCTCGCCGGCGCGGGCGTCGGTTTGGCGGCGGTCGCCGCGCCGGAACCGGCCGCCGCCTTTATCTTCAACCGGGACGGCGAAGCGGAGACCGAGGCCGAACTGCATCCGACAAGCGATCTTTATCCGGTGCAACGCAATCTGCGCTACCGTGTCTCCCGCGAACTGACCGATGAGACGGCCGCATCGTCCTACAACAATTTCTATGAATTCGGGTCGCACAAGCGCATCTGGCGCGCGGCGCAGAGATTGCCGACGCATCCCTGGGCGGTCACGATCGACGGGCTTGTCGAGGAAGAGATGACGCTCGATTTCGAGGACATCGCCCGCCGGATGACGCTTGAAGAGCGGGTCTACCGGTTCCGCTGTGTCGAAGCCTGGGCGATGACCGTGCCGTGGACAGGCTTCCCGCTGTCAAAGCTGGTGGAGATGGCGCGTCCTTTGGGCTCAGCCAGATATGTCCGCTTCGAGACCTTCATGAATCCCGATATGGCGTCCGGCCAGCGCCAGACCTGGTATCCCTGGCCTTACGTCGAAGGGTTGACCATGGCCGAGGCTACAAACGAGCTCTCCTTCATGGTGACGGGCATCTACGGCAAGCCGGTTGCAAAGCAATTCGGTGCGCCGATACGGCTCCACGTGCCGTGGAAATACGGTTTTAAGAGCATCAAGTCGGTGGTGCGAATCTCATTCACCGAGGAACGCCCGGTGAGCTTCTGGGAAGAGATCCAGGGGAGTGAATACGGCTTTTGGGCCAATGTGAACCCGGACGTGCCGCACCCGCGCTGGAGCCAGGCGACGGAGGAGCTGATCGGCACCGGCGGCGAACGCGTGCCGACCCGGCTTTACAACGGCTATGGGGAATTCGTCGCCCATCTTTATGACGATCTACAGAATGAACCGCTCTTTATGTGACAGCCGTTGCAGATTTTAAGGGCCGTGTACGTGTTTTCCCGTGTGTTTGAACGTGCATGCCCAAGAAAAAACCGGGCACTTTAAGGTGCCCGGTAAGTCTTTTGACAGGCCAAGAGGCGCTATCAATCTTCCAGAGGGGAACGGCGATCAAAAAGTATCCGTAATAAGGGAGGAGAACACGGATGAAATTCATTGATCGCACATCCTTCTATTTACGCTCATTGTGCGTTGCCGCAAGCCGCAGGCCCGTATGTCAGATATGAGGCGGCGGCATGGATAATCGGTGTTGTCCTCCACGTCATCCGGCCGAAGGCGCGCGGACAAGCGTTTGCCGGGCGAGGGCCTTCATCTTTCCGATATAAAGGTCTTGCGGCCAGCCGCAGCCGAACCTGAGACTTTCCCACGTCGGGACGGAGAGGAGCGCCCACAGGATATCGGTCGCCTGCGCGGGCGAGTGCGCGGGCGAGAGCTGCCGGTCCCTCGCGAGCGCATTAACGGCCGCCTCACATCCCTCCCGCACGGCGTTCATCCGGTCGTCCCAAGCGAGCTTCGCCGCCTCGTCGGTATCGCTCATCATCATGAGCGCTTTTCCGACGCCATAGATTTCCGGGATGTAGTTGCCCCAGGCTTCGATGAAGGCGCTGAGACGCTCGGTCCCCGTTTCCGCCGCGCGGCTTTTGGAGAGCCGGTGATCGATTCTCTTCACCGCGTCGATGTGATGTGTCGTCGCGAGCAGCAACTCCGCCCGTGTTGGAAAGTGAAGATAGACCGCCTGCCGGCTCAGCCCGGCGCGCTTTGCGATATCCGACATGCGCACCTCGCGGCCTTGGGCCGCCTCAAGCAGTTCCCAGGCCGACATCAGTATTTTGCTTCTCGTATCGGGAGCGTCGGGATTTTCACTTGACACTGTGTAAACCTCCGCTTATTTGACATCGTGTCAATTTACACAGTGTCAAGTGAGGGGCAAGCCCTTTAAACGGCACCCGGACCCAGGAGACAGAGCATGCAGACCCTTCCCATCCTCGTCATCGGCGCCACGGGCAAGACCGGCCGCCGGATCGTGAAATCCCTTCGCGCGCGGGGTTTTCCGGTGCGTGACGGCGCGCGTGGTGCGCCCATCCCCTTCGATTGGGACCGGCCGGAGACATGGGGTCCGGCGCTTCACGGCGTGGGTGCCGCTTACATCTCCTATTTCCCGGACCTCGCTTTTCCGGGCGCGGCCGAGAAAATCGACGGGCTGACACAAGCCGCCAGAAGGGCAGGCGTGAAGCGCCTCGTTCTGTTGTCCGGCCGGGGCGAGGCGCATGCGGAGCGCTGCGAAGAGATCGTGCGCCAATGCGGTTTGGATTTCACGCTGGTGCGCGCGGCCTGGTTTGCCCAGAATTTTTCCGAGGGCTATCTGCGCGCGCCCGCGCTTGCCGGTGCCGTCGCGCTTCCGGCTGGCGATGTGCGCGAGCCCATCGTCGATGTGGACGACATCGCCGATGTGGCCGTTGCCGCGCTTACCGAGGAGGGGCATTGCGGATGCCTCTATGATGTGACGGGGCCGGAGCTTCTCACCTTCGCCGAGGCTGCCGCGCACCTGTCGGAGGCCATGGGCCGGGAGGTGCGCTACGTCCCCATCACGCTCGATCAGTTCCATGCGTCCATGCTGAAGATCGGCGGCGCCGTGGTGGCCGATGTCTTCACGGAGATCTGCCGTGAGGTCCTGGACGGGCGGAACGCGACGCTCGGCGACGGCGTTGAGCGGGCGCTCGGCCGCAAGCCGCGCGGCTTCGCCGCTTTCTGCCGGACTGCAGCCGCATCGGGCGCTTGGCGCGAGGCGGCCTAGAACGGGCCGGTTCGGCGGCGGCGAATGCGGTTGCCGCCACCCTATCTGCGCTTGCCGGGTGCGGCCTCGACGAGGCCTTTGATCCAATTCGGGGTGCGGTCGCGGAAAGGAAGAGAGCGTTCGCTTGAGGCATCTCATGACGAAAGCCTCGATGGCGGCGCTGATCGCGCTCCACCGTTTGGCGGATTGTCGACGATATTTGGCAGTACAGCGCAATCGGGAGAAGGTTAGACTATCCGGCGTCAGGCCACCGCACGGGCGTCCATGCGCCGGATGACGAGGAAACAGAGTGACCCGCGACCGCGCCTACTTCCTCCTGTTGAATATCGGGCATTTCCTCGATCACCTCTTCATGCTGATCTTCGCGACAGTCGCCGCGCTCGCCCTGCACCGGGAATGGGGCCTTGGATACGCGGCGCTTCTCGCCTATGCGACGCCGGGTTTCTTCGCCTTCGGCGTTTTCGCGCTTCCCGCCGGATGGCTGGCCGACCGCTGGAGCCGCGACGGCATGATGGCGGTCTTCTTCATCGGGATCGGTATGGCCTCGATCCTGACGGGTTACGCCCAGACCCCCTTGCAGATCGGCATCGGCCTTTTCGTCGTCGGCATGTTCGCGGCGATCTATCATCCGGTCGGTCTGGCGATCGTCACGATGAAGTGGCGGAACATGGGCATGCGGATCGCCGCCAATGGGGTCTGGGGCAATCTGGGTGTCGCCAGCGCGGCGCTGATCACCGGCTATCTGATCGACCATGGCGGCTGGCGGCTGGCCTTCATCCTGCCCGGCATTTTCTCTATCGCGATGGGGCTCGCCTATATGGCGCTGCGCTGGGACGGCATCCGCGCCGAGCATCAAACGCCGCCCGCGCGAGCCGGAGGCCCCGGCCATTGGGCCATGGACCCGGCCTACCGCCGGCTTCTCCTGCGGGTGACGGTGATCGTCTTCGTCACCACGGCGGTGTCCTCGGTGATCTTCCAGTCGACGACGTTCGCGCTTCCGAAAATGCTGGACGAGCGCTTGAGCGGATTGGCGCGGGATATCGCCCTTTGGCTCGGCGGAGCGGCGCAAGCCGGGGAGGGCGGCGTGGCGACCGCGATCGGCGCGCTCACCTTCATCGTCTTCGCGGCCGCCTCGACGGCGCAACTGGCCGTCGGCGTCATGCTGGACCGTTACGGCGCGCGGCCCGTCTTCATGGTTGTCGCGGTCATGCAGATCGCGTTCTTTTCCGCCATGCCGGGGCTGACCGACGCGGCGGCGCTAGCCGTGGCGCTCGGCTTCATGCTGGGGGCCTTCGGGCAGATCCCCATCAACGATTTCATGATCGGCAAGATGGCGAGCGGTCCGGCCCGCGCCCGCATCTATGGCATCCGCTATGTGGTGAGCTTCTCGGTGCTGGCTGCGTCACTGCCCATGATCGCCGTCATCTATGACAATTGGGGCTTCGACACGCTGTTCCTCGTACTCGCGTCGGCGGCCTTCGTCATCTTGTGCGCCGTTGTCCTTCTGCCCCGTTACCTGCCCTCGGCCGTGCCCGTTCCCGCCGCGGCGGAGTAGGGATCGAGACGCCTTGGAAACGGCATTCGGGCATTTGGTTCTGGCTGCCGCTGAGGCAAAATGGGACATGCGTTTCTCGCCGGCTTCCGGCCCAAAGTAGACGTTTACACCAGGCCCACTCGCAGCCCGAAACGGCTATCGCTACCCGAGCCAGTTCTAGGTGCATCCAAAACAGCGCCGTATCTTCCGCGAGCCGTCTTACGCCGTTGTTTGGAAGTATTCAAAAAGATAAATATTGCGAGATTATCGGTTATCAAGCACCATCGAACAGTGTGGGGAGACTATAACGATTCTAAACTTTGATCGATCAGTTTAGATCGCCCGGGAATATTTGAATTTGGTTGCTTTGTTTGAGAGGAGCCAGTGCTGCGCAAACTCCGGGTGTCTAGCGTGAGCGACCAGATCAAATCCGCAGCAAATCAAAAGCGCCCTCCATGTGGGCGTAGCTCATGCCTGTTCGACAGCATGCCGGAGCGGCTTGTGCTGGAGGGTTACCGGCACTGGCTTCTTCGGTTTTCGGCTGGGCAGGTTAGCTCGAGGACGCGATAGAACGAACCACTGGCTCGGTGGCACAGCACCGACGTGTGATCTGTGACAATGGGTCGCTTTGAGAAGGATAGAGAGGTATCATGATGCGAGGTCACTCTAGACGCGTGTTTGGAATCAGTGCGGCAGTCAGTGCCGTCGCACTGCTGACGGCGGGCTCAGCAACGACTGTGCTCGCGCAAAGCGAGGATGATGTCCTGACGGTATACGCGACGACCGGCTACCTGGCCGACGCGGTCGCGAATGTCGCACCCGAGGCTGAGGTCACCACAATGGTCGGGCCAGGTGGCGACCCCCACACCTACCAGCCGTCGACGCAAGACATCGAGACGATCCGGAACGCTGACGCGGTGGTCTGGACCGGGCTGCATCTGGAGGCCCGGATGGACGACCTGCTGGAGAGCCTGGGTGACCAGCAGGTTGCAGTCGGTGAGTTGCTGCCCGAGGAGCTGCTGCTGGACTGGCCCGAGACCGACGATGAAGGCAACCCGCTACACGACCCACATGTTTGGAACAGCCCCGAAGCCTGGTCGCTGATCGTGGGATATGTCGCCGATCATCTTGGCGAGATCGATCCGGACGACGCCGCGCAATATCAGGCGAACGCCGAGGCATACATCGCCGAGATCGCGGCTGCGGCCGCAGAGGCCGAGGAACTGCTGGCGACGATTCCGGAGGGATCGCGCATCCTGATCACCGGGCATGATGCGTTCAACTACTTCGGCAACACCTACGACATCGAGGTCCGCGCGACTGACTTCGTCTCGTCTGAAGCGGCGATGAGTCCCAGGGAGATGAGCGAGCTGGCCGAGTTTGTCGCCGATAACCAGATCCCGGTCATATTCCAGGACAACCTGGCCAACCCCCAGGCGATCACCAGCCTCCAGGAGGC
Organism: Hyphomicrobiales bacterium; assembly: GCA_022360615.1. Lineage (GTDB taxonomy): Bacteria > Pseudomonadota > Alphaproteobacteria > Rhizobiales > JAKSCL01 > JAKSCL01. Next base: position 21,112 of record JAKSCL010000127.1, read on the forward strand.
TGTCCGCGCCTTGGACTGGGAGGTCGAGATCTCCGACACGGAGTTGTTCGCCGACTCGCTGGGCGCCGAACCCGGAGTTGACACCTACCTTGGCGTTTTCCGCCATAACGCTCGTACCGTCGCAGAGGCGCTGGGTACTGGTGGATCGTGAGCACGGGGCCTATCGCATGTCAGACCCGGAATCTATCGGTTGCATACCGCGCCGACCCGGTTCTCCGCCGTGTGCACTTCAGCGTTCCGGTCGGCAGCGTGATGGGCATCATCGGACCCAACGGTGCCGGTAAGTCGACGCTCATCAAGGCCATGCTTGGCCTCGTGACGCCTCTGACCGGCACCTCGGAATTCTTCGGGCAACCCTTGGATCAGGTCCGTCGCCGGATCGGATACATGTCCCAGTCCACGAGCGTGGATTGGGACTTCCCGACCACCGTCATTGATCTGGTCACGATGGGCACCTATGGCGAGTTGGGCTGGATCCGGCGCCCCGGCAAGGCCGAGCGCGCCCGGGCAATGGCTTCACTGGAGCAGACCGGCATTCCTGAACTCGCCTCCTGGCAGATCGGTGAGTTGTCCGGCGGGCAACGCCAGCGCGCCTTCCTCGCCCGTACCCTCGTGCAGGCCCCGGACCTCTACTTCATGGACGAGCCGTTCCAGGGCATCGATGCGAAGAGCCAACAGGCGATGGTCGACGTGCTGAAAGACCTGCGCGCCCAGGGAAAGACCATCGTGATCGTGCATCACCATCTCGCCACCGTGCGGGATTACTGCGACCACGTGACACTGCTCAACGGCAGCGTGGTCGCCTCAGGTCCGGCGGACACGGCCTTCACCAAGGAGAACATCCGCACCGCCTACAAAGCCCGCGAAGGCGCCGAGGCATTCCTGGAAACTGCCGTCTAATACCATGGTCGACCCGATCGAGTTCTTCGGCAACCACACCTTCCGGATGGTGTTCTTCGGCACCACCGTGATTGGGCTAGTGGCTGGCGCCCTGGGGTCGTTCGCGTATCTGCGCAAGCAATCACTGATTAGCGACGTCATCGCCCACTCCGCCCTGCCCGGTGCGCTGCTGGCCTTCCTAACCGCGGTCGTAGTTCTGGGCGTGAGCGGGCGCAACATGCTGGGGCTGATCGTCGGCGCAGTCACCACGGGCACACTCGCGGCGCTGTTCGCCAATTCGATTGCAGCGCGGACGAAGATCCGGATCGACACGGCGATGGCCATCTCGCTGACGGTCTTCTTCGGCGCCGGCATGATCGTGTTGCGCATCATTGCAAATGGGCCGTTCCCCGGAAAGGGCGGTATCGAAGATTACCTGTTCGGCAATGCCTCAGTCATCACGATCGCGGACCTGGCCACGAGCACCGCCGTGGGCGCCTTGGCCCTGATCCTGATGTTGGTATTCTGGAAGGAGTTCACGCTGCGAACCTTCGATCCGGTCCACTCGACGGTGCTCGGCTTCCGCGCTAGCGTCATCGATACGCTCATGTTCACCACGATCGTCATCGCCATTGTGATCGGCGTTCAGGCGGTCGGCGTCGTGCTCATGATTGCGGTCGTCGTCACACCGCCCGCCGCAGCCCGGCAGTGGACCAGCACACTGCCCGGCATGGTCGCCTTATCGGGCGCGTTTGGAGCAATTGGGAGCGGCGTCGGAGCTTATCTGTCAATCGCCGTGGGTAACATCCCGACCGGGCCCGTGATCGTTCTGACCCTCTTCGTGATATTCTTGGTCTCTCTGCTGGCGTCGCCGCGTCGCAGCGTCATCACTACCACGTTGCGCCGGGCCAGGGCTCGCGAATCCCTGCGGCGCGAGCTGCTCACCGAAACGACAGACAGATGAGCTTCATTCTCGGTACAAGCCTGCTCGCTGTCGTCACCGCGCTGGCGTGCGCGCTGCCCGGCGCGTTCGTTGTTCTGCGACGGAACTCCATGCTCGTAGAAGGAATCGCTCACGCGGTCCTGCCCGGGATCGTCGTCGGCTACGCCTTCACCCTTGATCTGAATTCGCCGTGGCTCATCGTCGGTGCGGCGCTGGCCGGACTGCTCGTCGTGCTCTGCAACGAGTGGCTTATCCGCACCGGGTTGCTCACGGGCGACGCTCCGCAAGGCTTGGTCTTCCCCGCGCTCTTCGCTGCCGGCATCATCCTCATCACCTTGGACTTCAACCACGTCCACCTTCACACCCATGTTGTCCTCGTTGGCGACCTCAATCTGGCTGCCTTTCACCAGCTCGTCGTGAACGGCGTGTCGATCGGCCCGCGGTACCTGTATGTGATGCTCGCTGTCCTCATCGTGAACGTCGCGTTCATCGCGATCTTTTATCCGAAGCTGAAGGTGACGACCTTCGACGATCAGTTCGCGATGGTCCTGGGCATGCGTACCAAACTGCTGAACACCGCGTTCATGTTTCTGGTGTCGGTCACCGTGGTCGCCGCCTTCCATGCCGCTGGCGCCCTCCTCGTGATCTCGCTGGTGGTCGTCCCGGCCGCGACCGCGCACCTGATCAGCCAGCGCCTCTCCGTCATGCTCGTTCTCACGGCCCTTTTCGCCGTTGTGGGGGCGCTTGCGGGATTTTGGATCGCCTATGTCCTGAACGCTGCGACCTCTGCGGGTATGGCGGTGTTCTACGGATTCATGTTCGTCGCCGTTGCGTTCATCGACAAGCTGGCGATACGGGTCCGCCGATACCGCCGAGCTGAAGCGGCTTCTGCGGGACGCCCCGCCGGAAATCTCGGTATCGAGGGGCTGCTGGCGAAACCTCGTTACGCCTTTGCGGCGCAGAGACGCCAAGAAGAGTCCGGGCGACGTGATGGTTCCGCGCCTGCGGCAGATACTCAAGCGGCCGAATGATGGCGCAGATACCGACAACATATTGGGCTCACGAGTGGCCCCGAAGAAAGGGGCAGGTCAACCCGACCCGCCCAACCTTCCGGGCCAGGATCACAGGCCCGTAACGCCCCATGGACGAGACCTTCGCAGCGACCCATCCTGACGATCCGCATCGTCTCGGACGCAGCCACTGGCTTCGCGCCGCAGTGCTCGGCGCGACCGACGGGATCGTGTCGATTTCGTCCCTTCTGATCGGCGTCGCGGCAGCGGTTTCGACTGAGGGCGTTGTACTGGCCACCGGCGTGGCGGGGCTGGTTGCCGGAGCCATGTCGATTGCGGCGAGCGAGTATATATCGGTGTCTTCACAAGCGGATATCGAGCGCGCTGAGATCATGCGTGAGAAGCGCGCGCTCAAAAACGATCCGGATGGCGAACTCGCAGAAATGGCCGCGATTTATCGCAAACGCGGCTTGAGCCGTGAGACGGCAGATCAAGTCGCGAAGGAACTGACGCGCGGCGGCGCGCTCGAGGCGCATCTGCGGGACGAAGTGGGCCTTCTGGACCTGCATTCCGCAAGCCCGCGACGGGCCGCGCTCGCGTCCGGGTCGGCATTCGCCTGCGCCGGACTGCTGCCCCTTGCCGCCGCGCTTTTTGCATCCGCGGGGTTCATCGTGCCGTCCGTTCTCGTGGCAACGCTGCTCGCACTCTTGGCCCTCGGCGCGCTTGGGGCCTGGACGGGAGGTGCGCCCGTGGGGCCCGCGATGATCCGAACAGCCGTCTGGGGTGTCGTGGCCATGACAGCAACGTTTTTGGCCGGATCGCTCGTTGGCGGGATCATCGGCTAACCGGTTTTACGCGCGCATTCGCGTATGCGCAGCGAATGCCCGCCTCCCGCCCGAACCGGCACGAAGCGGCGCAATCTGAGCCGACCGCTTTCGCATGCAGAAGCCGTCACTAGTCTTTCACGCGATAGTTCTCAACGCCCCTCACCATCCCACGCCCTTGCCATCGCTGCGACAAGCGAGAGGCTGGCCTCGGTGCCGTCCGCCTCGCCCTTTGTGGAATCGCCTTTTGACAGCGCCATGTGATTGGTGACGTGGGCAAAGCGGAGAGCCGGCTCGCCTTGCCGAGGGCGGCCCGCCTCCATTTCGATGGCCGCTCTGCACTCTGCTTGATGGGCCTTGATCGCGGCGTGCAGGCTCTCTGGAAACGGTCGGGACGGTCAGAACGGAAGCGGCGCGTTTTCCTTGATTTCCTTGAGCACGAAGAAAGTGCGGATCTGGCGCACGCCCGGCAGCGCGATCAGCATCTTGCCGTGAAGCGCGTTGAAATCCTTCATGTCGCGGACCCGGATCTTGAGAAGGTAGTCGAAGTCACCCGCGACGAGGTGGCAATCCAGGAGTTCGCGCATGGCCGACACCGCGTCCTCGAAGGCCGTGAAGCTTTCCGGTGTGGAGCGGTCGAGAACGACGCCGACCATGACGAGCGTCTCCAGACCGACGGATGCTGGATTGACCCGCGCCTGAACGTCCGCGATGTGACCTTCATCGAACAGGCGCTGGGTGCGGCGGTGGCAGGTGGCGGGGCTGACATTCACTTCCGAAGCGAGTTCCGCATTCGTGAGACGCCCGTCGCGCTGCAGCTTGCGAAGGATATTGCGGTCAATCCTGTCGAGACCGGAAATGGAAGATGCTTTCATCGATAAAGGTTTGATTGCGCAAGGTGATAAGGCCGATCATTTAAGATCCGCCATTTCTGCAATTCAAGAGCCCGATTCTGAAAACACCTTTTGCGCGAAACCGGCTAAGCTCGGCGCGGTTCAATCGGAAAGGATGCCCATGTCGTTGCTCGCGGATTTCGAACGCTACCCTCTCACTTTCGGACCGACGCCCATCGAGCATCTGCCGCGGCTATCGGAAGCCATCGGCGGCAAGGTGGAGGTTTATGCAAAGCGCGACGATTGCAATTCCGGTCTCGCCTTGGGGGGGAACAAGCTGCGGAAGCTCGAATACATCGTGCCGGACGCCATCGCTTCGGGCGCCGATACGCTCGTCTCCATCGGCGGGGTGCAGTCGAACCACACGCGGATGGTCGCGGCGGCGGCGGCCAAAATCGGGATGAAATGCGTGGTGGTGCAGGAGAAATGGGTGCCGCATTACGATGCCGTCTACGACCGGGTCGGCAACATTTTGATGACCCGGTTGATGGGTGCCGAGTCGCGCCTTTCCGATGACGGGTTCGACATCGGCATCCGCAAGAGCTGGGAAGACGCCATCCAGTCGGTGAAGGATGCGGGCGGCAAGCCTTACCCCATCCCGGCGGGCGCTTCGGTCCACAAATACGGCGCGCTCGGCTATATCGGCTTCGCCGAAGAGGTTGCGCGGCAGGAAGATGAGCTTGGCTTCACGTTCGACTACATCATCGTCTGCGTCGTTACCGGCTCGACCCAGGGCGGGATGATCGTGGGGTTTGCCGCCCAGGATCGCGCCGATCGGGTGATCGGCATCGACGCTTCCGGCACCCTGGAGCAGACCC
>JAKSCL010000047.1 GCA_022360615.1 Hyphomicrobiales bacterium
AACGGGATCTGGTTCTCAAGGACGTCCATATAGGCCTGATAGGGCTCCAGCAGTTTCGTGTTCACAAAACCCGGCGCGATATAGTTCACGGTGACGCCTTTGCGCGCGATTTCAACGGCAAGTGTGCGCACGAAGCCGAGCATCGCGCCCTTGGTCGCCGCATAGGTCGAATTGCCGGAGGTCCCATAGAGCGAAGTGACCGAGCCGATCGACACGAGGCGTCCGGTCTTTGCGCGCACAAGCGGCCTGAGTGCAGCACCCGCAAGCCGCATGAAGCCGAAGAAATTGACTTGCATGAGTTCGGCCGCGCGCTCGATATCAATCGCCGCCGCCAATTGGTCGTAGGACTGGCCGGCATTGTAAACGAGGCCATAAAGCCCCTCATCGGCCTCAATCTGGGACGCCAGATGATCAACGGCGCCGCGATCGGACACATCAAGCCACTCAACGCCAAACGCCCCGCCCGGCGCGCTTCGGCGCATCTCGTCCACGACTTGGCGCGCCTCACCCTCGGGTTCACGGCTCGTGATCGTCACATCATAGCCGTCTTCTGCGAGCGCGATTGCAATCGCCCGCCCGATGCCCCGGCTGCCGCCAATGACAAAGATGCGCTTGTTCTCAGGCAAATCTTCCGCTGGCACGGCAAACGAAACTCAGGCGGGCTCCCGGCGCAGAATGAGACTGACATTCTGACCGCCGAAGCCGAAGGAATTGGACATGACCGCGCTCACATCGGCATCGCGCGCTTCGTTCGGCACGACATCGAGCTGAATATCGGGGTCCGGGACATCATGGTTGATGGTGGGCGGGATGCGGCCGTTCTGCATCGTCATCACCGACACAACGGCCTCAATCGCGCCCGCCGCCGAAATCGTGTGGCCGACCATGGACTTGTTAGAACTGACGGGAATACCGGCCAGGTCATCACCGAAGACGGTCGAAAGACCCATATACTCCATCTTGTCGTTTTCGGGCGTCGACGTGCCGTGGGCGTTCACATGGTCGATGTCACCGGGCTCAAGCCCGGCATCTGCAAGGGCGTCGCGGAACACGCCGATGATCGAGGAACCGTCGGGTTTCGAGCGCGTGCGGTGGAAGTCGTCGGCCTGCTCGCCGCACCCGGCGACGATGGCAAGCACCTCAGCCCCCCTCGCCTTCGCGCTATCCAGGTTCTCAAGCACAAAAGCGCCGCTTCCTTCCGCGACAACGAACCCGTCGCGGTCCTTCGAGAAGGGTTTTGAGGCTTTCTCCGGCGGATCGTTCCGGGTCGACAGCGCCGAAAGCAGCGAGAACCGGATCACGGCCTCGGCATGGACCGAACCGTCCGCCGCGATGCAGAGGGCGGCCTCCGTCTCGCCGCGCCTGATCGCTTCCGCGCCAAGCTGAATGGCGCTTGCGCCGGATGCGCAAGCCGTCGTCAGCGAAATCGGTGCCCCTATGGTGCCGAAATGATCGGAGACCGCCTCTTCGACGCCGGCGAAAGAGATGAGACGGTGGAGGTTTTTGTAATCGCCCTTGCGCGCCACATCGAGCAACCGGCCGTAACCGCCGCCGCCGGTCCCTTTCGTATAAAGGTCGAAGCGGTGCTGCCATTCCAGCTCCACCGGCGGGATCCCGATAAAGAGCGGCCCTGGGAAATCGCCGATACGCCCGATACCCGATTGGGCGATTGCCTCTTCGCCAGCCGTGACCGCCAGCTTTTCCGTCAAAGCGGGCGCGGAGAACTCAGGGAAATCAAGGAAATCGACCGTGCCGGCCATCGTCGTCCGCATGCCGTCGACGGGAAAACGCGATATGGTGCGGATGCCCGATTGGCCGGATGTCAGCGCCGCAAAGTTGTCTTTCCTGCCCGCGCCGAGCGAGGAAACGACGCCCATACCGGTAACGGCAACGATGGGACGGTTCTTATGATCGAGCGCCGCGCCTGCCATGACTGTGTCCCTTCTCCGACCGGTTCCGCCGGGCTGCTTGTTGCCGGTTGAACAGTTTGAGCTTAACGCTCCGCACGAATGATGGCGAGCGCTTCCCCGCGCCAATAGCCCCACATGGAGACCGCGATCACGTCGGGCGGAGCCGGTATGGGGTCTTCGAAGCCGCTGTCGTCGAATGGCGGGAAAAACGTGCCTTTCTCAAGCGCGGCTGCAGCAAGCGCGACGCTCGAGGGCATCTGGGCCTCGATGCCATGGCCGAGAACCGTCGACGCCCCCCGTATGGCCATGGGACGCTCTTCAGACAATTGCGTGAGGAACGCCCTCTCGAGTTCCATGGCGTCCCGCGCGCCCGAAGCCGCCGAGATCACGCCAATGGGGGCGGTCCCGGTCTTCGCCTCGAGAAAGGCGCGTTGACGGTTCAGGCGCTTTTCACGCTTTTGCGCATCATCGCGCGGGCCTCTGTCGGCGATCACCCCGTCAAGCTGGGCGTAAATCCGGGCGCCTCGCGCTTCCGCGTGGGCGCGGCTTTCAATCACAAGAAACGCCGCCATGCTGCCGGAAACGACGCCGCCCGGTTGACCGCCGCGCTGCCAGACGGAGGGCACATCGGCTCCGCTCCACAAGCAATCGCCCAGCGCCAGATACAACAGCATATCCGGCCGTCCGGCATTGTTGGCAGCGCCGACGAGGAAAATGTCGCCCTGGTTCGCCCTGATCTGCCGGTGTGCCCGGTCAAGCGCCATGGCGCCGCCTAGCTCCTCGCCCATGAAGGTTCGCGACGAGCCGATGACGTGGTGAACGAGCGAAATGTTCCCGGCGAGGAGGTTCGAGAGCTGAGCCAAAAAAAGGGTCGGCCGCAGGTCGTTCATCAAATGCTCGTTGAGAAAAGCGCCGCGGTTGTCCGCTGCGTCGATCCCATCGGCGATTGTCGAATCGACCTCCGGGTCGCGCTCCCCGCCGCCCGCCGCAACGATCAGATTGGTGCGACCCAGAACTTCCTCGTCGCCCTTGATCCCGGCATCGTCGAGCGCCAGCCCCGCGCCATAGGTGCCGTAGCGCTGCCAGTTTTCCATCTGGCGTTGATCGCCACGCCGGGGAATTTGCGTGCCTAGATCGATTTCAACAAGCGGATGAAAGGAATAAGGCGCATAACTCTCCGTATCGAGAAGCGGTTTCGCCCGTTCATTGCCGTTCAAGAGGCGGTGGTGATCTCCTACGCCGTCAGCCAGCGCCGACACCAACCCGATTCCGGTGATGACAGCATCGCGCGGATCGCGGGCGGCCACGTCAGACCCTTTCGTCTTCGAGCCCGATTTCACGGGCCCTTTCGCGGATCATCACCGCAAAATCAGGCTTTGGGAAAGGCATCGTGCGGAAGGTCAGGTTCGCATTGCAGATCGCCTGATCGGCGCTTTCGATTTTCGCACGCGTGACCGCGAAGCCCGAACCGTCGTGTTCAAGCGTGGCTTCGATGTCGAGGACAGCGCCCGGCTCGACGAAGGTGCGCAATTTGCCTTCCTTGACCCCGGCGAGGAACGGCATGCGTTCAAAACCGTTGAGGGCGAGAACGAGAAAGCCGGAGGCTTGCGCCATCGTTTCGATAAGGAGAACGCCAGGCATCAATGGATGGCCGGGGAAATGCCCTTCAAAGACCGGGCTTTCATCGGGCACGGCCGCGCGCGCGGAAAGGCTTTGCGCCTCGCGGTCGACGCCCGTTACGGTGTCGATCATTTGAAAGTATTCAAGGAGCATGGCGAACGGTCAGCCTTTGGCCGCGACCAGTTCGTCAATGCGGGCGCACAGGTTCTCCATGACGAAATACTGCTCCGCCGGAGCAGTGCCGCTGTTCACTTCTTTCGTCCAGGCTTCAAGCGGGATATTGATGCCGAACTTCTTGTCGATGGCTAAAACGATATCGAGAAAATCGAGACTATCGATGCCGAGATCGTCAATCGCGTGGCTTTGCGGCGAAATCTCTTCCCTCGGCAACTCGCATGTCTCCGAAATGATTTCGGCAACCGTTTCGAAGGTGGGTGTCGTCAACGGAAAACTCCTGAAAGTCTAAGTGGCGCTACCGGGTGCCCTACACCCGAACCTTAGCGTGTTTCAACGCATTGTGACGAGTTATCGATGGGTTCGGTTGTCGCCGGAACGCTCGTTCAAGCCGGAGGGGCTGCCCGCGGCCACGGTAATAAGGGTGCGGGGTTATAACCGCAACCCTTGACGGAGGAAACCTCGCATTAACGAATCGTTACGATGCTGTCTGGATGAAAAGATGCGCCGAATGGGCGCATCGCGGCAATTGAAAGGCGCATGGTGGATATCCAGCGTGTCGTCCAGCCCGGTCAGATAACCGCGGAAGCATATGCGAGAACCACCGCCATCCCGCTGGCGGAGGGAAACAGCATCTTTGCACGCGCCGACCGGGTTTTGCCGAACGGCGCCACCCGCTTCCTCTCCCAAAGCGGGGTTTTAGAACTTGCTCTGCAAACGGCGCTGAAACCTGGAACACTCGTGCGCATCACCGCGCAGCCGGGCGGATTTGGCGGCGAGGCGCGGCTGACAGTTCAGATCCTGAACGGCGCGCTCCAGGGCCCGGCTCGGCCGGCACCCCAAACAACGCCGCCGCCATCGGCCACGCCCTCTCCTGGCGCGGCTTCCACCGGCGCCGCGCCTTCGCCCGCTCACACTCCGGCGCCGGTCTCAACGGCGCCTGCCCAAGCTGCATTGTCGTTTATGCCGGCTGCGAATGCGCCTCAAACGCCGATTGGCGCAAACGCCGCGGCATCGCTGGCACAAACGCAGACGGCAAACAGTCAAATCGCGGCATCGCAAAACGCCGTTTCGGCCTCGGCCTATCAGCGCACCGCAACGCTTTCGGCCGGTCTTCCAAGTGCCGCGCCGGCTATTGCCGCATCGGCGGGGCAGGCGGCTGCTACTGGCCAACCTGCAATCGTCGCACAAACGGTTCACCGGGCCGTTGCCAGTCAAAACAGCGTTGCACCGCTTCTAGGCTCATTGGGCGCCATCATGGCGCAGCCGCAGCAAAGAGCCGCCTTGCCGCCTGCCCTTGACGGGGTCATGCGCCACCTTCTGGGCGTGAAACTCGACCTGAATAGCAATCCGAGCGGCGGCAACATTAAATCGGCGCAGATGCAATCGGGCATCTTTCAAGAAGCCGCTCTCGCGCGCGGTCTGCCGCCGGGTGACGGCGCGCCAGACATGAAGTCGGCGCTTCTTAATCTCCGTTCGGTTTTGTCCTCCATGCGCGGCGATACGGCAAGCCCGCGGCTTCCGGCCGCCAACGCCTTCGCGCCCCCGCCTCCGGTGCGTGGCCAGTTGCCCGGTGCGCAGCGTGTGCCGGCCGCCGTCAACCTGCCTGATTTCACGACAGGCGACGGATTGAGCCGGCTTCTGGAGATGACGGAAGCGGCGCTCCACCGTCTGCGCCTCTCGCAGGTTTCGTCTTTGAACGGTGGCGAATTGGTGCGTGACCTCGGCACAAGCACCAATGCCCGCGAGTGGAATTTCGAGATACCCGCTCTCTTCGGCCAGACGGCTTCCGTCATGCAGTTCCAGATTGCCGGCGACGACCGTCGTTCAGGCGATCCGGCGGAACGGACCTGGACGATGCGGTTCGCACTCGATTTCGAAGAGACCGGGCCGGTCAGCGCAGAGGTCACGCTGCGCGGCCTCACCGTCGGCATCGTGCTTCGGGCCGAGCGCGAAGAAATCGCCGCGCGCCTTTCAGAGGGCGAGCCGCGGCTTCGAACCGCGCTTGAAGCAGCAGGACTGACGCTCGGCCGCCTGAGCGTGCATTCCCACGAAGACCATGCGGCTTCGCCGCACGCAGGGGCCATGGCGGACCAAACGGCATGAGCAGGAGCGTCGACGATATCGCCGTCGCACTGCGCTATGAAGACGATGATGGCGCGGCCCCGAAAGTGACGGCCAAGGGCCGTGGCGAAGTCGCCCGCAGGATCATCGAGACGGCGCGGGAGCACGATGTGGCGATAGAGGGCAACCACGCGCTCGCCGAGGCGCTGTCCGGCGTCGACATCGACGAGGAAATCCCGGTCGAACTCTACCGTGCGGTGGCAGAAGTCATCGGATACGTTCTGAAGGCATCGAAACCTTCGGCTTGATCGGCCTTATACCCTCGAAATCGCGAAAACGCGGCCTAGTTTCGCAATCCGGCACAGAACGCTTTTCAACGCCGTCTCCGGCCTTAATTACCCGGTGGAGCGATTTCGGTGGAACTCCGCAAGACAAGGCCTGTGTTTTTCAGGTTTTTCCGAATAGCGCCGGGCCCGGCGGACAAGCGGCAAACCGGAGAACCGGATTGTGGAGCGGCTGAGACAGCACTCAGCCAGAGCGTAATTCGTAGAAGGTAAGAAAAAAGAATAAATGGCGAAGAGCGCTCAAGCACCGGTCATCGTCTGGTTTCGGGACGATCTCCGGTTGGCCGACAATCCGGCCCTTACAGAGGCCGCAAATAGCGGCGCACCGGTTGTTCCGCTTTACATTCTCGATGAGGAAAGCGAAGGCCTGCGCCCGCTCGGCGGCGCAGTAAAATGGTGGCTGCACAAGAGCCTTGAGAGCATCGAGACATCTCTTGAGGAGGCCGGGTCCAAATTGGTTCTGCGGCGCGGAAAGGCAGCTCACGTCATCCGCGATCTTGCCGAAACACTGAGGCCGGAGGCGGTCTTCTGGAACCGGCGCTACCGGGCGGCCGAGGTCGAAATCGACAAGGCCATCAAATCGGCGCTCAAGGGCAAAGGCATACGCTGCGAGACCTTTAATGGCCATCTCCTTTACGAACCCTGGACCGTGAATGGCAAGACCGGCGGCCCGATGCGGGTATTCACGCCGTTCTGGAGAGCGGCGCGCGCCCTCGGCGAGCCCGGTGACATGCTTGCACCCATCACAATGCTTCCGGCTTCGAGCGCAACGATTGAAAGCGATGCGCTTAAAGACTGGGCGCTGTTGCCGGAAAAGCCCGATTGGTCAGATGGGATTGCCGAAGAATGGACTCCCGGCGAAGACGGTGCAGCGGAGAGGGTTGAGGCTTTTCTCAGCGGGCCCGTGCGCGGCTATAAGGACAAGCGCAACCGTCCCGATACCGAAAGCACGTCAAAGCTCTCGCCCCATCTCAGATTCGGTGAGATCTCACCACGCCAGATCTGGCATGAAAGCGTCCGTTATGCGCGCTCGAATGGCGCAAGTGACAGTGTGGCGAAATTCCAGTCGGAACTCGGCTGGCGGGAATTCTCCTATCACCTTCTCTTCCACAATCCCGGTCTCGACAGCGCCAATTATCAGAAGAAGTTCAACGGCTTTCCCTGGCGCGAAGATCACGAAAGTTTGAAGGCCTGGCAGGAAGGCCGCACCGGCTACCCGATTGTCGATGCCGGCATGCGCGAGCTTTGGCGCACCGGCTGGATGCACAACCGTGTGCGGATGGTGGCCGGTTCCTTTCTGATCAAGGACCTGATGATCGACTGGCGCGAAGGCGAAGCCTGGTTCTGGGACACCCTCGTTGACGCCGATATGGCGAACAACCCGGCAAGTTGGCAGTGGGTCGCCGGCTCCGGCGCAGATGCAGCGCCCTATTTCCGGGTTTTCAATCCGGTGCTTCAGGGAGAAAAGTTCGATCCGAACGGTGTTTATGTCCGTAAGTGGGTGCAAGAGCTCAAAGACCTGCCCGACAAGTACATCCATAAACCGTGGGAAGCACCAATAACCGTCCTGTCTGAAGCGGGCATAACACTTGGCGAGACCTACCCAGCGCCGATTATCGATCACAGCGAGGCACGCGACCGCGCGCTTAAGGCCTTCAAGGCGCTTTCCGGGTAATGCCGCTCGAAGGAAACAGTTAGGAGTAAAACCGTAATGCGTATTGCCGTCATAGGGACCGGGATTTCCGGCAACGTTGCCGCCTGGGCCCTTTCACCGTCCTACGAGGTGGTCGTCTATGAACGGCGGGACCGCCCGGGCGGGCATAGCGCAACGGTCGATATAGACTATGACGGCGCGCCCATGTCGGTCGATACGGGTTTCATCGTCTATAACACGCTGAACTATCCGCATCTCACCGCTTTATTCGATACGCTTGGCGTCGAAACCGAAGGCAGCGATATGAGCTTTTCCGTCTCGCTTGAGGGCGGAAAGCTCGAATGGTCGGGAGACGGCCTGCGCGCCATTTTCGCTCAGAAGCGGAACCTTGCCTCGCCCAGTTTCCTTACCATGCTGACCGAAATCCTGCGCTTCAACAAAACCGCCAAGGCGGATCTTGCCGGGGGGCGCCTGAAAGGTTTGAACCTGGGCGATTATCTGGACGAGAAGCGTTTCACGAAACGCTTTATCGGGCATTATATCATCCCAATGGGGGCTGCCATCTGGTCGACGCCCTCCTCGCGCATCCTGGACTTTCCCGCTGAAACGTTCATTGCCTTCTTCGACAACCACCGGCTTTTGCAATTCAACCAAAGCACGTGGCGCACGGTTCGGGGCGGCAGCCGCAGTTATGTGGAGAAGATGGTTGCGCGCTACCGCCATAACCTGCGCCTTTCCTCGCCGGTCAAAGCCATTGAGCGCGAGAATGGCCGTATCACGGTCATCGATGGCAAGGGCGACCGGGACACGTTCGATCATCTGATCATCGCGACACACAGCGATCAGGCACGTGCCATCCTGGGCGGTGCGGCGAGCGAACGGGAACATGCCGCCCTTTCGCGCATTCCCTATCGCGAAAACCGTGTTTTCCTGCACCGCGATCCGAAATTGATGCCAAGGCGGAAACGCGTCTGGTGTTCCTGGAATTTCATGACATGGCCCGACCAGAACGGGCCGTGCGCCAAAACCGGCGCGCTTGAAAGCGACGGCGAAGACAATGTTACCGTCAGCTATTGGATGAACCGCCTGCAGAACCTTGACCGGAGCCGCCCGGTCTTTGTGAGCCTCAATCCGCCCTTTGAGCCGGACCCGGATTTGACCTTTGGCCGCTTCCTTTACGATCATCCGCAGTATGATGCCGAAGCGCTCAAGGGCCAGGTCATGCTGAAGGAGCTGCAAGGCGAGAGGAACACTTGGTTCTGCGGCGCTTATCATGGGCATGGCTTTCATGAGGACGGCCTGTCGTCCGGCCTCGAGGTGGTGCGGGCGCTCGGCGGGACCATCCCTTGGGAACGGGACAGACGGATCGCAGAGGCGGCCGAGTGACAAACAAGAACGTACACGCCGGGGGGGCGCCGGAGACCGGCATCTATGTCGGCAAGGTCATGCATGGCCGTCTCAAACCGTTCGGTCACCGCTTTATCTATCGGGTTTTTTCGCTTTTCCTCGATATCGACCGGCTGGATGAGACCGCCCGGCGCTTGCGGCTCATCTCCTATAACCGTTGGAACCTTTTCTCTTTCCACGACAAGGATCACGGTCCCCGCGACGGTTCGCCCCTGCGCCCCCATATCGACCGGCTTTGGCAAAAGACGGGCTGCGAGCGCCCTCACCGCGTCTTCCTGCTCACATTCCCGCGCATCCTCGGCTACGTCTTCAA
>JAKSCL010000403.1 GCA_022360615.1 Hyphomicrobiales bacterium
GCGGATCGCTTCTGGATCGGATTGACCGTTAAGCACAAAACCAGGGTTACAGTGAGAGAATTACACTGCCCATATGCGCGAGCATAGCGCAGGAAAAACTACCCCTCACTACTCGAATGCGTACGTCACAGCTTATCACTATTGATATATGCCATAATCACACTACGATGCCCGACATGGGTGCCTCTACGTAAAGAGCGCATGTGGATGGTCAGCATTTCAAAAACGCCGTCACCTTATCTCTCGGCACAGAAGCTTTCCGCGCAAAATCCAAATAGAGACACGCAAAGCCGTGCAGAGAAGACGCAGGCTGATGCAGGCACTCAGAAGGCCTTGACCGTCGATACGGTTTCGATTTCGCAAGAGGCTTTGCGTGCGGCAGAGAGCGCCGCCTTATCGGTTAAGGCGTCCTATTGGCAGAAGTTCTACGCTGGCCGCGAAGGGTTTTCGACGGTCAATCTGGCGGCTGCGGTCGTCGATCCGGGGGCGCAGCCTTTCTCGCAAAACAGACCTTTTGCCGAAGTCGCGCAGGCGGCACGCGAGAGCATTGACAGCCGTTATGACGCCATGCGCGCAAGCGGTCAGCCCTTTGATCACAACAGTTCCGGAGGCAGGGATATATACACAGCTCTCGGTGAGTTGGACCGCCGGGCGCTTTACGCGGTGTCCAGCAATGAGGGCGGCTTATTTTCCAAACGTGAACAAGATTACGCTGTTTCGCTCATGCGCCAGCAGCAAGGCAACGCGATGGGCTTTGGCAGCGGTCCGACCAGCGCATTCGAGTCACATGCCGATCCCCACCTTGGGGATCATGAAAGCCGTTTTAAGGCGATGAACCGGTTTCTGGACTCCGTCAGCATAGAAGAACGCGCCACCTCTGCCGAATGGGCGCAACAACGCGCCAGCGGCCAACGCACTGTCGAACGGATGGCCCGGGAGAGAGGTCAGGAACCGGAACCTTTCACAACAGAAAATGCACTGCTCAATCTGCTGCAGGAAGCGATCGACGCGCGGCGCGCGCGCATCGAAGAAGAAGGTTTGGAGAATCCTTCTGACCTTCCGCAGCTTTTGGATGGATATGAAGACCGCATCGCTCAAGCTCTTGAGGAAAACAGAGCCATTTTCAATCTCTCTTGATTTTCCCCCTGAAGATCGAAGAGGAAGAGAATTTTTACCTTTCCGCCAATTTTCGCGTGATGATGATCACGATGAATTCCTGTTTCACTTCGACGATCAGATTCTCAATATCCCCCTTCGCGATGAGATCAATGGCTGGGCACGACGTCTGGGCGCCCGCTAGGCGCGGGTCGGCATGACCCAGTTGCGCGTGGCAAAATAGACTTCCTCGAAAGCCTCGATGCGGTCCCGTTCCTCCAGCGTCGCAGAGAGGTCGTCGAGGCCGTTCAGCAAGCAGTGTTTCAGGCGCGGGTCGATCTCAAAGCTGAAGGCATAATCGCCAATGCTGACGCGCTGCTCCGGCAGAGCCACAATCGCCTTGATGCCGGGCTCCGCAATCAGGCGTTCGCGCAGCGACTGAACATCGGCTTCGGGAAGGGTAATGGCGAGCAATCCGTTCTTACCCGCGTTAGACCGAAAGATGTCAGCAAAACCAGGTGCGATCACCGCGGCCACGCCATAATCAAGGAGCGCATAGACTGCCGCTTCGCGCGAGGAGCCGCAGCCGAAATTGTCATCCGTCACCAGCACCTTAGGCGCAACAGACAGGGTATTGAGAGGGAAATCGTCGCGAGGACGACCGTCCTCGTCAAAGCGCAGGTCGTGGAAACACTGCCCGCCATAGCCCTCGGCGCGGGACCGGCTCATGAACCGGGCCGGAATGATTTGATCGGTATCGACATTGGCGAGCGGCAAGGCGGCGGCCGGCCCGACAATCGTACGGATCGGTTGCATGATCATCCTTCCTCCGCCTCGGCAGCCATAGCCCTGGCATCGCTGATCCGGCCGGCGACGGCGGCGGCGGCGACCATTTCGGGACTCATCAGATGCGTGCGGGCTCCTGGACCCTGGCGGCCTCGGAAGTTGCGGTTCGATGACGATGCGCAGCGCTCGCCCGCGGCAACGGCATCGCCATTCATGCCGACACAGAGCGAACAGCCGCTAGCACCCCATTCGGCCCCGGCGGCGCGAAAGATCTCCGCAATACCCTCAACCTCGGCCTGGCGCGCCACGTCATCGGAGCCCGGTGACACCAAGAGCGGCACGGCAACCTTGCGGCCCTTCAACACCTTTGCGGCCGCCTTCAGGTCACTAAGGCGGCCATTGGTGCAACTGCCGATAAAGGCGCGATCCACGGTGATCCCGGTGATCGGCGTTCCAGGAACGAGCCCCATATACTTCAGCGCATCTGAATCGGCATCCTGCGGCACGGCACCATCGACGGGCGCCACCTGTTCAGGGCTGGTGCCCCAAGTGACCATCGGGGCAACCCCCGCCGCATCCATGGTCAAGTCGCGGTCATAAACCGCACCGGGATCAGCGCGCAGGCTGCGCCATTCGGCGATGGCCGCGTCCCAATCGGCGCCCGTGGGGGCCATCGGGCGTCCCTTGAGCCAGGCAAAAACAGTCTCATCCGGCGGTACGAGGCCCGAACGCGCACCCATCTCAATTGTCATGTTGCACAGCGTCATGCGCTCTTCCATGGACAGGGCCGCAATCGCCGCGCCGCCATACTCCACGGCATGGCCGCTGGCTCCGTCGGTGCCAATGCGCCAGATGATCGCCAGCGCCAGATCCTTGGCGGTGGTGCCAACGGACAAGCGGCCCGTCACATGGATGCGCATCACCGGCACGCGTTTCTGCCAAAGGGTCTGGGTTGCCAGCACATGGGCCACCTCGGAGGCGCCGATGCCGAAGGCGAAAGCACCGAAAGCCCCGTGGGTCGCGGTGTGACTGTCGCCGCAGACGACGGTCAATCCCGGCAGGGTCAGTCCCTGTTCGGGCATGGCCACATGGACAATGCCCCGCCGCGGATCGCCGATACCGAAGCTATCAATGCCGAAGTCCTGTGTGTTGCGTTTCAGCCGCCCGATCATCGTCGCTGCAACTTCGGGCGCGCGGGCCGGATTTGTGGGCGCATAATGATCGGCCACACCGAATGTCAGCTCTGGATGACGCACCGTACGGCCTGTCTCGCGCAGACGCGCGAAGGCGTGATGCGACCCTTCATGCAGATAGTGCCGGTCAATGTACAGCAAGTCACTGCCATGTTGAGGCAGCACACGATGTGCGTCCCAGATCTTCGCAACACAGGTGCGTGGCACCCCCATGAGTCCGCCTCCTATTCGGAAATTGCGACCTTGGTCTTGGCTCGATGCCGCTTGATCAGCAACATCGTCAGCACGACGGCCAACATCGCCAGCATGATAAGTGCGATCGGGCGTTCGAGTAGAAAGGCCGGGTCCCCGCCGGATATCTGCCAACTGCGGGTCAGTTCCCCTTCAGCCATGGATCCGATAAGCAGGCCCACCACCGTCGCGGTGACGGGGTAGCCGTAACGTCGCATCACGTAACCGAGTGCGCCGGCACCTGCGACGGTCAGGGGGCCGACCATCGACCCCGTGATGGCATAGGCACCCATCATGCAAACCGCCAGCACGAAGGGAATGAGATAGCTCAGACGGATCTTCACAATGGAGCTGGCAAGAAAGACAAAGATCAATCCAACCCCCAACAGGAGGATCGCCTGGGCGATATTGCCAAGGATCAGCGCATAGACCACATCGGTATTCTCCGCGATGAAACGCGGACCACCGGTGACATTGTGCATGGCGAAGGCACCGAGCAGGATCGCGGTGCCTGCCCCACCCGGTATGCCCAGCGCCAGGAGCGTGACCATGCCGCCGCCCTCGGAGGAGGAATTGGCGGATTCGGAGGCGACAACCCCGGCTGGGTTGCCCTTGCCAAAGCTCTCCGGTTGGGAGGATAGGCGTTTGGCGGCGGCATAGGAGGCCAGGTTAGCGACACTCGCTCCCACACCTGGAACAATGCCAATAGTTGTCCCGATGGCCGACCCGCGCAGCACTTTTGGCCAAGCACGCAGGGTGTCGCCGGCGCCGTTTAGGATCGGGCGGAGCTTGATCCTGCGCAGTTCACGGTCGGAGACGAGATAGTCCTTGCCGGCCAGGGAAATAAGCTCGGAGGCTGCAAAAAGGCCAATCAGCGCCGGGATCGTCGGGATGCCGTCAAGCAGATAGATGCTGCCGAATGTTCCGCGCAACAGACCGGTGTCGGAGTATCCGATGGTGCTGACGAGGATGCCGAGAATTCCGGCAGCCAGCCCCTTTGCGACGCTGGAATCGTTGAGAACGGCAATGAGAGCGAGCCCCCAGATCGCC
>JAKSCL010000043.1 GCA_022360615.1 Hyphomicrobiales bacterium
ATACTCATCATACGAGTAATCAATAAATTGATCGGGCTATTCTTTACGACGCAAATAATTATCATCGTTATAAAAAATCTCGTACGTGGCCTTGCTACTTTCCCATTAAGTTTGTCGTTGGATTGGTTCCTATTTTTCTCATTTCCAAAATGACATCCTTCGTATAAGAGATTGCACAATCCCTGTCAATTCCCTACAAGTCTTTAATATGAAAACAGCAAGTTTTGACTTAGGGACCCACAGCTTGGGCTTCGCCATCATCGAAACCCATGGCGAGCCGGGCGCGCACCCCGAAAAGCCGGGCCGCATCGTCGCTTGCGGCGTGCGGATATTCTCCCAGTCCGGGATGGCCGGCCGCGACCCCAAGTCGAACGCCTCGCTCGCGGTCGCCCGGCGCGAGGCGCGCGGCGCGCGGCGGCGGCGCGACCGCTATCTGAAACGCCGCAAGCGTTTGCTCCACCTCCTCACGCAATACGGCATGATGCCGGGCGATGCGGCGGGCCGCAAGGCGCTGCTGGATAAAACGCAGGACGGGAAGGACGGCGACCTATCGGCCTCGATATACGCCCTGAGGGCGCGCGCTCTCGACAATGCGCTGACGTCTCACGAACTGGGCCGCGCCATCGTTCACCTTAACCAGCGGCGCGGCTTCAAATCCAACCGAAAGACGGATTCCAACGACCCCGAGCGCGGCAAGATCGCGATGGGCATCGGCGCGCTTGAGGAAAAGCGGCTGGAGGACGGCGCCCGCACCTATGGCGAATGGCTGCATATGCGCCGCGAAAAAGGGCTTTCCGTGCGCGCCCGGCTGACGGCTGGCAATCAAGATTACGCGTTTTACCCCTCCCGCGCCGCGCTTGAGCATGAATTCGACCGCATCATGGAGAGCCAACGGCGCTTTCACCCGGACATGCTTACGCCCGGCATCGTCCAGGACATCCGCGAGGCGGTGTTCCATCAGCGCCCTCTGAAGCCGGCCCTGCCCGGCAAATGCTCCTACCCGCCCCATAAGGAAGACCGCGCGCCGAAGGCGCATCCCCTGTTCCAAAAGTTCCGGCTTTTAAAGGAGGTGAACGAACTCGAGATCGTCGGCGAGGACCAGCAGCACCGCAAGCTGACGCCGGACCAGCGCAATGCGCTCGTCTCGGCCTTGCGCACGGACCTGAACAAACAGGGCAAGATGCCGTTCTCGAAATTGCGGAAGGTTTTGAAGCTGGGCAAGGAGGTGCGCTTCAACAAGGAGACCGGCAACCGCGGCGATCTAGACGGCGATGTAATCTATTTCCGGATGTCGCGGCCGGAATGCTTCGGGAACCGGTGGGCGGACCTGCCGGCCGAGCGGCAGGCGGAGATCACCGAAAAGCTGCGCACGGCGGACGACGACGCGGACCTTGTGCGCTGGCTGGAAACCGAGGCCGGGCTGGACAAGGCCCATGCCGGCGCGGTGGCCGGGACGCCGGTGCCGGACGGCTTCGGGCGGCTCGGTCCTTCCGCGCTCACAGCCCTGGCCGACGCCATGGAGCACGAGGTTGACGGGAACGGCTTTGTCATCACCGAGGCCGCCGCTTCCATCAGTGTTTACGGCCGGACCAATTCCGAGGCCGACCCCAGCCGCAAGGGCGCCGATAGACTGCCGAAATACCAGGAGGTGCTGGAGCGCCACATCCCGCCGGGCACCGGCGGCGAGGCAGCGGAAGACGACCCGCATTGGGACGAGGTGAAGGGCCGCATCACCAATCCGACGGTCCATATCGTGCTCAACCAGTTGCGCCGCACCGTCAACGCGCTCATCAAAAAGCACGGGAAACCGGACCGCATCGCCATCGAGGTCGGGCGCGAACTCAAGCTGAACGAAGAACAGCGCAACAAGGTCAACCGGATCATCGGCCTCAACACGAAGGAGGCGAAGCGGCGCAGCAAGGAGCTTACCGAAACCTACAAGCAATCGGATACCGGCTATAACCGCCTGCGCCTGAAGCTTTGGGAAGAACTCAACACCAAACCTGAGAACCGCGTGTGCATTTATTGCGGCAAGGCCATCGCGCCGCGCATGCTGTTCAACGGCGAGACCGATATCGATCACATCCTGCCCTATTCCAAGACCTTGGACGACGGCCAGGCCAACAAGCTGCTCTGCTGCACGCCCTGCAACCGCGAGAAGAAGAACCGGCCACCGGCGGACGTGCCGCAATGGAAGGCGCGCTACCGGGATATCCTCGCCCGCGCCACGACCCTGCCGAAAAACAAGCAATGGCGCTTCGCCGAAGATGCGATGGAACGCTTCGGCGACGAAGAGGGCTTCCTCGCCCGCCAGCTCACCGACATGCAGTACATCTCAAGGCTGGCGCTGACCTATCTCGCCCACCTTTATGACCATGAGGAGGCGGACCTCGACGGCGTATTCAAGCGTCACGCCCGCGTGCGCGCCCTTCCCGGCCGGATGACCGAGATGCTGCGCCGCCACTGGAGCCTCAACGAATTGCTTCTGGGCCACAATCTCGTCAGCGGCAATATCCAGAAATCGAAGAACCGGCTCGATCACCGGCATCACGCCATCGACGCCATCGTCATCGCCTGCACCTCCCGGGCCCTCATTCAGAAGCTTGCAACGGCATCGGCCGCCGCCGAGGAACGCGGCGCGGAACGGGTGATCGAGAAGGTCCCGCTGCCCTGGCCCGGCTTCCGCGAGGACGTCCGCGCGGCGGTGAACGGCATCATCGTCTCCCACAAGCCGGATCACGGCACGATCAGCCGCGCGGGCTACGCCCAAGGCCGGGGCCAGACCGCAGGCAAGCTGCACAACGAGACCGCCTACGGCCAGACCGGCGAAAGGGACGAAAACGGCAATGAGCTGGCCGTTCGCCGCATCCCAATCGCCGACATCAAGAGCGCCGCCGATATCATGAAGATCCGGGGGAATGCGCATGGCCATTCCGAATTGCGCGACCGGCTCCGGCAGGCGACCCGGCATATCGAGGAAAACGGCCAGCTCAAGCCGACCGAAAAGGCCAAGGCCTACCGCAACGCCATTCTCGAATTTTTGAAAACCGATCCGAAGTTTCGCGGGACACGCCGGGTGCGCATTGCCGAAACCGTCAGTCCGGTGTGGATCACCCACGGAGACGGGCGCCACAAGAAGGGCTATCTGCCCGGCGGCAACGACCGGTTCGAGGTCTGGGAACTGCCGGACGGGAGATGGGATGCGGAGGTCGTGAGCGTGTTCGACGCCCACAGGCCGGATTTCGTTCCCCGGATGCGGCGCGAACATCACAACGCGCGCAAGATCATGAGCCTGAAAAAGGGCGACATGGTCGCCTATAACGACCCCAAAACGGGAGACCGCGTGATCGCGGTCGTGCGCAAATTCGATCAGCGCAACAAGCAGCTCTACCTCGACCCGCACAACGAGGCGGGCGACCTCGACAAACGCGAGAAGGACAAGACCTACAAACCGCTACGGCCGATGCCCAACCCCCTGAAGGTGTACAGGCCCCGGCAAGTGCGCATCGACGAGATCGGCCAGGTTTTCGATCCCGGTCCATGGTGGGAAAGGGACGAGGGTTAACCAAAGGTAAAGCAAAGCCGCGCCTTGAACGCCCATGGATGATAGTATCCACTCATGCAGCGTGTGGTCGATCTTTCCACGGACGGCCTGCATGTGGCCATCCACCGGGGTTTCCTCACGGTCTCGAAGGACCGTAAGGAACTGGGCCGCGTCGCGCTCGACGACATTGGCGGCGTCATCGCGCATGCGCACGGTCTCACCTGGTCAAACACCGTTTTCACCCGTCTTTCGGAACGCTCGGTCCCGGTCGTCCTGTGCGCGCAAAACCACGCGCCCGTGGCTTGCATCTGGCCGCTGGAGGGCAACCATCTTCAAGGCGCCCGCCTGAACGCGCAGGTGGACGCCTCCCGGCCCGTAGCGAAGCGGCTCTGACGCGGCATCGTGATCGCCAAAATCCGCATGCAGGGCTCCGTGCTGGCCTCGGTGGGCGCGGATGCTCGGCCGTTCGACATGCTGGCGCGCAAGGTGCGCTCGGGCGATCCGGACAATATCGAGGCGCAAGCGGCCCGGCGCTATTGGCAGGCCTTGATGGGGCCGGACTTCCGCCGCGACCAGAGCGGCGATGGGGCGAACGCGCTGCTCAACTACGGCTATACGGTTTTGCGCGCTTGCGTGAGCCGGGGTATTTGCGCGGCCGGGCTTCATCCCTCGATCGGCCTTTACCATGCGAATCGGGGCAACGCATTTGCGCTTGCAGACGACCTCATGGAGCCGTACCGGCCGATTGTCGACCGCGCGGTCTACAATCTGACGAAGGACGGTGCGGCGGAGGTGACGCCCGATGTCAAACGCGCGCTCGCGGCGCTCTCCTCGCTCGATCTGCTGACGCCTGGCGGCATGAGCCCGCTGCACGTGCATGCGGCCCGCATGGCGCAACAGCTTGCGGCCGTATTCTGCGGCGAAGGGCGCGATCTCGGATTGCCGCTGCCGCTTGACCCATTGGCATGGAACGGCCTCGCGCGCCTTAACGCGGCCGCGCCATGACAACGCTTTACACACAAACACGGAGAGAGCGGACGGAACCGACGCACCTGTCCGCGTATCGGCTCATGTGGATGCTTGTCACCTTCGACCTGCCAGTGGACACGAAAAGACATCGGGCGCAGGCAACGAAATTCCGGCAGTTCCTGCTCGATCAAGGATTTGAGATGAGTCAGCTTTCGAACTATCTTAGGCTGGTGAACGGGCAGGAGCAGTTCGACACCCATGTCCGCCGGATCGAAACCAATCTGCCGGAGCGCGGCGATGTATTCATTTTCCAATTTACCGATCGCCAATACGAGAAAATCGTCCGCTTCAGCGACCAGGGCCGCCGCGCGCGCAAGAAAAACCCGGAGCAAATCGCGCTTTTCTAGTGTTGACCGCCGGTTTTTGGCGCCGATGAAGCCTCAAATCCCCTTTGCAAACAAGGAATTGAGGCAACATCGAGCCTAGCTGTTCAGAAATCGCAGGCCAACCGCAACTGAGTGATCATGCCGAAGGCCTCCCGATCAAGCCTAGCTGTTCAGAAATCGCAGGCCAACCGCAACCTGCAGGCGCTTCATGCGCTCGACGATCTCAGCCTAGCTGTTCAGAAATCGCAGGCCAACCGCAACGCCTGAGTGTAGGCATCGCCAAACTCTCTCAGCCTAGCTGTTCAGAAATCGCAGGCCAACCGCAACTTTTTATCGATGGAAATCACCAATACCCAAAGCCTAGCTGTTCAGAAATCGCAGGCCAACACGCCACGTACTCTACTCCCGTCCAACGCTCAGGAACCAGGCGAGCGCCGCGTCGAGCGAGCGGTGGGCCTCATCGCCGGGCGGCTTGGTTCGGGCGGCGGCGAGGGTCGCCCGATAGCGGCCGGCGAG
>JAKSCL010000321.1 GCA_022360615.1 Hyphomicrobiales bacterium
ACTGATCGACATCACCCTCGCCCGTCGCAAATGAACACACGAGCCGGGCAAGCACTTCATTTCCACCGATATGCTTGGGCAGGGTGTGCCCCTTCGACGCCCATTCGAAATAAATGGCGCCGGCGGCCTTCAGCCTCGCATCGACCGTCCTGTCGAAGACGGCAAAGACCTCATTTGCCTGAACGGGCCAGCAAAGGCGCGCTACCCCGCTTTTCTCAATCCCCGCACCGAGGCGCGCCGCCATGCGGTTTGCGTGGGCGGCCAGTTCCAACCAATGGCCTTCGGCCAGATACGCTTCAAGCTGAGCGGCGATGAAACGGCTCTTGGAGACAAGATGTCCGCCACGTTTCCGCCGGAAAATGAGGTCGCGGGTTTCCGCCTTATCGAAAACGACAACGGCCTCAGCCGCGAGGCAGCCATTTTTTGTTGCTCCGAAGGAGAGCACATCGACGCCCGCTTCCCAACTGGTCTCAGCCGGCGTGCAGCCGAGTGCCGCAACAGCATTGGCAAAGCGCGCGCCGTCCATGTGAAGTGCAAGACCGTAGGCCTTTGCGATCTCGGACAGAGCTGTGATCTCGTCGGGTGTATAGACGAGGCCGCATTCCGTCGCCTGTGTAATGCTCAGGACGCGTGGCGGCGTGTGATGTTGATTGTCGAGCGGCAAGCGTTGAAGCGACGCCAATACGGTCGTTGGCGACAGCTTCGCGCCTTCGCCGGGCAGCGGCAACAGCTTGGCCCCGCCGGTAAAGAGTTCCGGCGCACCGCACTCATCCGTCATGATGTGTGCTTCCTCATGGCAGAGGATCGCGCCATAAGGCGGAACGAGACCGGACAGGGCGACAGCGTTCGCGGCCGTCCCTGTCGCAACCTGGACGACACCTACATCGCGTTCGAAAAGCTCCGCGAACCGTTCCGTCACGCGGGTGCTGATCTCATCCCCGCCATAGGAGATCTGATAGCCGGTGTTTGCCGCCTCGAGCGCAGTCAGAACCTTAGCCGATGCGCCCGCGCAATTGTCGCTTGCAAAATACATGGTGGACCGTCCGATCAGGCTGCCGCCGCGATGTCGAAGCGCGTCCAGGCCATGTGGGCGCTGGCTTTCTGCTAGGATACCCGGCACCTCCAGGAATTGGAGCCCGGTTTGACGCGATCAAACCGGAAGAACTCCAAAACCAGTGGTAGCGGTCCCTCGCCGATCATTCAACCGCCGCAGTTGACGACGAAAGGGCGGGCTCCGGTTCTGCTTTTTCCTTCGCCAAGCTCCGCCCAAGCAGCCAATCAAGCGACAAAAGCCCAGGACCCTTCACCGCGAGATAGATGAGCGGGAAAAGCCAAAGCGTACGCTGATCCGTAATCGCAGAATTCGAAATCCTGTCGAAAAGCATTCCGATTGTTTGCGTATCGACACCATGGAAAGCGATGTCCACATAGGTCTGAACGGCGACAAAGGCGATCATGCCGAGAGCCGCGACCCGTGTGAAAAGGCCGATTACGACGAGGACCGGCAAGACAAATTCGCCATAGGTGCCCGCATAGACCATCAATCCATGCGGGAAGAAAGGCACTTGCGATGGGTCGAAGTTAAAGCGCTCCATCGCCGCAGGCAGAATCTGAAAAAAAGCACCCGCTTGAATCTGGAAGAAGCCGGCAACGCCGTCGCCCACTTTCGTCAGCGCGGAGTTGAAAAAGTAAAAGAACAAGACGCCCGCAAAGACGAACCGCGCCAAAAACCCTAAGAACCAAGGTTCCAGAAAGCGTTCGATCGCATGGAAGACGCCCGTATAGATCCGCACCAATCCGCTCATAGTTCAGCACTCCCCGAAGGAACGACCGTCGCCAGATTGAGGCTCACGACGGCACCCGATTGAAACAGTCCCACAAGATGATCCGACAACTCAAACCGAGCCCCGGATCGTCTGCCATCATCAGCACCTGCGCCCGCCGCCGCCTCAAGTGTCGCGCCCGATTGCAACGCATCGATGAAAGCAGCCCCGCCAGACGGCAGCCGCCTCACCTCGACATCAAGCGCCGGCCGCGTAACCAGACCGTCCTCGGCCGAACTCATATCGATCCTCTGCTCGGTGCGCTCTTCGCCGCGATTGTCGAGCCAGATCGAGATAGCCGGAAACCGCGAGCGCACCACGTGAACAGCCGGATGAAGCGTCAGGCGCAACCCGGGCAGCTTTTCCTGCTCGACCGCGGCCATGGCCTCGATAGCAAGTGGTTTTTCATCCGCAGCATGATACGCACGTCGCCATGCCGCTTCGATCCGCGCAATATCCGAAAGATAAGGCAAGCTTGCGGCAGGCGGAAAATCCGACACGAAATCCGGAAAATTCTCACCGTAAGCGAACATAAGCGGGGAACGCGGCGGATGAAGCCCGACATACACGCGCGCCATGGCCCTGAAGAAATCATCGCCAACCAGCCGGTGCACCACAGGAAAGGCGGAAATCAGAGCCTCAACAAGGCTCACAGTTACATTGTTGCGGTAAACGCCGAAACGTTTCGCCGGATTCTCGCCTGGGCGCCCCCTGACGGAGATTGGAGCCTCTTCATCAGCGTTTTTCAGCGCGGCGGAAAAGGCCTGCTGAAGCTCATGCAGCGCAGTCATGCGTTATGCCCGCCTTGTGTTTTTCAAGAACGGCGTCGGCGCGTTTTGCCTCCTCGAAAAGCACGGACCATCCGGGAACGTCGTTGTCCCATTCGATCAATGTCGGTTTCGCGCCACCCTTCGCGAGCACATGATCGTAAAGCGCCCAGACAGGGTCGTCGACGGCGCGGTCATGCGCGTCGATGAGAAGTGGTTGACCGAGATCATCGGTATCGGGCGCATGCCCGCCCAGATGAATCTCTCCTACCAAGTGAAGCGGGAAACTGTCGACATAGGCGAACGCGTCGCGGCCATGGTTGACCGCCGAAACATGCACATTGTTGACGTCGAGGAGCAGACCGCAGCTCGTCTTTTTCGCAAGCAATGACAGGAACTCGACCTCGCCCATGGTGCTTTCCTCAAACGCCACATAGGTCGAGGGATTCTCGATCAGCATCTGCCGGCCAATCGCGTCCTGTACTTCATCCACATGATCGGCGACGCGTTGAAGCGTCTCTTCCGTGTAGGGAACGGGAAGGAGATCATTGAAGAACACATCGTCATGGGTGGACCAGGCGAGATGCTCGGAGAAAAGTCCTGGCTCATAGCGCTCAACCAGCGCTTTCAGACGGTTAAGATGGTCTTTGTCGAGCGGCCCGTCGGAACCGATCGAAAGGCCGACGCCATGGAGCGACAATGGATAGTTCTCGCGGACCCGCGTCAGATAGTGATGCGGCGCCCCGCCCGCGCCCATATAGTTTTCAGGATGGACTTCAAACCAGCCAAGATCCGGTCCGTCATCAAGGATATCGCGATAATGCTGGGCCTTGAGGCCGACACCGGCCCGTTGAGGTACTGACGCAGCAATCATGATGGGGACCTCTTTCGTCAGCGGAACACGCGGAGCGGGGAAGGCCGACATCGGCCGGCGCATTCCCTCTTTTCACTCAAACCGTCCTGTCAGCGTCAGGCAGGCGTGTAGGGATCGACACCTTCGACGGGCGTCAACCCATCAAGCGGCATGCCCTCAGGCAGATCGCGGGCCAAGCCTTGCAGTTTGCCGCCGTCATTGTCATGGACAAGACCCGCGCGGCCGCCCGGCAGGTAGAATTCCGAATTCGGGTCGTCGACCGAACCGTATTGCGCGCAGGTCCCCGCCGGAACGAGCGTCCAGGCATTGCCCTGAAAATCGACCGTCGATGTACCGGCGCATGTTGTACCAGGGCCGGCGGCGCAGTCATTGTCGCCAGCAAGCGAGATGCCATAGCACTTTTCCTGCGCTTGCGCATTGGCATGGCCGGTCGGGACGGTAACCGCCGCTAGAGCGGTTGCAACCGCACCAGCGATGGCCGCAGCATGTATGCTTTGTTTCGCCATTCGATTTCTCCTTGTTTTAAACCGCGATATCGCTCAATGCCGATATCGCTTCGAGTTTGTCGCCCGTCTGAAACGCATGTCGTTGCGGAAGGTTCTGTACTATCCGCCCGGCTCATATAAGCAGCTGGGCATCCAGACTGAAATCAAAGAAACTAAACTCCGTATCACGCGTTTGCGAACCGGCCCTGTCCCTAATACTATCATTGGCTCCGTCGGGCGAAGAGCGCGAAGGTTCCGAAGCTGGAAAGACGAATGCACACTGATCTATGTCAGCATGCCGCAGCGCAATCATCCGTCAATCCAACGGAAAGATTGTTTCATCCTTTCAATTTCCCCTCATGTTTATAAATTTTATTGCGGGACGCGCCTCTTGCCGGACGGCGGCTTTTCTGGCAGATTGAGAACGGGAAAGGTCAGTATCGCTGACATTTCCTGTCACCGAACAATGCTGTGAAATCCGGTGGTCCGCCACCGCCGGGCGCAGAGGCTGGGGGCAAAAGGTGGTTGCCGGGAGAAAATCCCGCACCTTTTGGTCTCTTAGGCAAACGGGCGGCAACACAGCGGCGAGCGCGCACAATTTCGAAAAAGGAAAGCGACGCGCCGACTTGCGACGGGAAATCCCGATGCAAGCCGATCCATCGGATACCGCTTAAAGGGCGGTTTCGGGTGAGACCGGCTGCGGTTAAACTGCGGAGACGCCACGATGGAGAGGCACGTGACGAAAAACGCAAAGGCCGAAAACGCGGCAGCACGCCGGAGGGAATTCGAAGCATGCCCGTCCGGCCCCTATCTCAAACCCGCAAAAGGTCTTTACGACCGCCGCAACGACCGAGATGCCTGCGGAGTTGGCTTTGTCGCCAACATGCATGGCGAGAAATCCCATAAGATCGTCGCGGACGGCCTCACCATCCTTGAGAACCTCACCCATCGCGGCGCCGTGGGCGCTGACCCAAAGGCCGGCGATGGCGCAGGCATGCTTGTCCAGATCCCCGACGCCTTCTTCCGCGCCGAAACCTCAGCGCTCGGTATCGAACTGCCAAGTGAAGGCGATTATGCCGTTGGCCATTTCTTTATGCCGCGCGAGACCGAACTGCGCCAGCGCATTGAAGAGGCCTTCGCAGTCATTTCCGAAAAGGAAGGTCTGCAACTTCTCGGCTGGCGCGATGTGCCCACCGACAATTCCATGCTAGGCGACGGCGTCATAGAAACGGAGCCATTCCACCGGCAGGTTTTTGTTGGCCGGGGCGCGAAAATCGCCTCCGAAGACCATTTCGAACGCAAACTGCACATTGCCCGCAAATCGCTTTCCAATGTCGTTTACGGTTGGGATCACGAGGGCGTCTCGGATTACTACGCCGTCTCCCTTTCCTGCCGGACGATCACCTATAAGGGCATGTTCCTGTCCGAGCAGCTTGGCGCATATTATAAGGACTTGCGCGATCGGCGCTTTAAATCCGCCCTTGCGCTCGTTCACCAGCGCTTTGCCACCAACACTTTCCCGCAGTGGTCGCTGGCCCACCCTTCACGGATGGTGGCGCATAACGGCGAGATCACCACGTTGCGCGGCAATGTGAATTGGATGGCGGCCCGCCAGGCCTCTGTCGAATCCGAACTCTATGGCGGCGACATCTCAAAACTCTGGCCGATTTCCTATGAAGGCCAGTCTGACACGGCCTGTTTCGACAACGCCCTCGAATTTCTTGTCAATGGCGGCTACTCGCTTGCCCATGCCATGATGATGCTGATCCCCGAGGCCTGGGCCGGAAACCCTTTGATGGATGAGAAGCGGCGCGCCTTTTATGCCTATCACGCCGCCCTCATGGAACCCTGGGACGGCCCGGCGGCCGTAGCGTTCACGAACGGCCGCCAGATCGGCGCGACGCTTGACCGGAACGGGCTGAGGCCCGCGCGTTATCTCGTCACCGATGACGGGCTCGTCGTCATGGCGTCTGAAATGGGCGTCCTTCCGATCCCGGAGGAAAAGATCGTCCAGAAATGGCGGCTCCAGCCTGGCAAGATGCTTCTCATTGACCTTGAGGAAGGCCGCATCATCGCGGACGAAGAAATCAAGGAAAGGCTTGCCAACGAGAACCCCTATCAGCGCTGGCTTGAGCGCTCGCAGATCGTGCTTGAGGACATGCCTCCGGTGCGGGCCGCCGAATCGCGTTCGCGGGTGCCGTTGCTCGACCGCCAACAGGCTTTCGGCTACACTCAGGAAGATCTGAAGCTTCTGATGGCGCCGATGGCAACGACGGGTCAGGAAGCGATCGGCTCCATGGGGACGGACACACCCGTTTCAGCGCTCTCTGAAAAACCGAAGCTTCTTTACACGTATTTCAAGCAAAACTTCGCGCAGGTGACGAACCCGCCGATCGACCCGATCCGCGAAGAATCCGTGATGTCGCTCGTCTCCTTCATTGGCCCGCGCCCAAACCTTTTCGATCTGCGCGGCCTTTCGACCCGCAAACGGCTTGAAGTGCGCCAGCCCATCCTCACAAACGAGGATCTGGAAAAGATCCGCATGATCGGCGAGGTCGGCGACAACCAGTTCCAGGCAAAGACGCTCGACATGACCTACGCCGCCCAAAAGTGCGCCGATGGCATGGAAGCGGCCCTCGATCATCTCTGCGAACGCGCCGAAAAAGCCGTGCTCGACGGTTACAACATCATTGTTCTTTCAGACCGGCTGGTCAGTTCCGACCGCATTCCGATTCCGGCGCTGCTCGCGACCGCCGGCGTGCACCATCACCTTATCCGCAAGGGCTTGCGTACGGCTGTGGGTCTTGTCGTAGAGACCGGCGAAGCACGTGAAGTGCATCATTTCTGCGTGCTTGCGGGCTATGGCGCGGAAGCGATCAACCCCTATCTCGCCTTTGAAACCCTGCTGGAGATGAAAGCAGATCTTCCCGACGAACTCGATGAAGAAGCGATCATCCACCGCTACATCAAGTCGATCGACAAGGGGATTTTGAAGGTCATGTCCAAGATGGGCATTTCAACCTACCAGTCCTATTGCGGCGCGCAGATTTTCGACGCGGTCGGCCTCTCCACCGAATTCGTGAAGCGTTACTTCTTCGGTACGGCGACGACGATTGAAGGCGTCGGCCTTGAGGGTGTGGCGGCTGAAACCGTGAAACGCCATCAAGCCGCCTTCAGCGACGATCCCGTTCTTGAATCAGCCCTCGAAGTGGGTGGCGAATATATGTACCGCATCCGCGGAGAGAACCACGCTTGGACTCCCGATGCCGTTGCCACACTTCAGCACGCCGTACGAACGGATTCGTTCGAGACCTACCAGGACTATGCCCGCATGGTGAATGAGGAAGCCGCACTCTCGATCCGCGGTCTCTTCCGTATAAAATCCGCGGGCGAAATGGGCCGTCAGGCCGTTCCGCTTGACGAAGTCGAACCAGCTTCCGAGATCGTCAAACGTTTTTCGACCGGCGCCATGTCCTTCGGCTCCATCAGCCACGAAGCCCATTCGACGCTTGCCGTTGCCATGAACCGGATCGGCGGCAAGTCGAACACGGGCGAAGGCGGCGAGGAACCGGACCGCTTCAAGCCGTTGCGGGACGGCTCGGTCAATCCACAGCGCTCGGCCATCAAGCAGGTGGCGTCTGGCCGCTTCGGGGTGACAACCGAATATCTCGTGAACGCCGACATGATCCAGATCAAGGTCGCGCAAGGGGCAAAGCCTGGCGAAGGCGGCCAGTTGCCCGGCCACAAGGTGGATGCGCGGATCGCCAAGGTACGCCATTCAACGCCGGGCGTCGGGCTTATCTCGCCGCCGCCGCACCACGACATCTATTCGATTGAGGATCTGGCGCAGCTCATTTTCGACCTGAAGAACACCAACACGCGCGCTGACATCTCCGTCAAGCTCGTGTCGGAGGTGGGGGTCGGTACGGTTGCCGCCGGCGTCGCGAAAGCGCGCGCCGACCATATCACCATCGCGGGCTATGACGGCGGCACAGGGGCCTCTCCCCTCACCTCCATCAAGCATGCGGGCAGTCCCTGGGAAATGGGCCTCGCCGAAACGCACCAGACACTCGTTGAAAACCGGCTGCGCGGCCGCATCGCCCTTCAGGTCGATGGCGGCCTGAAAACAGGCCGCGACGTTGTCGTCGGCGCACTTTTGGGCGCCGACGAGTTCGGCTTTTCGACCGCGCCCTTGATCGCAACCGGCTGTCTGATGATGCGCAAATGCCATCTGAACACCTGTCCGGTCGGCATTGCGACGCAGGACCCCGTGCTGCGCAAACGCTTCAAAGGCGCACCCGAACACGTGGTCAACTACTTCTTTTATGTGGCCGAGGAAGTGCGGGCGTTGATGGCGGAGATGGGTTTCCGCAGCTTCAGTGAATTGATCGGCCAATCGGACTGCCTCGACCAGAAGCATCTTCTCGATCACTGGAAGGCGAAGGGACTCGATTTCACCCGTGTCTTTTACAAACCGGATATCGGACCGGATGTGGCGGTTTACCATTCCGAGCGCCAGAACCATGAGATCGACATGGTTCTCGACCGCACCCTGATCGCAAAAGCGCAACGCGCCCTGATCGACGGAAAGCCGATGCGGATCGAAGCGCCCATCAGCAACACCGACCGCACCGTCGGCGCCATGTTGTCGGGCGAAATCGCCAAGGAATACGGCCATCGCGGCCTGCCGGACGACACGATCCATATCACACTGACCGGCACGGCGGGGCAAAGCTTCGGCGCGTTCGTGACCGCTGGTCTGACGCTCGACCTCATTGGCGAAGCGAACGATTATGTCGGCAAGGGTCTCTCGGGTGGACGGCTGATCGTACGCCCGCCGGAGAATTCCGGCATCGACCCGGACGCCTCGATCATCGTCGGCAATACCGTGCTATACGGGGCCATAAACGGAGAAGCTTATTTCCGCGGCATCGCGGGCGAGCGGTTCGCGGTAAGAAACTCAGGTGCGGTCGCCGTCGTCGAAGGCACGGGCGACCATGGCTGCGAATACATGACCGGCGGTGTCATCGTCGTCATCGGCCCGACGGGACGCAATTTCGCCGCCGGCATGTCGGGCGGTGTTGCCTATGTCCTCGATGAGGAAGGCACGTTCGCCGAGCGCTGCAACCTTGCGATGGTCGATCTGGAACCGGTTGAAGCCGAGGACGATCTGCTGGAGAGAATCCACCACCATGGCGGCGACATCGAGTGGCATGGCCGTGTCGACATCTCACCCGACATGACGCGCCATGACGATGAGCGGCTCCACCAATTGGTCCTCAACCATCTGCACTACACCGGTTCAGGCCGTGCCAAGCACATCCTGGAGAACTGGGACAGCTACCGTGCGAAGTTCGTCAAGGTGATGCCGGTTGAGTATCGCCGGGCACTGCGCGAATTGGCCGTGGAGAAGTCCGGCATGCGCAAACTGGCGCTCGCCGGGGAATGATCCAAAATGCCGCTTGCGATCGAAGGGCTGGTGCGCCGGTTCTATGCCGATGTCTGGAACCGGCGCAGCGAAGAGGCCGCATGGGAAATCCTGCATCCAGAGCTGCAATTTCGGGGTTCGCTCGATGCAGTGCGCGAGGGACAAAACGGCTTCATCACCTATATGCATGAAGTGCATGAGGCGCTTGAGAACTATACCTGCACGATCACCGACCTGATTGCGTCGGGCGAACGGGCAGCAGCCCGGCTCGATTTCCGGGGGCGGCATCGCGGCCCCTTCTTCGGGGTGAACGCCACGGGCAAGGAGATTGTCTGGACGGGGGCTGCGTTCTTTACCGAACGCGATAGCCGGATTGGCGCAATCTGGGTTTTGGGCGATATCGACGCCGTAAAGAAACAGCTCGGTATCGGGCAGGATACCAAATTCGAAACGTGAGTGGACGGATGGGAAAAGTAACGGGCTTTCTTGAGATCGACCGCCAGGATGCGAAACATCAGCCAGCGGGCGACCGAATCCGTCATTGGCGCGAATTCACCGTGCCGCTTCCCGATTCCGAAGTGCGCCGGCAAGCCGCCCGCTGCATGGATTGCGGCATCCCCTATTGCCATGGCCCAATGGGCTGCCCGATCCACAACCAGATTCCCGACTGGAACGACCTCATTTACCAGGATGACTGGGAAGAGGCGGCAAAGAATCTGCACTCCACCAACAACTTCCCTGAATTCACCGGCCGCATTTGCCCCGCGCCTTGCGAAGAAGCCTGCACGCTGAACCTGGAAGATGCGCCGGTCACCATCAAAACGATCGAAATGGCGATCGCGGACAAGGCCTTCGAGATGGGCTGGGTGCGCCCGGAACCGCCAAAAGAGCACACCGGCAAGCGTGTGGCTGTCATCGGCGCGGGACCTGCTGGCATGTCAGCCGCACAGCAGCTCGCAAGGGCCGGGCACGAGGTCCACCTCTATGACCGTTTCGCCTATGCCGGCGGGCTGCTGCGCTACGGCATCCCCGATTTCAAAATGGAGAAGTATCACATCCAGCGCCGTGTGAAACAAATGGAGGCCGAAGGCGTTATCTTCCATTTCGGTATCGAAATCGGCCGGGACATGACGGGCCGCGAGCTTCAGGAAAGCTTCGATGCGGTGCTTGTTGCCATCGGCGCCGAGCACCCCCGCGACCCTGAGCTTCCCGGAATGGACCTGACGGGCGTCCACTACGCCATGCCCTATCTCATTCAGCAAAACAAACGGAATGGCGGAGAGGACGTCCCCGAGGCGCCACTTCTGGCAAGCGGCAAGCATGTCATTGTGATCGGCGGCGGCGATACGGCGTCCGACTGCATCGGCACATCCATCCGCCAAGGCTGCCTGTCTGTCACGCAGCTCGATATCCGTCCGATCCCGCCGATGCGTG
Source organism: Hyphomicrobiales bacterium (assembly GCA_022360615.1). Classification (GTDB taxonomy): domain Bacteria; phylum Pseudomonadota; class Alphaproteobacteria; order Rhizobiales; family JAKSCL01; genus JAKSCL01. Next base: position 10,812 of record JAKSCL010000321.1, read on the forward strand.
AGGACAAGCTTACGGTTTGGCCCTATTGGCCGACGAAGTTCCGCACCTCCTCCTCTCAAGCCGAAGGAGCCGACCGGGAGTTCTCAGCCGCAACCCTTGGCATGATCGGCGAGAACGGTCATGTGACGGCGGTCGAATGCGCCCGTGTTGATGAAAAGCGCCGTCCGATCAGCGGCACCGAGTTCGAATTGCGTGCCGATCTCGTGCTCATTGCCATCGGTTTTACCCGCCCCGTGCATGAAGGGCTGGTTGCCGAGATGGGCTTCGATCTCGACAGGCGGGGGAACATTCTGGCGAATGACGACGATTACCGGACGTCCGCGGATAAGGTTTTCGTGGCGGGCGATGCGCGCCGGGGGCAATCGCTGGTGGTCTGGGCAATCCGCGAAGGACGTCAAGCAGCGCACGCCATTGACAAGGCGTTGATGGGTTCAACGGTCTTACCGCGTTGAAGCACGTGTTTATTCAACGGCAACTCTGGAAAAGTTATCCACCCGGCCAGTGGGCGCGGTACCGTTCAGAACGCCATTCCCATCATCATCATCATCATCGTTGTTGCCATTGTTAGAGTCATTCCGGCTCAAATCGGCTCCCGCCAGCGGCCCGACGCGCCCGAGCGATGCCGGGCCTGTCACGGCAATCTCCCAAATCTCCGGGCGCTGACCGCCGGAAAACGGAACGGTGATCAAGAAGGGATTATTGGCCCCATCCAAGCCGGCGATGGCGGGCGCGAGCTGTCTGAGAACCCGCTCAAGCCTGCTTTCCACGAAAAAAGCCAGTTTGCGTCGCCCCGCATCGGTGAAACCTTTGCCGTCTTCTGCGCGCAGGGTGGCGATCTGCCCCGTATGGTCCGGTCCCTCCGAGATATAATGGCCTTCTCCGTCAACAAAACCGTTCCAGACATCCACATAACGGCCGCCGACACGCACAAGCGAGCGGTCGAACACATCATTCATGTAGGCATGATCGCGGGAAACGAGCGTGTCCTGAAGCGGCGGCAGTCCCACCCAGATGACGGGCTTCCCGGCGGTAATCAGCTTCAGGGCTGTCTGTTCCACGAAGGCACCGTAGAGGCCAGACCAATTTTCGTCGCGGAAGCCATAGCTGCGGCCTTCGGTATCGGTCGCTGAAACACGGTCGTTGGAACCCACAAGAACAACCGCGACATCAAACTTTTCGTTCTCAAGCGCCGTTTCGACCACACTCCGCATGCGCGGAATGGCGTCGTTGATCAATCCTATATCGGGGCGCGAGCGATCCACGATCCGAAGGTCGGCAGATCGCTCGAAGGCCTCCACAAGGCCCTCGGCCAGTTCAGTGGCCATGCCGTCACCGAAGACCATCGCGATTTTGGCATCCGGAGCCTTCGCTGGAACCGGTGGCACAACGGGCGCACGCCTTGCCGGCGCAACCCGGACACGCCGATCGCCTCTTGGCTGACGGACCCGGGGTTCACGCACATTGCGTTGCCCATCGCCGCTAAACAGATTCCTCAGCGCGCGAAACGGGTTGAAACCCTGGTCGACACGTCGCCTTTGCTGCTGCTCCCCGCTCTGCGCTTCCGCCGTCTCCATGCCTAAGGGGCCTGCGAAATCCTGCGGCAGGGCGATGGCCATAAACCCGGCCAGAACAACTATGACAAGACTATTGCGGAGCGATTGCACGGCAGCGCCCGGTTTCCTCAACGAAGTCAACGCGTCTTCTAACATGAAAACGACGGAGCAGACCACGTGCCGGAGCGTCATTTTCGCGTGAGAATGCCGCCTTTGGCTAAAATGCCCAAAGGCCGCTCATGAGCCGCTTTGCAAACGCTGCAGAAGCATGAGGCTCGCATAGCCGTCCGGTATAAGACCCTGCGATTTCTGAAACGCTCGAATGGCAGCCTGGGTCTTGGGACCGATCTTGCCGTCGATATCGCCGAGACTGAAACCCCGGGACGTCAGCACTTGCTGCAACTCGCGTCGCTGTGTGCGTGTCAAGGGTGTGTCGCCCCGCGGCCAGCTTTGCGCAAATCCGCTACCGCCGCGGATGCGATCAGCCAGATGGCCGACGCCGATCGCATAAGACGTTGCATTGTTGTAGCGCAGGATGGCATTGAAGTTCTTCAGCATCAAGAAGGCCGGCCCGTTTGCCCCGGCAGGCACGATCAGCATGGCCTGATCGTCTAAGCGGGGAAAATCGCGGTTCCGCGTGCGCTTTATCCCGAACTTCGACCACTCGGCGAGCGAACGCCGCGTCTTCCGATCGGCAAGTGCATAGTTGAAGCCTTCCGGCAGAACGACCTCATAGCCCCAGGTCTTGCCGGGTTCCCAGCCCGAGCGGCGAAGATAGTGGGCGGTTGAACCAAGCGCATCGGCAACATTGCTCCAGATGTCGCGCCGGCCATCACCGTCGAAATCGACGGCATACGCGTTAAAGGTGGTCGGGATGAACTGGGTGTGCCCCATGGCACCGGCCCAGGAGCCGGTCATGCGCTCCGGCGTAATGTCGCGGCGTTCAAGGATCTTCAAGGCCGCAATCAACTGCTCCCGCCCGAAACGCGAGCGGCGCCCCCCTTGATAGGCAAGTGTCGCCAGAGAACGGATAACAGGCTTCACGATCCTTGGATTGTCCAGAACCGCGCCATAAGAGGATTCCATACCCCAAATGGCCAAAAGCACATGCCGGTCCACGCCGTACTTGGCTTCAACGGCATCCAGCACACGCGAATGCTGCGCTTTCATGCGCCGGCCATTGGCGACGCGCTTGTCGGAAACCGCGCTATCGAGATATTCCCAGATCGGTTTGACGAACTCGGCCTGGTGGCTTGCCGCTTTAATGACGCTTGGATCGGGCGCTACATTGGCAAAGGCACGGTTAAAGGTTTGTTCGGAAATGCCATTGGCCCTTGCGGTCGGCCAGAATTCTCTGACCCATTGATTAAAATCAGCCGCCGCCGGCGACGGCATCACAAGGATGGCGATGAGCATCAAACCGGCAAAAAGACCGCGAAAGCTGGACATCATATTGATCCCGATTGCAAAAACCCGACGTTAAGACAGCGCGCTCCGAGGCACCCTGAACGATCGGCAACGATATGAAATGGCGCCCGTAAATTTAGCGTTTACCATAGTCCATCTAAGCAGCTGAGACCATCGGCGCCACCGGCGCATGGTTGAATTTGCCGCAGCGTCAGGCCGCGTTTGACCGTTTCGCCAAAACCTCCTCCCAGCGCAGGGCATGCGTGACAATAGTCCGAAGGTCGTTGAGGCGCGGCGTCCAATCGAACTCTTCGTGGATAGCCCTCACGTCAGCCACGAGCGCAGCTGGATCGCCGGTCCGGCGTTCCGAAACACGCACGTCGAATTCAACGCCCGAAACGGCCTTCACGACATCGATCACCTCGCGGACGGAAAAGCCGCTTCCATAGCCGCAATTGAGGATAACGCTCTCCCCGCCCCCGCGCAGGTGGCGAAGCGCCGCGGCATGGGCAGCAGCCAGATCGCTCACATGGATGTAATCGCGCACGCCGGTGCCGTCGGGCGTGGGATAGTCCGTGCCAAAGATCGCCATATGGCTGCGCTGCCCGAGCGCTGCCTGACAGGCGACCTTGATGAGGTGGGTGGCACGTGGCGTCGACTGCCCGCTCCGGCCTTCGGGGTCCGCCCCCGCCACGTTGAAATAGCGAAGCGCGGCAAAGGTGAGATCATGCGCCCGCGCAACATCGTCGAGCATCGTCTCCGTCATCATTTTCGAGGCGCCGTAAGGGGAAATCGGCTGCAATTGAGTGTTTTCCGAAACCGGGTTTTCCTTTGGAATGCCGTAGACAGCGGCGGTCGAGGAAAAAATGAAATGCGACACACCTGTCCTGACGGCACTTTCGATCAACGCCCGGGATTTCACAGTGTTATTCAGATAATAGCCCAGCGGATCGGCGACCGAATCTGGAACAACAATCGAGCCCGCAAAGTGGATGACCGCACTGATGCCTTCATCGCGCATCACCTTCTCCACGAAAGGCTGATCGCCCACATCGCCCGTCATGAGAGGCACCCCGTCGGGCACCGACCACGCCACGCCGGTTGAGAGATCGTCAATGACAATGACCGTCTCGCCCGCATCCAAGAGGTTGAGAACCATATGGCTGCCGATGTAACCCGCGCCGCCCGTTACCAAGATCGTCATGGGGTTTTCCTAAGCCCGAAAGACCAAACAGACGAAAAGAGTAGCCGTTAATGATTGCGCTCTGGTAACCACTGTCCAGCAATAAAGAAGCCCGCCAGAAACTGAAATCAGCGTTTTTCAGGAGTTCCACGAACCGATGACCAAAATAAGAACGGCCGTTTTTCCGGTCGCAGGCCTTGGCACCCGCTTTCTGCCCGCAACAAAGGCAATGCCCAAGGAAATGCTCACGGTCGTCGACAAGCCGGTTATACAATACGTCGTCGACGAAGCGCGCGAGGCGGGGATCGAACACTTCATCTTCGTGACCGGGCGAAACAAGACCGTTATTGCCGATCATTTCGACGTCCAGTTCGAACTTGAGGCGACGCTTTCTGAACGCGGCAAGACAGCAGAACTGGACGCCCTGCGCGCCGACCTGCCGAAACCCGGCCAGTATAGCTTTACCCGGCAGCAGGAACCGCTCGGCCTTGGCCACGCCGTTTGGTGCGCACGCCATCTTATCAATGACAACCCGTTCGCGCTGCTGCTCCCAGACATGCTGATGCCGTGGGAGCCGGGTTGCCTCGCCCAGATGGTGGACATGTACGAGCAGACCGGCGGCAACATCATATCCGTCGAAGAAGTGGAGAAGGACCAGGTCTGCAAATATGGGATTGTCGGCGTTGGCGAGGATGTCGGCGATGGTTTCCGCGTCAACAGCATGATCGAGAAACCCAAGCCCGAGGCCGCCCCATCGAACCTCTTCATTTCCGGCCGCTATATTCTGCAGCCGGAGATCATGGAGCTTCTAGGCAGCCATGAACGCGGCGCCGGCAACGAAATCCAGCTCACAGATGCAATGATCCGGCTGTCGAAGGAAGTGCCCTTCTACGGTTACCGTTTCCCCGGCCGCAGCTTCGATTGCGGTTCAAAAACCGGCTTTCTGGCCGCAAATGTCTATTATGCGCTCAGGCGGCCAGACATCGAGCCGGAATTCCGGGAAATATTGAAGACCGTGATTTAGAAGCCAGCGCATCTCACGCCCGGCAAAACGCATTTCTCCAGCCCACGAAGCCATGGAATGCGTTCTCGTGTCCCAGTCACATTCCGATAGAATTATGCGAGGGTTAGGAGGATAAGCGGAAAATAGGAGACCGGCGATGCTGTGGAACGGATACCTTCGTGGAATCGTTTTCGCGGCAGCCGCCGTACTGACCGCAAATGCCGCCAAGGCCGCCGACCTCATCATCGGCGTACCTCACTGGTCGTCGGCACAGGCGACGGCCCACATCCTCGCCGAAGCGTTGAGAAAAGAGCGCGGCGTGGATCTCAAGCTGCGCGACATGGGTACGCTTGGGATCATCAAGGCCATGGATCGCGGGGACGTGCATATCCACCCGCAGATCTGGCTACCCTTTTCGGATCGCGTCCTAAGAGAACACGGCACCGTCGTCTTGAGCCTGAAAGGGGTCCCGGCCAAACAGAACATCTGTGTGACGCACACCGCCGCTGAGGAGCATGGAATAGCGTCCGTCGAAGACTTGAAGGACCGGAACAAAGCGGCCCTGTTCGACACCGATGGCGATGGTCTGGGCGAAATCTGGATCGGCGCGCGCACCTGGGCATCCACGCCGATTGAGCGCATCCGCGCCAGGAGTTACGGCTTCGATAAAACAATGACGCTGCTTGAAGCGGATGAGCAGGTCGCCATGGCCGCCGTCGATGTGGCGGTGGCAACCGCCCGGCCCATGGTCTTTGTCTGCTACCAACCGCATCACATGTTCAAGCTGCATGACGTGCGGCTGCTTGAGGAACCCGAACACGATCCCGATCAATGGCGCATCCTCTTTCCGAACGAAGACTCGCGATGGTTCCAGAAATCGTCGGCAGCGGTCGCCTGGAAAGAGGCGCATTTTCATATCGGCTATATTGAAGAACTGGCAGAGCGCGAACCAGAGTTGACCGCATTCCTCGATGCGGTCGATTTCGACATCACAGACGTGGTGGCCATGACGTATGCGCTCCATGTGGAACGCCAGTCACCGGCTGAATTTGCAAGACGGTGGGTTGAGGAGAACCCTGATCGCGTCGCGTCCTGGTTCGAGTAATCCCGATCGATCGAAGGCCCGTAGGTGGCGAGAAAGGATGAGTACCACCATGTTGAAGCCGTTCTTGGAGATCGTTGACCGTTCAAACGGCATGCTTCTGCGTCCCTTTGGGATCGCATCACTCGCCTGTGCCATCCTTATTGCCGCCGCAATCGCATCTCCGATCGAGACCCAGATCTACGATGCCCGCACCAACCAGTGGTACAATTACGACCAGACGGTCGCCTTCCGCTATTTCGAACAACACGGAGAGGTACCGACCGAATTCAAGCGCCAAATCGTCGCCTTCCGCACGGCTGAGGAACCGGGGACCATCATTATCGATGGCAACCGCCATTTCCTCTATCTCGTCCTGCCGGACTTTAAGGCGATCCGTTATGGCATCGGTGTCGGCAAGGAAGGTTTCGGCTGGGCCGGTATCGTCCGGGTCGGGCGCAAGGCGGAATGGCCGCGCTGGGTGCCTCCTGCGGAAATGGTAGCCCGCGATCCGAACGCGGCGAAATGGGCCGGCGGCATGCCGGGTGGCCCCGACAATCCGCTGGGCGCCCGGGCCCTGTATCTGTACGAGGGCGGACGGGATACCATCTACCGCATCCACGGAACCACGCAGCCCTGGTCTATCGGCCTCAACATTTCCTCGGGCTGCATCCGCTTACAGAACGACGACATCATCGATCTCTACAACAATGTCAAAGTCGGCGCGAAGGTGATCGTCCTGATGCAGGGCGCTGCTCTTTACAAAGGCGTTTAGCGCCTCGGATAGTAGGGGGTCCGAGGCAAGAGGGATAGGACCCATGGCGTTCATCAGACCCGGCCAGGGGATACGGGCTATCGTAACAGGGACAGCGATTCTGACACTCACGGCTTGCGCCGGCGGCAGGAACACGCCGGAAGAAACCATCCGCACCAATGTGCGCACCGCACCTGCTGAGCTTCAACTCGCCTGCGCGTCGGAAACGGTCACCCGGCTGCAACTGGGGGATGAACAGCTTCTTCCCATCAGCTCGGGCGAAGTGACGCCCAATGTCTACCGGATCGATTTCAACACGAAGGGCGGTCCGGCATTCTGCATCATCGACGGTTCAGGCACCGTTCTTTCGGTCGAGCGGGCGTAGTATCAGGCTGCGGTAAGGCGAAGCCGGGGAACCCCGTGCACCGCCTCCTCCGTTCGCATGCCCTCGTAAGCTTCAACGCTGAAAAATGTAAGTGCCGGGTGCCGGCTCAAGCGGTAGCAAACCGTGTTCCGGCGCGCCCATTTTCGGCGGTTTCACCTTTTTCGACACGCTCTTTTCCTCAAGCCACTGCCACCACACGGGCCACCACGAGCCCTCGCGGCACTCGGCCTGAGCGGCCCAGCTATCGGGATCGAGATAGCGGTCGCCCGGATAGCGTGTCGACACACGGAAACGGCGCCTTGGATGGCCGGGCTCCGACACGATCCCGGCATTGTGGCCGCCTGTGGTGAGAACGAAAGTGATCTCGTTATCGGTGAAGAGCGTTGTCTTGTAGACCGAGCGCCATGGCGCGATATGGTCTGTCTCGGTGCCGATGATTAAGGTGGGCACCTCAATGTCCTTGAGCGCGATGACCCGGCCTTCAACCGCGAAACGTCCCGCCGTGATGCGGTTTTCGAGAAAAAGCCCGCGCAGATATTGCGAATGCATCCGGTAGGGCATGCGGGTCGGGTCTTCATTCCAAGCCCGCATGGCGAACATCTCATCGCGCTCCCCTTGAAGATATTCGCGCGTTATCTTCGACCAGACGAGATCTTTGCTCCGCAGGATACGGAAAGCCCCGGCCATTTGATTGGAATCGAGATAGCCTTGATCCCACATCATGTCTTCAAGGAAGGCGACCTGGCTATCGTCCACGAAAAGCATCAGTTCGCCCGCTTCGGAGAAATCCGTCTGCGCGGCAAGGAGTGTGAGAGAAGCCAGCCGTTCGTCATTGTCGCGCGCCATCGTCGCGGCCGAGATGGCGGACATCGTGCCGCCGAGACAATAGCCGGTGAGATGCACCTTCTGATCGGGGACGATCTGGTTGACCCTGTCAAGCGCGGCCATCACACCCTTGGTGCGGTAGTCATCAAGCTCCAAATCCCGGTCTTCCGCAGTGGGATTGATCCACGAGATCATGAAGACCGTGTAGCCCTCCTCAATCAAATGACGCACCAGCGAGTTTTCCGGGGTGAGATCGAGGATGTAGTACTTCATGATCCAGGCCGGCACGATCAGGACCGGCTCGGCCCGCACCGTGGCAGTTGTTGGTTCGTACTGGATCAATTCGAAAAGCTCGTTCCGGTAGACGACCCGCCCCGGCGTCACCGCCAAATCCTTGCCAACCGCGAAATGCTGAGTGCTTTCGGGCAGTTCGCCGGTGATTTCCCGGCCAAGGTCCTCCAGGAAGTTCGAACCGCCGCGGAAAAGGTTCTGGCCACCTTCCGCGACAGTCTTTCGGAACAATTTCGGATTGAGAAGAAGATTGTTCGAGGGCGATGCCGCATCGAGTATCTGACGCGTCAGGAACGAGACGCGCTCGGCATGGATCGAGGACATGCCCCGGACTTCTTCGGTCGCAAGCCCCCACCAGTCCTCGACCGCCAGAAAGTTCTGGGCGATGAACACGTAAGGCAGGCTCTGCCATTCGTCGCCCTGAAACCGGCGGTCCCCGTCGCGCGGCTCAAACGGCGCGGGCGTGTTTTCATTGGTGATCCGCTTCGTGGCAAAGCGGGCAACCTTGGCCGCGTTGGTCCAGGCGGCAAAAGCGAGCTCGAACTGCCGCCCCGGCGCCCGGCCAAGATGCGAAGCCCAGTCGATCCATGCCGATGCAACGGCGTGCGGTGAAATCCCACCCGTTGCATGCGCTATTGCCGCGCGCATCCCCCGGTTCAGACTATCGAAATGCCTTTGGTGATGGGTTTGCTGGCCATCCCCAGGCGGCGGGAAATGCAGCGCCGTGCCTTGATGATTGGCCGCGCCTTTCGGGTTGCTACCGGCCGTCTTCCGTCCGGTATCATTTTCCACGCTGTTTTGCGCAGGCGCACCTGCATTTTTCGAGCTAGGCTCGACGACCTCGTCCATACGCACTCCCCTTCGCAGTTTAAACGCCAATTGGCGCTAGAGCGTCGCGCGGCCCGAGGCAATGCCGGTTTCGGCTGACGCCTAATCCGCCTTTGCGGACATGGCCTCTGGATGCGTTTCGAGAAAATGCCTCAAAACGCTACTCAATTCGCGAACATGCTGCATCCGACCGGACGACTTTGCCTCGCGAATATCGTCCAGAATCATATCCCGGATTCTTTCCGCCCCGCACTTCTGATGCATCAGATATTCGGCCAGGCCTGTCGCTGCAATCTCCGGAATATGTTCATGCTCGGCGATCGCGAGCACTTCCTCTTCCGTCAGGCCGCACATTCCCAGACAATCCTCCAGAGAAATCATTGGTTTCCTGCCTTAAAACGGACGTTTCCTTTGTTTGGTTGTGAAGGAAAAGGCTACCGATGGAAAAGCGTGCGGCGCATTGACGCTTATCAAGAATGGCGTGCCGGGAAATGCGGGGTTCAGTATTGGAACCGGACCCCGATGGAGCCTTGCGTTTCGGAACGGTCCTCGCCCTCGAAATTGCTCTCGCGCTCTTCGTAGCCGAGGTCCGCGACGAAAGCGACATACCGGCTGAGCGCGTAGAGGAACTCGATCTCAGCCTCGATGCGCTCATCTTCGCGCGCGGAACCGAAATACTTGTCGACGCCCAAAAGCCCACGCAAGGTGACGCTGGCATTCGCGCGGAAGGAATGTGTGAGCGAAAGCGCGTAGTCGGAGCTGGCGACAGCGGACGAGCCGCTTTCCGTGGTCACTTCGACGTCGCGGTCACCTGAGACCGCGATGCTGGTCAAAACGCTGGGCCGCCACGTGAGGCTGCCCTCAAACACCAGTTCCTCGACATCGCCGAGATCGGGCCGGTCGAAGCTTCGCGTCTCGACGCCAGCCGTTCCCTCAAAGTCCAGTTTTGCCGAAGGGCGCAAAACCAAGGAGGCGAGAGCCGAGATGGCGTCGGAATCCCGGCTGCGGCCCTCGTCATCGCGTGTCTGTTCGAACTCCGTGATTTCCTGTCTGAGGATCACACCGATCTCAGTCTTTGGCGAAAGCTCGTAAGCAATACTGCCCTCGAAACGATCCTCGTGAAAATTGAGGTCGCTGTTGTCGACAATTTCGCCATTGACCTCGCCGTCCTCGAAGTCCTCGGCTTCGGTTCCCACAAGGGCGGCAACCGTCAGCCGGTTGAAACGCCTGCTCAGTTCAGCGGAACCGCCAATGGCGTGGACGAACGGACGATCCTCACTGCCCGGCGGCGCGCCCTCATCGCCAACCGAGATCTGGTCAAGTTCATACGATCCGGCGAGTTCGAGTGCGGTGCGTGAGGTAATGTCGAGCGTCAGCCGGCCTTCGCCGTCAAAGGTGCTCTCGTTCTCCTCCTGCACATCGTTGAAATTGGTGTGGGAGCCCGTGAGATCGGCCACAAAGGCGTGCCGTGACCAATCCGTTTCAACCCGCAGCGCGGCGGTGACTTCTTGAAACGTCGAATCTTCGGGATCGACGCTCGATCCACCCGCATTGTCCGTATAGCCCGAGCGCAGCTCGATCGATGGCAGAAACACGGCGCCCCTGGCGCGCGTGCCGATTGGGGCATAGGGATCGGGTTCTTCTTCCACCCGCTCTTCGGTGACCGCGACGGCCCCATCAAGCGTTTGATTGGGCGGCACCCCGATGGGAGCACCGGGCCCCTGCCGCCCGTCATCTCGCCCACTGAGATCGGGCGCCGGTAAGCGGCTCACCGTTGCACCCGTCTCCGGCAACTGATTGACCGGCCCGCGGACAACCTCTCGCGTCGGGTTCCGGCGCAGCTCTAGAGGTTCGTCGGGCGACGGATCGCGACCGTCATCGTCCTGCGGATCCAGGTCCTCTTCGTTCTCCTCTTCCTCAACGCCGCTGCGCAGAAGGAATTGGCGGTCATCAGTGTTTCCATCACCGTCCCCGCGCGGTTGTTGTCCAAGCCCTCCTCCAAGGCGGCCATCGCGTCCTTCTTCGGGCTCCGGATCGGGTTCCGTTTCGAAATCGGTTCCGGCATCCGCGTCATTGGGTCCGCGAAGGAGAAAGGGTGAGCGGGGCGCATCACCGAAAGGAGCCGGCGTCTCCGCATTTTCCTCTTCTTCAATGGGGAAGAACTGCGCATCCGACGAGGCCGCGAAAAGACCGAGCGCAAGAAGACTCGCGACCACAGGCAGAATATGGACTGCGCGAACAGACAATGGATAGACACACTTTTTTGATACGCCTGCGCTGACGGACAATGCGTTTAAGGCGCGCAGGAACAACCCAACCTTGCCGCAAACTTTCCGCTTTCATGGTTAAGCAATGCTTGAAGAGGCGATTCTTGGCGAAAGACATGGGTTCGGCCGGTGCTTGACCGCAAAGTTCTCAGGGGAGGATCTGGAAAAACAATTCCCTTAATCGGACGACAGACCTACAGTCGCGACGATAAAAAAGCAGCCGTGCAATATGATAAAACCAACACCCATCGCGACCGACAAGGATTCCGGGCGTGCCCTGCAATCAGCCCTGAGGACGGTCGGAACGGAAAAGGCGGGCCTCACAGCGCTTGAAGCCGCCTTGAAAACCGATCTCGCCGAACCTTTCGAAAAAGCGGTTGCGGAAATCGGCAATGCCAAGGGCCGCGTCATCGTCACAGGCATGGGCAAAAGCGGCCATGTGGGGCAAAAGCTCGCCGCGACCTTCGCGTCAACGGGAACACCCGCCTTTTTTGTCCATCCAAGTGAAGCCAATCACGGCGATCTGGGGATGATCACCGCCGAGGATATCGTGATTGCGCTCTCCTGGTCGGGTGAAACGGCCGAACTGCGTGGTGTCATCGACTATACCCGCCGTTTTAGCATTCCGTTGATTGGCATCACCGCAAACCGTGAAAGCGCCCTTGGCCAGGCGGCAGACGGCCTTCTCGTCCTGCCGCGCGCAGATGAGGCATGCCCTCACGGTTTGGCGCCAACCACATCAACGATGATGCAGCTTGCCCTCGGCGATGCACTGGCGATTGCACTCTTGGAAAGCAGGGGCTTCACCGCGCATGATTTCAAGACCATCCACCCAGGCGGTCAGCTCGGCGCCAATCTGAAATATGTGGGCGATGTCATGCATAAGGGCGGCCGCGTTCCGCTTGCCCCCTCAACCGTTTCCGTGGCTGACGCGCTCGTCATCATGACTGAAAAGAGCCTCGGCTGCATCGGCCTCACCGATACCGCGGGACGTCTGCACGGGATTATCACCGATGGCGATTTGCGCCGCCATATGCGCCCGGACCTTCTCACTTTGAAGGCACTGGATATTATGACCGAAAATCCCAGAACCATCTCGCCGGATATGCTCGTCAGCGAGGCGATTGCGCGCATGAACGGCAAGATTACCGCCCTCTTCGTGGTCGAAGACAACAAACCGGTCGGGATCGTCCATATCCACGATCTTCTCAGGATTGGCGTCGTCTGATCCGCAGACCTTCGGCACGCAAGCAATCGTGAACGCCAGCCTGCGCCGCTCTTCAATCCGCGCAAGGTTTCATTAGGCAAGCTTCGTTAAGGTTGTTGGCGTTCTCGCACAGCACCACACATTCAGTATCGCTGTGTCATCCGGTTGGTTTGGGGTCCGGAACGAATGGATATTGCAACAATTATCGGCATGGTCGTCGGCGTGTTCGTTGTCGGCCTCGCAATTTTTATAGGCGGTGATTTTCTAACATTCATCAATTTGCCGTCGGTCCTGATCGTGATCGGCGGCGCATTCGCGGCGCCGTTGATCCGTTTCCCGCTCGCAAATGTCTTTCTCGCGCTGCCGCTCGGCGGCAAGGCTGCCTTCACCCACAAGAAGACAGAGCCCCGTCAACTGATCGACGAGGTGGCGAAACTCTCCGACGTAATCCGCAAGAATGGACCGCTGGGGCTCGAGAACGTCGAGATCGAGGATGACTTCCTCGCAAAGGGCGTGCAGCAGATCGCCGACGGCTATGAGCCGCAATTCATCCGCGAATCCCTTGAACGCGAGCGCGACCGGAACCTGGAGCGGCTCGAGGAGGGGCAACGGATTTTCAAGGCAATCGGCGATGCCGCCCCCGCCTTCGGGATGATTGGAACACTGGTCGGCCTGGTGCAGATGCTCTCGACGATGGATGACCCCTCCACCATCGGCCCCTCCATGGCCATTGCGCTGTTGACGACGCTTTACGGGGCGGTGGTGGCCAACCTCGTTTGCCTGCCGATTGCCGACAAGCTCGGCGAAAAGGTGAAGATCGAAGAGGTGAACCAGACGCTTGTGATCGATGGGATCATGCAGATCCGCGAGAACAAAAGCCCTGCTCTCATCAGGGAGATGCTGGTCGCCTATCTGCCCGAGAAGCACCGGGCCGAAATGATGCAGGAAGCGGCCTGACGCCGCCTTTGACCGGACCGGACCGGAA
>JAKSCL010000413.1 GCA_022360615.1 Hyphomicrobiales bacterium
GAGCTGGGTTTAGAACGTCGTGAGACAGTTCGGTCCCTATCTGCCGTGGGTGTAGGAAATTTGAGAGGATCTGTCCCTAGTACGAGAGGACCGGGATGGACGCACCTCTGGTGGACCTGTTGTCGCGCCAGCGGCACAGCAGGGTAGCTATGTGCGGACGGGATAACCGCTGAAGGCATCTAAGCGGGAAGCCTCCCTCAAAACCAGATTTCCCTTGAGAGCCGTGGAAGACGACCACGTTGATAGGCTGGGTGTGGAAGTGCGGTAACGTGCGAAGCTAACCAGTACTAATTGCTCGATAGGCTTGATCGCTCTCATTTATCAATGCGTGCTCACCTCAATTGGTGAGGCACTGGAAGCGGCTTCTTCATTTCCCTCTTCACAGATCAACAAGAACCGGCCTGTCCTTGGCCGGCCTGGTGATTATTGCGGAGCGCCCCCACCCGATCCCATCCCGAACTCGGCCGTGAAACGCTCCAGCGCCGATGGTACTTCGTCTCAAGACGCGGAAGAGTAGGTCGTCGCCAGGCCTGTCAAAGACAGGCCTTTTTCGTTTTCAGCTTATGCGCCGCTCATAACACCCGGCCGCCCCAGGCAATGAAGGGTCCATTCAGGAAACCTGCCGTCCCCTTGCCGTAGAGAAACGGTTCGCCTTCAGGCGTGAGGACCGTGCCCCCGGCAGCACGTAGAATCGCTTCGCCGGCTGCCGTGTCCCATTCCATGGTGGGGCCGAAACGCGGATAGACATCCACGTCGCCTTTCGCCACCAGACAGAATTTCAGGGATGATCCCCGTGAAACACAATCCGTGATACCGAGTTTTGAGAGGAAGGCGTCTGTCTCTGCATCGCGATGCCTATGGCTGGCGGCTGCTTTCAGGTTTCCGGGTTCCGGCTGACGCACGGTGACAACGGTTCGGGTCTCGCATATGTCCTCGAAGTCCGCTCCGGGGGGCAATCGTCCGGTAAAGGCTGATGTGCCACCCCAGTAGACCGTGTCGAGCGCGGGACAGTAAACGACGCCAAAGACCGGCAGCCGGCTCGCCACGAGTGCGATGTTGACCGTGAAATCCGTACCCTTCCGGATGAATTCCTTTGTTCCGTCTACAGGATCGACCAGGATGAAGGGTGTTTCAACGGTTCCGGTTTCTGTCCAATCATGGGCGCTTTCCTCCGCCAAAATCGGGACCGATGGCAGTTCGGGTTCAATCATCTTTTTGATGATTTCTTCCGCCTCGTGATCAGCGATAGTGACCGGCGAGGCGTCAGGTTTCCGTCCGACAGTCTCAAGCGCGCCGTAATGAGACATGATCCGTGCACCCGCGGCCGATGCGCTGTTGACGAAAAGCCGGGCGAGGGCCGTTTCGTCGAGTCCGTCGATGTCAATCCGTTGCGGCATGGCGCCTAGCCTGTTCAAATGCTGAGAAGTCCGCGTGCAATGAGTTCGTCGATCACCCGGTCGGCAAGCGTGTCGGCGTCCTCTCCGTCTGTTTCAAGATGGAGTTCAGGCGCCTCCGGCCTTTCATAGGGTGAGTCGATCCCGGTGAAGTTTTTGATGTCGCCCGCAATCGCTTTTTTATAGAGGCCTTTTGGGTCGCGCTTTATGCATTCCTCTAGCGGTGTGTCGATGAAGACTTCGATGAACCCGCCCTCGCCAACCTTCTCGCGGATCATTTCCCGCTCTTCCTTGAAAGGCGAGATGAAGCAGCAGAGCGTTAGAACGCCTGCATCCGTAAAGAGCTTGGCAACCTCGCCAACCCTGCGGATGTTTTCGATCCGGTCGGCCTCGGTGAAACCCAGATCCTGGTTCAGCCCATGGCGCATGTTGTCGCCATCGAGAAGAAAGCTGTGGCGTCCGGCCTCGAACAGACGGCGCTCGACGATATTGGCGATTGTGGATTTGCCCGAGCCCGATAGCCCTGTGAACCAGACAATGGCGGGCTTCTGCCCCTTGAGTGCGGCACGTTCACCGGCTGAAACCATATGGGATTGGCGGTGAATGTTCGTTGCCCGGCGAAGCGGGTGCTCGATCATACCGGCGGCGACAGTCGCATTGGTGAACCGATCGATCAGGATAAAGCTGCCGGTTGCCGGGTTTTCGTCATAAGGGTCGAAAGCAACCGGTTTTGCGGTTGCGAGCGTGCACACCCCGATTTCGTTGAGCTCGATTTGTTTGGTTGCTAGGTGATCGAGTCTCTCCACATTCAGTTGGTATTTAATCGTTGTGAGGGTGGCCGGCAGCATCTGCATGCCAATGCGCATGGTGTATTGGCGGCCAGCGAACATGGGTTCGTCGGTCAAGCAGATGAGCTCTGCCTGAAACTGGTCGGCGACCACGGGGCGCTCGCTTGCTGTCGAAAGGACATCACCCCGGGAGATATCGATTTCATCTGTAAGCGTCAGCATGACGGCCTGTTCCGGTCCTGCAACCTCAAGGTCACCGTCAGCGGTCACAATCCGCTTGATTTCGGATGACTGACCGGACGCTGCAACGGTCACGCGGTCTCCAACGGCTATGCGGCCCGATGCCACGGTTCCCGCATAGCCGCGAAAATCGAGGTCGGGGCGGGCTACATATTGCACCGGAAAACGGAATGCGCGGTGATCGGCCTCTTCTTCGATTCTCACGGTTTCGAGATAATCCATAAGCGCTGGGCCGTCATACCAGGACATGTTCCCGCTCGGTGTTGAGACATTGTCGCCAAAGCGGGCGGACATGGGGACCGGCACAACGCCATGGAAATCGAGCTTCGCCGCGAAGGTTGAGAAGTCGCCGACAATGCGGTCGAACACGTCCTTTGAATAGTCGACGAGGTCGATTTTGTTCACGGCGAGCACGATGTGCTTGATGCCGAGCAGCGAGCAGATTGTGGCGTGGCGTTTTGTCTGATTGAGCACGCCCTTGCGAGCGTCGACTAGGATGATGGCGAGCTCACTGGTTGACGCACCTGTCGCCATATTACGAGTATATTGCTCATGGCCAGGCGTATCGGCAACGATGAAGGCGCGTTTCTTCGTGCGGAAAAAGCGGTAGGCGACGTCGATCGTGATGCCTTGCTGGCGTTCGTCCTCCAAGCCATCGACAAGGAGTGCGAGGTCCATGTCGTCGCCTGTTGTGCCGAATTTGGTCGAATCCTTCTTCAATGTTTCAAGCTGATCGTCATAGATGAGCTGGCTGTCGTAAAGCAGCCGCCCGATCAGCGTCGATTTCCCGTCATCGACGGACCCGCAGGTCAAAAAGCGTAAAAGGCCCTCCGCGGCCTGTTGTGCTTCGCGCCGGATCAGGTCCTCATCGCTGGACCTTGCGTAACCCTCATAAAGGTCTTCGGAATAAAGCGGTGAGCGGAATTCCATCAGAAATACCCCTCACGCTTTTTCTTCTCCATGGAGGCTGCCTCGTCGGTGTCGATCAGCCGGCCCTGCCGCTCTGATGTATTGGCGTTCGTCATTTCAGCAACGACCTCTTCGAGCGTCTCGGCGGTCGATTCGACGGCGCCTGAAAGCGGATAGCAGCCAAGCGAGCGGAACCGGACCATTTTGGTCTCAGGCACTTCGCCGGGCTCAAGCGGCATCCGGTCGTCGTCGCGTACGATCAGCGTATCGCCGCGGCGAACAACGGCCCGCGGCTTTGCCAAATAAAGCGGAACAATCGGGATGTTCTCAACCAGCGTGTAGAGCCAGATGTCCCTCTCGGTCCAATTGGAGAGCGGGAAGACACGGATCGACTGACCCTTCGCGATTTTCGTGTTGTAAAGCTTCCAGAGTTCCGGGCGCTGGGCGCGCGGTTCCCATGCGTGATGCTCGGTCCTGAACGAGGAGACCCGTTCCTTTGCGCGGCTCTCTTCCTCATCGCGCCGGGCGCCACCAAAGGCGGCATCAAAACCATGTTCATCCAAGGCTTGCTTGAGGGCCTC
>JAKSCL010000309.1 GCA_022360615.1 Hyphomicrobiales bacterium
CCAAGCTTGGCCATCACATCTCCGCCAAGGCCCGGAATACGCATCTTGAGACCTTTGAGGTCGTCGGCTGTCTCGATGTCCTTGTTGAACCAGCCGCCCATCTGAACGCCGGTGTTGCCGCAAGGAAAACCCTTGATGCTGAATTCGCCGGCGAGCTCGTCGTAAAGCTCCTGACCGCCGCCATACTTCATCCAGGCATCGATTTCGGCATATGTGAGCCCGAATGGAACGGCAGTGAAGTACGCCCAACCCGGATGCTTGCCTTTCCAATAATAGTCAGCGGCGATATAGGCTTGCGCATTGCCGGAAGCCGCTTCGTCAAGAACGTCGAACGCCCCAACGCGCTCACCGGCTGCGAAATATTGGACGTCGATGCGGCCGTCCGTTAGCTCCGGAATCCGTTCGGCGAGACGCTGCGCCGAGGTGCCGAGCCCGGGGAAATCGCGCGGCCAGGATGACACGATGACCATTTCGGTCCGTCCCTGGGCAATCGCGGGTTTGGCAAATGTGGATGCAGCAGCGGCACCGACACCGGCAAGTGCGGTGCCTTTCAGGAAATCACGGCGTTCCATATGTTCTCCTCCAAGAGATTATTGGTGGTGGCCGCCAGCACTTGGTGTACTTTTTGGCGGCTTTTTGCTCGTCCCCCAAAGACATAAGCTTTCTTTGCTTATGTGCGGGACCATATCCACGCGATTTCGGAAGTGCAAGCAAGTGAATTGAGCACTCTTATGTGAATCTCGGCAGTCTTTGGTGCATTTTCGTTCAGATCGCTAACGCAGTGCATGGGGAACAGCAATGGGACGCAACGGAAACCCCGATTGGCGGATGCCGGCGGAATGGGAACCGCATAGCCGCACATGGATGGCATGGCCATGCCATCGCGCGCTTCTCGATTCGCTCGGGGCCGAACGGGCTTTTCGCGGCTGGGCGGCAGTCGCCAACGCCATTGCCGGTTTTGAGCCTGTGGCGATGGTCGTGCCAACAGGGCAAGCGGAGACCGCCCGCGCCTATCTCTTGGAGGACATCACACTCTATGAAGCGGCGCTTGGCGATTCCTGGATGCGGGATTTCGGGCCCACCTTCGTACTCGATGAAAGCGGTGCGCTCGGCGCGGTGGACTGGACGTTTAATGGCTGGGGTGGGCGAACCTTCCCGGAAGGAGCGGCCAATGCGCTGATTGGCGCTTTTGTTGCGGAAGAATCGGGCGCAATGCGGATTCCGTCAAAACTCGTCAATGAGGGCGGCGGCATCCACACGGACGGCGAAGGCACGGTGCTCTTGACCGAGAGCGTCCAACTCAACCCAAACCGCAACCCGTCCTGGTCGAGGGTGGACATTGAAACGGAAGTGCATGCGCGTTTGGGAACCGAAAAGGCGATCTGGCTGAAAGGCGGCCTTCACGCCGACGCTGGTTTCTGGGGCACGGACGGCCATGTGGACACGCTCGCAGCCTTCGTCAAACCCGGCGTCATCGTCGCCCATCACCAGCCGGACCCGAACCACCCGGACTACCATGCAACGCGCGACAATATCGCCATCCTGGAGAGCGAGACGGATGCCCATGGCCGGTCGCTCGAAGTCATTCCGGTAACGGCGCCGCAAGAGCGGTTCTGCGACGGTGAGCCCCTCGCCTGCTCCTATATCAACTTTTACTATGCAAACGGGGCTGTCATTCTGTGCGCTTTCGGTGACCCGCAAGATGCGGTGACAACCGGGGTTTTCGCCGAGTTGCATCCGGACCGGGAGATAGTCAGCGTGCCGGCAACGGTAATCTTCGAAGGCGGCGGCGGTGTCCACTGCATCACACAACAAGAGCCCGTTTCGGCAAGAAAGGAAGCGTAGAAGGGATGCGCGAGATTACGGTCGCCGCCACCCAAATGGCGTGCACGGATGACGAGGGCGCCAATGTGGCCAGAGCCGAGCGTCTTGTGCGCGAGGCGGCGGATAAGGGCGCTCAAATCATCCTTTTGCAGGAGCTTTTCGCCGGACCTTATTTCTGCCAGGACGAACTGCCCGAGCATTTTGGACGCGCCCGCCCAATCGACGGTCATCCCGTGATTGAACATTTCCGGGCCATTGCATCGGAACTCGGCGTCGTCCTCCCCATCAGCGTGTTCGAACGCGCCAATAACGCCTTCTTCAACGCAATCACGGTTTTGGATGCCTGTGGCGCAGTGCTCGGCACTTACAGGAAGTCGCACATCCCGCAAGGCTCAGGCTACCAAGAGAAGTATTACTTCTCGCCGGGTGACACGGGTTTCCGGGTCTTTGACACCCGTTTCGGAAAAGTTGGCGTTGCCATTTGCTGGGACCAATGGTTCCCGGAATGCGCGCGCGCCATGGCGCTCATGGGTGCTGAAATCCTGTTTTATCCAACCGCGATAGGCACCGAACTCCTCGATCCGGCTTACGATTCCGCCCCCCATTGGCAGACCGTAATGCAAGGCCATGCGGCCGCCAATCTGATGCCGCTTGTTGCGTCCAACCGGGTGGGGACGGAAAAGGGCCGGAACGGCACCGAACTCACCTTTTACGGCTCGTCCTTCATTGCCGGATGGCAAGGGCGGAAGATGGCGGAGGCTGACCGCAAATCAGAAGGCGTCATCACCGCCCGCTTCGATTTGGACGAAATCGCCGCAAACCGGGCCGCTTGGGGCATCTTCCGCGACCGCCGGCCCGATCTCTATGGCACGCTGACAACACTCGACGGTGTCACGCAGAGATGAGCGTGCGGCCCTCGCCTTTGCCCTCCAGAATACCCAAATCTCAGGTCGTGGTGAGGATTTAACGAATGGCTGCGCCGGAGCGAAAATCCGTCAGTTCCAGGCGCGAGGACGACGGACATGCCAAAGCATATTCGAGGACGAGCAACGCCGAAATGGCGGATTTGCGCCCGGCCCTTTAGGGTTGGGCCAAAATCGCCCCTGACTTTGTCAAGAATGCTCGAAAGGGGACGAGCCCTTCCTTGCGCTTCTCACACCAAGCATTTGCAGCGGAGTGGCCACACGAAGCGTCGACAAATGCGGCACTTGGAAAGAGCGCATGCTCTCATCGGAAAACCGGTGTCCACTTTTCCGGAGCATGCGCGTATCAGCAACGATTTCGGATCCAACGCAGCTAATTGTTAAACCCTCACCATGACCTTGAGGAGTGCGTATAGGCTTACGGCACAGGTCTGAGCGGGCTTTTATGGGTGCGGTGCAGCATCGAATTCGATTGACGTATCCCAGAAATGTCAGCAATACTGACCTAAATAATGGGAAGCTTGGCGGCTGCGATTTTGCAGGCCCGAGCCGAAACCCGAACCGCCGTCAGCCGCTGGGAGGAACAACCGAAATGGCGCTGAAGGATGTGAGCCTCAACGACAAATACGATTTGAACGCGAGTCAGGTCTTCATATCGGGCACACAGGCGGTTGTGCGCCTTGCCATGATGCAGAGGGAGCGCGACAGACACGCGGGCCACAACACGGCGGGCTATGTGACGGGCTACCGGGGATCGCCGGTCGGCGGCCTCGACCAGCAGTTTCAGCGCGCCGGGCGGGCGCTTGATGAACACCATGTCATGTTCCAGCCCGGCATAAACGAAGACCTCGCTGCGACCGCGTTGTGGGGCACCCAGCAAGCCCATTTGATGGGCGAGAACAAATACGATGGCGTCTTCGGCATTTGGTACGGCAAGGGGCCAGGCGTCGACCGTTCGGGCGACGTGTTCAAACACGCCAATCTCGCGGGAACGGCACCGGTTGGCGGCGTCATTGCCCTGATGGGAGACGACCATACCTGCGAATCCTCCACACTCGCCCACCAGTCGGAATTCGCCTTTATCGACGCCATGATGCCGGTACTGAACCCGGCGAACATCCAAGAGCTTCTCGACTACGGTCTTTATGGCTGGGCGATGTCGCGCTACGCGAGCGTCTGGTGCGGCGTCAAATGCATCAAGGACAACATCGAATCGACCGCCTCCATCGATGGCTCGGCCGACCGGCTGACAATTGTCACGCCTGACGATTTCGCCATGCCGCCCGGTGGCCTCAACATCCGGCTCGGCGACCCGCCGCTTGAGCAGGAAGAGCGGATGCATGACTTCAAGCGCTACGCGGTCCTTGCCTTCGCCCGGGCCAACAAAATCGACCGAATCGTCCTCTCCGGCGGCAAGACACCGAAGATCGGCATCGCAACCGTCGGCAAGTCCTATTCCGACGTCGCCCAGGCGCTCCACGATCTGGGCATCGATGAAGTGAAAGCCGCCAATGTGGGTTTGAGGCTGTTTAAGATCGGCATGCCCTGGCCGGTCGAACCGGAAGGCGTAAAAGCCTTTGCCGAAGGGCTCGATCAGATCATCGTCGTCGAGGAGAAACGCTCCCTGATCGAGACCCAGATCAAGGAACAGCTTTACGGCGCCGCGAACATGCCCTCGATCATCGGCAAGCGGGATGAAAAGGACAACCGGCTTTTCCAGGCAAACGGCGCGCTTGATCCGAATGAGATCGCAATCGCGATTGGCGAACGGCTTTTGAAATATGCCGACGATCCCGATCTCAATGCCCGCGTCGGCGTCATCAAACAGGCCCAGGCCCGCCTCAAATCCATCGCGGCGATTGCCGGACGCACGCCCTATTTCTGCGCCGGCTGCCCGCACAACACCTCGACCCGCGTGCCCGATGGAAGCCGCGCCATGGCCGGTATCGGCTGTCACTATATGGCGCTTTGGATGGACCGCTCGACCTACGGCTTCACGCAGATGGGCGGCGAGGGCGCGAACTGGATCGGCGAGGCGCCGTTCTCCAAGCGCGACCACGTCTTCCAGAACCTGGGCGACGGCACCTATCTGCATTCCGGCATGCTGGCGATCCGGGCGGCGATCGTGGCCGGCACCAACATCACCTTCAAGCTGCTCTACAACGACGCCGTGGCCATGACCGGCGGTCAGATCCTCGACGGCGGCCTGACGGTGCCGCAGCTCGCCCGGCAGGTGGCGGCGGAAGGCGTGGCGCGCGTCGCCATCGTCTCGGACGAGCCGGACAAGTATCCCGCGGACGCGGCGCTGCCCTTCGGCACCGCCATCCATCACCGCGACGACCTCGACGCCGTGCAGCGGGACCTTGCGAAGAGCGAGGGCGTCACCGTCCTGATCTACGACCAGACCTGCGCCGCCGAGAAGCGGCGCCGGCGCAAGCGCGGCCTCTATCCCGATCCGCCGAAGCGCGTCGTCATCAACGAGCTGGTCTGCGAGGGCTGCGGCGATTGCGGCGTGCAGTCGAACTGCGTGGCCATCGCGCCGGTGGAGACCGAGTACGGCCGCAAGCGCGCCATCGACCAGTCCGCGTGCAACAAGGATTTCTCCTGCCTGAAGGGCTTCTGTCCGAGCTTCGTGACGGTCCATGGCGGCGAGCTGAAGAAAGGCGCCGAGACCAAGGTGACGGGCGGGGCGCAGGCGCCCGACCCGGCGGACCTGCCCGAGCCGGCGCTGCCGGAGATCGCCGGCACGCATTCCACGGTGATTACGGGCGTCGGCGGCACGGGCGTCGTCACCGTCGGCGCGCTTTTGGGCATGGCCGCCCATCTGGAGCGCAAGGGCGCCGGCATCATCGACATGGCGGGGCTGGCGCAGAAGGGCGGGGCGGTCGCCGTGCACCTGCGCATCGGCAACAAGCCCGAGGACATCAAGGCGATCCGCGCCTCGGCGGACGGCGCCGACCTGATCCTGGGCTGCGACATGGTGGTCGCGGCCTCGGACAAGGTTCTGGCCACGGTGCGCGAGGGTAAGACCGCGGTCGTGGCCAACAGCCACGACATGATGACCGGCGATTTCACGCAGAACGCGGACCTCGCGCTGCCGATGGACGAGATGCGGCTGGCGCTGGAGGCGCGGGCGGGGCGGGACCGCAGCCGGTTCGTGGACGCGCACCGCTATGCCCATACGCTGCTCGGCGACAGCATCGCCGCCAATCTGTTCCTCCTAGGGTTCGCCTTTCAGCTCGGCCACATTCCGCTCAAGGGCAGCTCCATCGAGGAAGCCATTCGCCTGAACGGCGTGGCCGTGGACATGAACCTGGAGGCCTTTGCCTGGGGCCGGCTGGCCGCGCACGACCCGGAGGCGATCGAGGCGCTGGTGGCGCCGGTGGTCGCGCAATTGCCGGGCGAGCGGCTCTCCAAGGACCTCGACGAGGCGCTCGCGCGGCGCGTGCGCTTCCTGACCGGCTACCAGAACGCGGCCTACGCCGAGCGTTACCGCGCCCGGGTCGAGGCCGTCCGGGCCCGCGAGAGCGAGCGCGTGCCCGGCGCCAGCGATCTGGCCGACGCCGTGGCGCGGGGCTATTTCAAGCTGCTGGCCTACAAGGACGAGTACGAGGTGGCGCGGCTCTACACCGACGGTGCGTTTCAGCGGCAGCTCGACGGGCTCTTCAAGGGCGACTACAGGCTGGAGTTCCACTTGGCGCCCCCGATCCTGGCGAAGACCGATCCGGTGACGGGCCGGCCGCGCAAGCGCCGCTTCGGCCCGTGGATGATGCGGGCCTTCCGCCTGCTCGCCGGCCTGCGCGGGCTTCGCGGCACCGCCTTCGACATCTTCGGCCGCACCGAG
>JAKSCL010000014.1 GCA_022360615.1 Hyphomicrobiales bacterium
TTACACATTTTATAGGAAATTTTTCCAACTTTTGCCGCTATCATTTCCGTTGCATATGCAAGCGTCTCGTCGTTGCGGCTCGCAATGACGACGTCAGCGCCGAAATCGGCCAGCCCGCCGGCAATCGCGAACCCCAGCCCACGCGCGCCGCCGGTGACAACCGCAACGTGCCCTTCAAGCGAGAAAACATCTTATTTCTGAGACACTTGTGACGGGACGGACACCAATTGGTTCATTGCATCCGCCCTTCAAGAACGCGCCGTCCGAGCGCCCAACGGTGCACTTCGGAGGGGCCGTCATAAACCCGAAATGCGCGGGATTCTCGGTAGATGCGCTCGACAATGGTGTCGCGTGTGATGCCGGGCCCGCCGAGGATTTGCAATGAACGGTCGGCGACCCGGTCAATGGCTTCCGAACAGAAGACTTTGGCCATCGAACTCTGAGCCGATGCCCGGTCGCCTTTGTCGAGGAGCCAGGCCGTATGCCAGATCGCAAGTCGGGCCATATGGATGTCCATTTCGTTGTCGGCGAGCATGAAGCTCACGCCCTCATGCGCGCCAAGCGGTTTGCCGAAAGCGGTTCGGCTGCGGGCATGCCCGGTGGCGATATCGTGGGCCCGGATCGCGGAGCCGAGCCAGCGCATGCAATGGGTGAGGCGGGCAGGGGCTAGCCGTACTTGTGCATATCGGAAGCCCTTCCTCCCCACCTCACCCAAAACGGCGTCACCGGAGACGCGCAAGCCCTCGTTTGAGACCGATGCATGGCCGCCGGTGAAGCTTGAGTCGAGCGTGTCGATGACCTGTTCGATTTTGAAAGCCGGGTTCGGCAACTCGGTGAGGAACAAGGTGGCTTCGCCCTCACCATTTCCGGTCCTTGCCATGATGATGGCGAAGGCCGCGCCCTCAGCGCCGCTGATGAGCCATTTCTTGCCATTCAGGATGAAACCGTTGCCGTCCGGTTCGGCCGTTGTCTGGAGCTGGCCCGGATCGGAACCCGCGCCCGGCGCCGGCTCCGTCATGCAGAAGCAGGAGCGCGTTTCGCCCTTCGCGAGCGGTTCGAGGAACCGCTTTTTCTGCTCGGGGTTCGCGACCTCTTCGAGGAGGCGGATGTTGCCTTCATCCGGGGCAGCGCAGTGAAGCGCAATCGGCCCGAGCATCGAATAGCCCGCGGCCTCGAACGCAATCGCCTTTCCGAAATGCGAAAGGCCAAGCCCGCCATAACCCTTTGAGACATGGAAGGGGAAAAGTCCTGCCGTTTTCGCCTTGCCGTTCAGTTCTTCGCGCAGATCGTCGGTCGGCCCGTGCGATGTCCACCGGGGATCATGTTCGTGCGGAATGATGTCATCGCGCACGAAGGTCCCGATGCGCGCTGAAAGCGTTTGAAGTTCTTCAGGTACGGCGAATTCCATCGATCATGCCTTTGGTGTGCGGCCGCTCAAAGGAGCGGCGCGTCGCCACGCTGAATGTCGCGGGTGAACAGGAGAAGCTCTTCGCCGAGAGCGCCGAAGCGGGCATAGCGCGGATCGGAATTGGTTCCGGAGGTGTAGAGCGCGTGAAGCTGCAGGAACACGACGCCGAGCTTGAACATGGTGAGCACCCGGAACGCCGGGAAATCCGAGATGTCTTCGTTGCGGGCCCGGGCGTAAAGCTCCACCACCTCCGACCGTCTCGGGAACCCTGGCGCCGTGCTCGGCATCTGGGCGAGCCGGTACATGACGGGCGGGTCGTCCCGATCGGTCCAGTAACTCAGCATGGTTGCAAGGTCGAAGAGGGGATCGCCCCTCGTGCCCATGTCCCAATCGATGACCGCGTGCGGTTCGAACGACGCATCGCTGAGGATGACATTGTCGAGTTTGAAGTCGCAGTGGAGGAGGGTGGGCGTACGCTCTCGTAATGTCTGGCGATTGAGCCAATCACCGATCTCAGCGGTCAAAATGGCGGTAGGGGCGCTCGGTGTCAGCCGTTCGGCCCGGTTCCGCCATCCCGCAATGGCCCGCGCGACGAAGCCTTCGGGCCTGCCGAGATCGCCAAGGCCAATGGTGTCAGCGTCGACGCTGTGGATGGTTGTGAGAATGCCGACCAGCGTCGTGCCGAGTGCCCGTGCCCGGCCGGGATGGTGTTCAAGGAGCGATGCGTCGTCGCCTTTGATGACGATGCCGTTGCGGTATTCGAGAAGCTGGAAGGGAACGCCGAGGATGTCCACATCCTCACACAGGTGAAGGCTCTTCGGTGCAAGCGGAAAGGCGGCGGACAGCCGGGACAGGATGCGATGTTCGCGCGCCATGTCGTGCGCGCCGGGCGGCAGGTCTCCGCTTGGCGGCCGCCGCAGCACGACCGGGCGTCCGTCCACAGACAGAGGTAGTTGATGTTGGCGAGACCCGACGCGAATTGCTTCGCCGGGATGCGCCGGTCGAGTGTCAGCCCAACCCGCTCCAAATACGCACCGAGACTCTCCAGATCGATCGGTACCATGTCGCGGTTCGCCCGGAAGCGGCGCGTGGCGCGCTGGGCGCTTGGACTCGTATTGTCCCGTGCAACAGCATCATTTTCCCGCTCTTTGATGGCAGCCAAATCTGTTTCGGCTTGCTGGTGCATAGCGACACAATCGTCCTAATTTATCCGACAATTTTGATACGGTCGGCAATGGGTGGTTGTCAAGTGACGCTTTTCATAACTCTCTATTAAATCTAAAAAACAATATTAAACAGATATTTAAAGGGAATTTCGAATATCTATGTGGAGCCGTCAGACAACTCCGCACTAAAATGAGTTGACAATTGTCCGACATAAATGGCTGATTGTCGGACAATAATGAAAAGACCCCGTGTAAGAGTGGGCCATCAAGACCTGCTGCGGGCGGCCGGAGATCGCCGAGGAAAAAACAGGCTCGTCATCATCTCCGGCGCAGCGGCGCCGCTGATTACCGGTGAGCAATGCGTGCCGACCGGGCTGCACTGGACCTACAACGCCAGCGCCGTTGCCGCGACGACCGCGAGGGAAGTCGTGGGTGAGGGCGGTAGGACATGGTATTTCATGACGGCCGACTATGTCGGTGGCTATGTCCTTGAAGAAGCAGCCGAGAACGCGCTGATTGAGGCGGGAGGCGAGGTTGCCGGCAAGATCGCCCATCCCTTCCCCGGCCAAGACTTCTCGTCTTTCCTCTTAAGCGCCCAGGCATCGGGTGCAGACGTGATCGGTCTCGCAAATGCCGGGAATGACACGATCAACTCCATTAAGCAGGCTGCCGAATTCGGCATCAACCGGACCCAGTCTCTGGCCGCCACGCTTCTTTTCATCACAGACGTTCAAAGCCTCGATCTTGAAGCAGCCCAGGGCATGTATCTGACCGAAGCCTTTTACTGGGACTTTGATGAGCAGGCCCGCGAATGGTCAAACGCCTTCTTTGACGAGCAGGGCCGCATGCCCACGATGATTCAGGCGGGCGTCTATCAGCGGTGCTCCATTATCTGAAAGCCGTTCACGAGACGGGCACCGACGATACCGACACGGTGCTTGCCAAAATGCGCGAAATGCCGGTCGAGGACATGTTCGCCCGCAATGGCAGGCTGCGTGAGGACGGTCTGATGGTCCACGACATGTATCTTCTTCAGGTCAAGAGCCCTGAGGAATCGAAGTTTTCGTGGGACTACTACCACGTCCGCGCGGTCATCCCGGGTGACGAGGCGTTCAGGCCGCTGTCTGAAAGCAAGTGCCCGCATGTGGCGGCCAACTAGGCAGGCCTTTAGGGGAACTTGGGCGGCGGGTTTCGGCTTCCTCACCGGACAGCACCGCCCCTTTTTCCAAAAGCGATCGCAGCCTTTTCTCCCTGAAACGCTCGAACCGGGTACCTCCGGCGACAAACCGATTTCCCACCGCAGCGCACCTTGCGGCTGCGCATCAATATGAGACGTAAAATGGCTTATGCGGCCAGAGATCAGGAGATGCCCGTGCCGCCCTCACCGGATGGGCACAGGGGCGCCGGCACAGAAGGCGTGATTTTGGACGCGCGCCGGCTGGTGAAGGAATTCAAGGGCTTTGTTGCGGTCGACGATGTGTCGATCAATGTGGAGACCGGAACCATCCACGCCCTCATCGGCCCAAACGGCGCCGGAAAGACGACGGTCTTTAATCTTCTAACGAAGTTCCTTGCGCCAACCTCAGGCCAGATCGTCTACAAGGGCCGGGATGTCACGAAGCTCGCCTCTGCCGAAATCGCGCGGATGGGCATTGTCCGCTCTTTTCAGATTTCAGCGGTTTTTTCCCATTTGACCGTTCTGCAAAATGTCCGCGTCGCGCTTCAGCGCCACACGGGCACGGCCTTCGCCTTCTGGAAACCGGCAAGCAGCCTCAAGGTCTTGAACGCGCGGGCAGAAGACCTTCTGCGCTCAGTCGGCCTCCACGCTTATCGCGACTTCAGGCCGGAGAACTTCCCTATGGCCGCAAGAGGGCGCTGGAGATTGCCATCACGCTGGCGCTTGAGCCGGAGCTCATGCTCCTCGATGAGCCGACGCAGGGCATGGGCCACGAGGATGTCGATCGGGTGATGGAACTCATCAAACGGGTGGCGGAAGACCGCACGGTCCTAATGGTCGAGCACAATATGCGCGTCGTCTCGACGATTGCCGGCCGTATCACGGTGCTGTCGCGCGGCGCCGTCATCGCCGAGGGCGACTACGGCACCGTCTCAAACGACCCGCAGGTGATCGAGGCCTATATCGGCACCAGCAATCCCGAGGAGGAGATGTGGTGAGTATGGCTGCGTCTTTAAGGGAACCTGCCGTCTGCGAGCCTGAGCCAAAGCAGGCTTGCGGGTGATCATTCCCATGAGAACCGGGGCTTCGGATTGCGGAAACCGGACA
The DNA here is from genome assembly GCA_022360615.1 of Hyphomicrobiales bacterium. Lineage (GTDB taxonomy): Bacteria > Pseudomonadota > Alphaproteobacteria > Rhizobiales > JAKSCL01 > JAKSCL01. The sequence continues at coordinate 4,859 of JAKSCL010000014.1, forward strand.
AGGGGCGCGTCCGTCTCCTCAGACGGGTCGATGCGGACAAAGGGCACGGTTTTCAACACCTTTTCGGCTCGCCGGTCCTTCACCGCATGTGGCGAGCAGCTCGCACGATGCATGCACGCACCGAAAGAAGCGTTTTTGAAAACAAGCGGTTAAAGAAAGAAACGGAATCAATTTGAACGGAGTCTCAAGTCATGCTTGAGCGTGCCGCAAGGCCTCTTCGTTGACCGTGAAACCAAGGCCCGGAACGATGGGCGCAGGCAGTTTTCCACCCTCAAGTGTCAGCGGTTCACCGAGGATGAGCCGCGCCATCCGGTCCTGCCCGCGGTGGACTTCAACCGCGCCATCGGGCTGGGTGCCGCACATGAAAAGAAGGTTCAGAAAATCCCAGCCGCCGGCAGGTGAGATGGCGCATCCCGCAGCGCGTCCGATGGCAGCCGCGCGGACCGCTGCACTGAACCCGCCTGCAAAGACCACATTGGGCTGAAGGACGGAAACGCCCGCCTGTTCAGCAAGGCTGCCGAAGCGCTCGTCTGACTGCTCCATCTGCCCGGCGCCAATGGGGCAGAGGTTTTCGGTCTGAAGGATGGCGAGCCCCCGCACATCGTTCCTGCGGATGGGTTCCTCGAACCAGGCAAGGTCGCAATCTGCCATGAGCCGGGCAAGCGCCAGCGCCGTATCGAGATCGAAGGCGCAGTTCGCATCGACAATCAGATCGGCATCAGGTCCGATGGCATCGCGGACGGCACGCACGCGGGCGGCATCCTCTTCGACCGAGCGGCCCTTCGCACCGGCGAGCATTTTCACACCCGCCGCCCCTGCCTCAACCTCGCGCGCCGTCGCCTCAATGAGCGCATCGATGTCGAGATGCGGCATGCCGCAGGTCACGTGGACAGGCGCCTCAGATCGTACACCGCCCAGAAGCGCGCTCACATTCACGCCCGCTGCTTGGGCGCGCAGATCGTGGAGCGCCACATCGAGGGCGGAGAGGGCGGACACCACCACGCCCGTCATGGCGCGTGGATTGAACCGCCGCATCATCTGATCGGAAAGACCAGTCTCTGTAACGGGGTCGCGGTTGAGGAGTGCGTCACCCAGCGCGCCGTTCAGGAAATGCGCAACCTCCGCCGCAAGGAACCGGCCCGTGAAGCCATGGCCCGCACGCCCGTCGGCGAGTTCGACCTTCAGCCAGACGAAAAGGAAACCGTCGGCACCCGCATAAGGCGCAGGATCGCCTTCGCGAAGGGGAGGGCGATGGACGCTTGCCGTGACGCGCGCAATCGGCGCGCCTCCATCCTCTTGGCTCACGCTTCTTGCATGCGGGCCCGCCGCCGCGCGCGCGCCGCGCCGATGGCCGGGAGCGAGATCGAAAGGGCGGTTAGCACAAAGAGCGTAACCACAATCGGGCGCTCGAAGAACATCAGCCAGTTATGGTCGAAAATGATCAGCGACTGCTTGAGGCTGCCTTCTACGAGTTCGCCGAGGATGAGCCCCATGATGATGGGCGCCGCCGAAAAGCCATAGCGCTGCAGGACAAAACCAAGCAGCCCCGCGCCTACCATGATCCAGACGTCGAGAACGGCCTGATCGAGCGCATAGGAGCCGATGCAGGCGAGCATGAAGACGGCGGGCCAGAGATACTCGACCGGGATAAGCGTGATACGCGCGAAAAGCTTCGCGCCGAAGAAGCCGAAAAACGCAAAGGCGATATTGGCAAGCAGCATGGCAAGGAAGATGGCGTAGAGCAGGGTCGGCTGTTCGGTAAAGAGGTGCGGTCCGGGCCGCAGCCCGTGCACGACGAGCGCGCCCAAAATGATTGCCGTCGTCGCGCTTCCGGGAATGCCAAGCGCCAGTGTCGGCACCATCGCGGCGCCTGTCGCGGCGTTGTTCGCGGCTTCCGGCCCGGCGATACCGCGGATATCGCCCTTGCCGAATTGCGACTTGTCCTTCGCCCAGCGTTTTGCCTCGTTGTAGCCGATCATGGCGGCGACCGTGCCGCCCTCGGCCGGCAGAAGGCCTATGAAGGAGCCGATGCCGCAGGAGCGCGCAATCGTGCCGAGACAGCGCTTGATGTCCGCCCGGCTCGGCAGGCGGACGGCATCGACCGCGACCCGGAAGCGCTTCTGATCGAGCTTGCCGGCCTGTTTCAGGAACTCCGCGCCCGCGAAGAGCCCGATCATGACCGGGATGAAGTGGATGCCTTCCGAAAGCTCCCAAAGCCCGAAGGTGAAACGGTCGACGCCCGTCGTGAAGTCCATCCCGACAGTCGCAAGCAGCACCCCGAAGGCCCCGCCGATGAGGTTCTTGACCGCGCTTTCGCCGCTGATCGTGGCAAGCATCGAGAGCCCGAAAACGGCGAGCGCGAAGTATTCGGGCGGCCCGAAATTATAGGCAACGCGGCTCAAGAGCGGGGCCGCAACGATGAGAACCAGAACCGAGAACAGCCCGCCGATCACGCTGCTGATGGCAGCAAGTCCGAGCGCCCGCCCCGCAAAGCCTTGCTGGGCGAGGGGATAGCCGTCAAAGGCCGTTGCGGCAGCCGGTGGCGCGCCAGGCGCGTTGACAAGAATCGCCGTGATCGACCCGCCGAAGGTGCCCGCGCAATAAAGCGCGCTCAAAAGCGCAATGGCTGGGATCGGGTCCATGGTCAACGTGAACGGAAGGAGAAGCGCCGTCGCCATCGTCGAGCTGAGCCCCGGCATCGCGCCCACCAGCACGCCGCCGAGCGTGCCGATCAGGACGATTCCGATCAGATAAGGGTCAGTGAAAGAGACGAGCGCTGTGCCGAATGCATCCATTGGTTAGAGCCCTTGGAATAAGGTGCCGACCAAGCCCGGTGCGAAATAGACACCGAGACCGACCGCGAAAACCGAGTAGATCGCTGCTGGGAAAAGGGCGGCGTAAGCGGCGAGGTGGATGGGCCGGCGCTCGCCCCACATCATCGGCATGGCGATCGAAAAGAGAACCATCGCACCGATAATGCCGAGCACATCGAACGCGATGACGAAGCCCACCATCATCGCGGCTGTGATGAAGACGCTGATTTTCGGCAAGGGCCGCGGGTTGCCGGGCTTGCCAATGCCAAACGCGATCATCAGCACGGTGAGTGCGGCAATGACGCCGATCACCATGCGCGGAAAACTGGCAGGCTGCACGTTTTGAGCGAGGGCGGGTGGAGCCTCGGCAAAGCCAAGCGTGATCCAATAGGCGACCGCGCAAAAGGCAAGGATTGCAAGCCCGATGATAAGATCACGGGGGAGGCGGCCCGCCTTGGCGAGCCGCTTCACAGGTTGTGTGTCGGTCATCGGTTAGATCAGACCGAGTTCCTTAAGCGCGACCTCGCTCTCGGTGAAGATGCGCTCGATATTGGCGTTCCACCCGTCCATGCCGACGACGCTCGCAGCCGCCATGCCGCCGCTTTCAAGGTAACCTTGGTAGACGGTGTGCCGCATGGCCGAGACGAGGCCTTCCTCCAGCTTCGCCATGTGGGCGTCCGGCACGCCGGAGAGGACGGCAAAGCCGCGCACGGTCGAGGCGAAGGCTTCGACGCCGAGTTCTTTAGCCGTGGGTACATCCGGCAGCCCCCCAATCCGCTCCTGCGCGAGCGCCACGACCGGCTTCAGATCGCCCGAGCCATATTGGCTCTCGCCTTCGGCGTAGTTCAGGATGGCCGCGTCCACATTGCCGCCGACAAGGTTCGTGACGATGTCGCCGCCGCCCTTGAAGGGCACGATGGTGTATTCGATGCCATCGGCTTTCTTGGCGAAATTGTGGATCCCGACGTGATCGGCGCCACCGGCAAAGGTGGTGCCCCATTTCAGCCCGCCGCCCTTGGCTTTAGAAGCCGCAATAAGGTCGTCGAGTGAGTTGATCTCGCTGTTGGCCGGAACGGTGACGATGGTCGGGTCATCGGTCGCGCGGGCAAGCCCGACGAGCTGATCGATGGTGAGCGGCACTTTCTTCTGGATGATCTGGAAGACGTGGCTCTGGGTGATGGTCATGAAAGTATGGCCGTCGCGCGGCTGGCTGTTGGTGTACATCAGCGCCGCAGCACCGCTGCCTCCGCGCTTGTTGACGACAACCATATCCTGGCCGAAGACCCGGCGGCCACGCAGCATCATCATCCGCGTGGTGATGTCCGTGCCCCCGCCCGGGCCCGCATGGGTGACCACGTTTAGCGTCTTTGATGGAAACTCATCTTTGGCAAATGCGTTGCGCGCGAACCCCGTGCCGAGTGCAAGCCCCCCGATGCCCGCAGCACCTGCTTTCAGAAAGCCACGGCGTGTCGGCCGGTCAAACTGTGTCATGGCATTTCTCCCTAGATGGGCCGTTTCGGCCCGTTCTCTTCGCTTTTACTCTTCGTTTTGCGTCCGCTTTTCGCGGCTTCCAATGAGTGGTAGTACGTTTCAGCCGAGCGTCCGCCCAGGCTCTCAAGCCTCCTCGTCCAGTGTTTTTAGGAACCGCTTAAGCCCTTCATCGATGTGGCGCTGCGCGGCCCGCCGGGCGCTGTCGGCGTCCCCGCCGTCAATGGCATCGACAATCGCCGCATGCTCTTCAATCGAGCGCGCAATGTTAGGTGAGACCGACAGGCCGCGCCGGCGGAAGAGATGCATCTCCTTCACAAGGCCCTCATAGACCGCCTTGGCGCGGGGGTTCTTCGCCTCATCCATCAAAAGCGCATGGAAAGCGATGTTCAATTCGTAATAAGCGGTCCTGTCGTCATCGCGGTAAGCGACGCGCATGGCATCGAGATTGGCCTGCAGCGCGGTCAGCACGTCCGCGATGTGCTCATATCTTGCGCGTGCGGCGACCGAGGCGCAGGCCATGGCGAAGACGGCGCCGCGCAGATGGTAAAGATTGCGGATCTCTTCGACGGTCGGACTGCGCACGAAGGCGCCGCGATTGGCGAGAAGGTCGATAAGGCCCGATTCCGCAAGCGTGCGGATGGCCTCGCGCACCGTGCCGCGGCTGACATCGAGCCGTTCCGCCAGCGCCACTTCGTTCAGCTTCTCCCCCGCCTGCAGGTCGCCTGCCAGAATCTGTCGCTCGATCTCGGACCGGACACTGCCTGCGAGCGTTTCCCGGCGGAGTGAAAAGGGCTTTTCAGCGGTGTTTGTAGCGGTGCTCATGGGGCGCATCGAACCGTGTTGTATGTCAATTGTCAACATTCAACATTCGGATTGTCAACATTCAGCAATTGCCATATAGAGACGAAAAGAACGAATTCAGCTTGGAGGCGCCATGTCCACGGTCACCGGAAACAAGCCCCTTTCGGCTTATGATGGAGGAGAGGGCGACAGCAGCGCCGCCGATGAGGACAATATCGAGAAGCAGCGGCTTCGGACACGGACGCCGCCCGCAAGCGAAGCGCTCAAGCGGTTCTTCGTTCTCGATTTAACAAGGGTGCGCTCAGGTCCGACCTGCGTGCGCCAGCTTGCCGATTGGGGCGCGCATGTCGTCAAGGTGGAGATGCCCGAGGCAGCCGATGGCGCGAAACTGGGCGGGCCGCGCGGCGGACCCGATTTCCAAAACCTTCACCGCAACAAGCAAAGCCTGTCCCTGAACCTCAAATCGGAGGAGGGAAAGGCGGTCTTCCGTAAACTTGCCGCCCGCGCCGATGTGATCGTGGAGAATTTCCGCCCCGATGTGAAAGCGCGTCTTGGGATCGATTACGACACGCTCTCAAAGGACAATCCGGGCCTCGTCTATGCCTCGATCTCAGGCTTCGGCCAGGACGGCCCTTATAAGGAGCGGCCCGGCTTCGACCAGATCGCGCAGGGCATGGGCGGGTTGATGTCGATCACCGGTAAACCGGGCGAAGGGCCGATGCGCGTCGGTATCCCGATTGCCGATCTCTCCTCCGGGCTTCTCGCGGCGCAGGGGATTCTGATTGCGCTTCTCGAACGCGAAGTGTCAGGACGCGGGCAGTGGGTCCAGACCTCGCTTCTTCAGGCCCAGGTCTTCATGCTCGATTTCCAGGGCGCGCGTTATCTCTTAAACCGCGAAGTGCCGAAGCAGGCTGGCAATAACCACCCAACCAGCATTCCGACCGGGGTTTTCAAGACCGCCGACGGCTATATGAACATCGCTGTCGCTGGGCAGGTGATCTGGAAACGGTTCTGTCAAGCGGTCGGCCGTGGGGATTGGGCAACAAACCCTGACTATGAAACGCCCGAACAACGCTCAAAAAACCGGGATGCGCTTGGCGCCGAAATCGAGGCCGAGACCCTGAGGGACACCACCGCGACCTGGATTGCGCGCTTCAACGCAGCGGGCGTTCCCTGCGGCGAGATCAATGACATCGGCCAGGTCTTTGAGGATATCCAGGTGAAGCATCTGGGCCTTGCCCAGCCGGTGAAAAGCCATGAACGCGGCGACACGCGTCTCATCGGCCAGCCGATCCTGATGAGCCGTACGCCAAGCCGCATCGCAGCGCCGCCGCCTTTGTGCGGCGAGCATTCGACGGATGTGCTCAGCGAGTTGGGCTACACACCTGAAGAGATCGAAAATTTCAGAGCGAACGGCGTGATCTGACGCAGCGCCAGCAAGGACCATCGATATGACCGACAAGATACTGACCGAACGCGCGGGCGATACCGCCCGCATCATCTTCAACCAGCCTGAAAAGCGCAATGCCGTATCGCTCGAGATGTGGGAGGCCGTTGAATGGGCGCTGGATGATTTCGCCACCGACAATGGCGTGCGGGTGCTGATCCTTTCCGGAGCGGGCGGGAAAGCCTTCGTTTCGGGCGCCGATATCTCGAAGTTCGAAAGCGAGCGCTCAACCGCTGAAGCCGTCGCACACTACAACACAACGACTGCCCGCGTTTACGGAAAGGTTGAGAGCTTCCCAAAGCCCGTGATCGCGCAGATCGACGGTTTCTGCGTCGGCGGCGGAGTGGCGCTGGCTGTGTGCAGCGACATTCGTATTTGCGGAGAGGGCTCGCAATTCTCCATTCCGGCGGCGAAGCTCGGTCTTGGTTATGGCTTTGCCGGCATCAACCGGCTCGTGAATGTGGTCGGGCCGTCTTTCGCGAAGGAAATCTTCTTCACCGCCCGCCGTTTCGATGCCGAGGAGGCCCGCATCATGGGGCTCGTTAACCGGGTTGTGCCCGACGGTATGGTGGAGGAGGCGGCCATGGCCATGGCCGAAACGATCTCGGCCAATGCCCCGATGACCGTCAATTCGGTCAAATACATTGTGAACCAAACGCGGGTCCCTGAAAGCGCGCGCGATCTCGATCGCTGCGCCGCGCTTGTGAAAGGGTGCTTCGACAGCGAGGACTATATTGAGGGACGCCGCGCCTTCATGGAGAAACGCAAGCCCAACTTCGTCGGGGCGTAGAGCAAATCCAGGAAAAGTGAGAACCGGTTTTCCGGCCGGATTTGCAACAGAATAAGGGCTTGCGGAAATTGAACGATGTTAAGAGAGACGGAATTGCTCTGAGTACAACGGGCGAAGTTCGCCGCATCGACACCGACGCGGCCAGAGAATCCTTCGAAAGAGCGCTTACGGATCACGCGCAAGCGTTCGAGACGTTCTTCGTCGCGCGTCTCCTGGACCTGAGCTTCACCTATTTGCCTGAAGACGCGCCCGATGCGGAAAAAGAGGTCTGCCGGCTTCGCTTCCCGGTCTCCGAGTTTCTTTTTAACCCGCAAGGTTCGCTCCATGGCGGCGCGATTGCCGCGGCCATGGACATCTCGATGGGTCACTTGGTGAATAAGGTTACCGGGGCGGGCGCCACAATCGAGATGAAAATCCAATATATGCGGCCGATCACAGCCGGGATGGCCACATGCGAGGGCCGTTTCCTCAGACGCGGGCGGCAGATCAGTTTTCTGGAAAGCCGCTTATGGGACGAGGCCGAACGGCTCGTGGCCGTTGCCACCGCGACCTGGAAAATGCCCTCCGGTTGACGCGACCGTAGCCGCCATTGCAGGTTGGTTCTTGTTGAGACCGCAGAGTTTCTCGCATGCTTTCCTTTCTTTAGAAGAGAGATGAACGGTAGGGGGGGGGCATGTGAGCTTCAGCATTGCGCAGTTGTTTTCGCTTGAAGGGCGCGTTGCTCTGGTGACCGGGGCGTCCGGAGCGCTTGGCGGGCGTTTTGCCGAAACACTCGCATTGGCAGGTGCCCGTGTCGTGCTTGCAGCGCGGCGGCTTGAGCCGATGCAAGCCCTGCGTGAGCGCTTGGCGGGTGGTTCCGGCCGGCACATGACGGTGCGCATGGATGTGGCGGAGAAGGCCTCGGTCGATGCCGCAATCGATGAAGCGGCGGCGGAATTGGGGATGATCGATATTGCGGTCAACAATAGCGGTATCGCGTTGACCGCGAGCGCGCTTGACGAGCCGGATGAGGAATGGGACCGGCTTATGCGAGTCAACCTCGATGGCGCCCGCACTGTCGCGCTTGCGGTGGCGCGGCGCCTTGTCGATGCGAAAAAGCCCGGTTCAATCATCAACGTCGCATCCGTCACGGGATTGCGCCAAGCAGGCGCTGTCACGGCCTACGCCACGTCGAAGGCGGCGCTCATCCAGATGACCAAGCAGCATGCGCTTGAATGGGCGCGGCATGGCATCCGTGTGAACGCGATTGCGCCCGGTTACATCGAAACCGATTTGAACCGGGACTTCTTTGCGACCGACGCCGGCAGGGCGCTGATCAAGCGCATCCCCCAACGCCGCCTTGGCCACACCGGAGATCTCGACGGTGCGCTTCTCCTTCTCGCCTCAAATGCCGGTGCCTATATGACCGGGACGGTCGTTTCCGTCGACGGCGGACATCTGGTTTCATCGCTTTAGGGTCTGTTGAGGTTCAACAGGCCCTAAACTGCTATTCCGCCGCAGGGAAAACCCTGCCGCGTTCGTCAGAACAAAATATTGGAAGACTTCCGCGAGCTTAGTTGGTTTTCGGTCAAGGCGACACTTTTCGCGTATCTGAACAAGCACGTTTAACAGCAACGTGATCATCGCGTTCTGCCCCATTGACTATGGTCCGTCCCATTCCGACATCGGCGGGAGTCGAACGTGTCCTGTGCAACCGGATTGCGACGCGGCCGCCCCGCCTGATCGATGTTATGTCAAACACGAACGGACACACCGCATGTGGCAGCCACTGACGTCCTTTAATCGCATGAACCGTTCGCCTGGCGCACAGGCGGCAAGCCTCTTGGTGCTACGCCTCTCCATGGCGGGGCTGATGTTCTGGTGGGGCTTGATAAAAGTGTTGAACACGGGAGTGGGGCAGGCGGTATCGAATACCTTTTACTGGGGGCTTTTCACTGACGACCTACTGCTCATTGGGTTTGGCTGGTTTCAGATCGTCATTGCCGCTCTCATGGCAGTTGGCTTGTTGCGTGGACCGGTCTTGTGGCTGCAGCTGATCATCAGCGTGTTTGTCGCTTTGACGATTTGGGATAGCTTGATCGACCCCTTCTGGCTCTGGATGCCCGGCGAAAAGCCGCCCAGGGTGAATTCCCTCTTTTATCCCTCGCTGATTATTGCTGCCGCGTCCTGGGTGCTTATTGCCTTGCGAGAGGCCGACACAATCGCGCTAGACCGGTGGATGGTAAATGCCGGCAAGAAGGCCGGAAGGCGCCCAGCCACCGGCAGAGCGGCGGGCGCGGAAGCATCCAGCCCTCAAGCGCCACGGCAAACAAGGCCAACGCAAGGCTCGCATTGGTCGGGAAACCATCCTATGTCGTAAGCTCTCGAGCGAGTGCCGGAATGCTCGGCGGCCGACAGACCGGCTTCAGCTTTCACCGGGAGAAACCGCATGCTTTTTCCGGACAATCCCGTCGCGAGCATCGCTGTCTACACGGCTTTTGCGATCGCAGCTTTGTCGCCCGCCTTTGCCGAAGGCGATCCCGGACGCGGCGAAACAGTCTACCGGCAGTGCGCGGCTTGCCACAGCTTCGATCCTGCCGACCGGCGGCCGGGCCCGCATTTGCAAGGGATTTTTGGCCGGACCGCTGGTGCAGTGGAGGGCTTCCGCTATTCCGAAGCCATGGCGGCGTCGGAGATCGTCTGGACCGGCGAAACCCTCTCCGCCTATCTCCTCAATCCCCGCGCTAGTCTGCCTGGCACCCGCAAGCCGGTTGGGCTTCGCCGCGAATCCGACATCCAGGACGTTTTGGCCTTTCTGCGTCAGGAAGGCGGGTAGGCGGGCGAATCCTAGAAGATTACCCAGCCGCCAATCGCAACAAGAATCATGGTCAAGGCAAAGCTGGCGACAATCAGCAGCCCGTCCTGCGTTATGAGCCCCAAAGCGAGAATCAACATCGGCAAGGCCGGAGGCACAATTCCGCCCGGCACCAGCGCACCGAGCGCCATGCCAATGGCAAGCACGGTGGCGAGTAGCCCTTCGAGCCAGACGAAGGGTGCTGACATCAGAAACCGCCAGCGCGGTCTGAGGGCGACTTCAATGCGCTTCGCCCAGGGCTTTAAGCGATGAATGGCCCCATCCAGATGATCGCGCCGGAAGCTGAAGTCCAGAATCCGGCGCGGTAGCCACAATGTGCGGCAGCCAATCAACATCTGGACCGACACAAAAAGGGCAAGCCCCGCCATGGTCAAGGAAACGCCCGGCAGCGCGCCGATGACGGGCAGGATCGCAATCAGCGCGGCAAGCAGCAAGAACGGTCCGAAAGTCTTCGGGCCGAAATGTTGAAAAAGCGAGCCAAGGCTCACACGCTCTCCGTTCGCGTTTTGCTCAATCCGCTCGAGAATTTCAGAAAGCGGAGCAGTTTGCGAAGCAGTGCTGTCTGTCATATTCGATACGAGAGGCAAGTAAAGCGGAGACCGGTTTTCCGCCCGGATTTGCGACAAAACGAGGACCGGGAGCCATTGAGCGGTTTAAAGAAAAGCGGAATTGCTCTAACGCCCATGGCGTTCGGTCACACGCACGCCTTCGAAGATCTTGTCGCTGGGATGAATGATAACTTGGGTGCCTTCTTCAACGCCTGAAAGGATTTCCGTTTCGATACCGTCGCTGTGCCCGGTTTCCACCCGCATCAGCCGGGCCTCGCCATTGCGGACGGTGAAAAGCGTCCATTCTCCATCGGTCCGGAAAAGCGCCGTAAGCGGGACTTTCAGAACGTCCTCTCCGGTCCAGGTGACAATGCGCGTATCCACCTGAAAGCCATGGCCGAGCGCTTCATAATATGACTGGTCACCTTTGAAATCGATAATCACATTCACCCGTTGTTCCTCGATTCCAAGTGCTGAGACTTTCGTGAAGCCAAAGGGTTCGACGCGGGCAACGACACCTTCGAGGGCTGGGCTGCCGCCCCAGTTCTCGATAATCACACGGTGGCCTTCCTGAACGCGGACAGCGTCTTTTGAGAGAAGATCGGTAACGATTTCCAGATCGGTCGGATCGCCGATCTCGACGAGAGGCGTACCAACCTGTACGACGCCTTCGCTTTCGTGCAGAACTTGCAGAACCTCACCGTCGACAGGCGCAGTGATGACGACACAGTCGAAGGTTTCACGGTTAAGTGCGATCTGTGAGGTCGCCGTCAACTGTGCCTGTGTGCGCGCCAATTCATGGCCGCGCATGACGAGTTCCGCCTCGGCACGCGACCGTTCGGCTTGGCGGGCGCGATAGGCCCGTTCGGCGGCATCCAGATTGCGAGTCGGAATAATACCGCGGGGGGCAAGCGTACGGGCCCGCTCGACCTCGGCTTTGGCATAGGTCAGCTCGGCATTGACCCGTTCAAGCTCGGCCTTGGCGAGCACTTCTGCGGCCTCGGCAGCCCGTACGGCGGCTTGCAACTCCGCTTCGGTGCGCAGGTCGAGGAAGGCAGGGTCCGCGGGTTCGAGGCGAACGACAACCGTCTCCCCCGCGACGACCTTGTCGCCTGGATCCAATTCGATCCTAAGCGCTCGGCTCGCAACGGGTGCTGAAAGGGCAAATACGTCTTTAATACGTGTTTCGCCTTCCTCCCCAATGGTGACCATCAAAGGTCCCCGGGTGACCTGCGCCATGTCGACGGGTACGGGCCGCGGCCAGAACGCAAAGGTCAAACCGGCGGCCACAAGAGCCAGCAGCGTTCCCCAAACGAAAAGGCGTTTTGTGGCGACGGCCATGCAATCACTCCCGGGTCTTGAGGACGGCGATCAGATCGAGCCGACCGAGCTTGCGGTTAACGAGAAGAGCGGACAGAAAGGCAGCGGCGATCGCTACCACCATCGCCACGCCATAGCTCGCGGGCGAAACTATCAGTGGTATGCGGTACAATTCGGTGTCGAAAGCCGTCGTAATCGTTAGCGCGAGAAGCCACCCCGCAGCACAGCCGATCGGCAGGGCCAAAGCCACCAGCAGCGCGCTTTGGCCAAGCAGGATGTAGGAGATTTCAAAGCGCGTGAAACCGAGAACCCGCAAGGTGGCAAGCTCGCGCGCCCGCTCCGACAAGGCAATGCGCGCGGAGTTGTAGACGACACCGATGCACAAGGCGGCAGCGAAGGCCGAAAAAAAGCCGATAAAGATGAGTATGGTCTGGGCGACCGTCTCGTTGAAATTGTCGATTGCAGCTTGGACGACGAGAATGCCTGACACCCCCGGGGTGTCTTTCAGTTCACGGAAGAATCGCGGCGTCTCCTGGGAATCGAGGCTGATATGGACGGTATCCACAGCCGGGCGCTCGCGCATGATCCGGTTCAGCGTCTCGATCCGCGCATAGGCGGGAAAGCCCAGATAGGTCTCGAACAATCCCGTCACTTTCATATCGACGATGGGCCGCCGGTCTTCGAGCACTTCAACCGTGACCGTGTCGCCGACGCCCACATTCAGGATGTCGGCAAGCTTTGTCGACAGGATGAGGCCGTCACCGACAAGCGGCACTTCGCCCCCCTCCACATCATAGATCAGGTTGAGGTGGGGGTGTTCGATGCGGCTGTTGAGGCCAACCCGTTTCTCCCGGTGCTCTGCGCGCATGATCGCGGAAAGGTTGCGTTCTGGTTCAACGGCTTCGACGCCTGGCATATGCCGGAATTCGGCGAGGACCGTGCTCGACCGCACTTCGGTGAGGCCGATGCTCACATCCTGGCGTTGGCCGGCGACATAATAGCTGTCGATCATATGGTCGATCGCGTCGAGCCACTGAAGGGCGCTCACGACGACTGCGACCGACATGCCGACACCGAAGGATGTAACGAGAGAGCGTCCAGGCCAGCGCAAGGTGTGGCGGAAGATCATGCGTGTCGGCTGGTCCAGTCCGGTGACGAAGCCGAGACGCGAGAACGCGCCCTTCGAGAACACCGGCGGAGAGGGCGGGCGCATGGCCTCGGCGGGCGCAAGGCTGATGGCCGCTCTCACCGCAAGCGCTGCCCCTGCGAGCGCTGCTGCAAGGCTGGCGATCGCGCCGATGGCGAAGCTTGCCGGGCTTGGCCGGAAAATTAGGAACGGCATGCTGAAGTGATCAGCATAAACCGCTGTATTGTAGTGGCCCAGCGCCGCGCCAACGGCCCAGCCGACAAGAACGCCGACCATGGTGATGGCAACGACGATTTTGGTGTAGTGAAAGACGATCTCGACATTCGAATATCCGAACGCCTTGAAAAGCCCGATGGTGCTGCGCTCGGTCGCGATCAAACGGCTTATGACCATGTTGGTCAAAAAGGCTGCGACCGACAGAAAGACCGTCGGCAGGATGACGGCCATCGATGCAAGCTGGTCGAGTTCGCTCATCAAGAACCAGTTCGAAATCTGGTCCTTGCGGGCGACCGCGAAACTCCCGCCATAGGGTTCTAGAAGCTGATCGAGACGGTCGATGACGTCTTCCGCCGCCGTGCCCGGCAGCAAGGTGAGGGAGACGTTGTTGAAGGCTTCCTTGAGATCGAAGGCAGCCGCCAGCGCGTCCTCTCCCATCCACAATATGCCAAAGCGCAGATGGTCAGGGATCAACGCATCCGGGGCTATCGCATAGGCGTACTCCGGCGACAGCGCGATGCCGACGACGGTGAGGGTCCGTTTCTTGCCGTTGATGATCGCCTTGAAGGTGTCGTTCAAGGCAAGTCCATGCGCCTCGGCAAACGGTTCATTGACGATCACCTCGTCCGGCGCGTTCAGCGCGACGAAACGTCCTTCGCGCAACACCAGTTGGTTCAGAACCGGCTGCTTGTTTTCCGGCACGGAGTTGATGATGCTCATCACCGGTTCTTCAAAACCGTCGATATCGAGAAGCGCGGCTTCGACGATCCGTGTTTCGACCGTTTGGACACCGGGGATGTCGGCGATGCGCTCGGCAAGGCTTTGCGGCGCACGCTTCAGCTGGGCGAAGACGTTCGCGAAACGGTAGCGCTCATAATAGGCTTCTGTGGTTGTTCGCAGCGCTTCCTGAGCGGACAGCGACATTACCATCAGCCCGACGCCCGAGCCGATGACAAGCGCAACGGCGATCACCTGTGTCCGAAGCCGCCACAAATCCCGCCACATCTTTTTGTCAAGGGGATGCATGAGGCCTCACCATGTGATCTCGTGGGCCGATTTTTTCGTGCTGTTCACCGTAACGTCGGCGATCATGCCATCGGCAAGGCGAATCACGCGGTCGGCCATGTCGGCGAGCCCGGCGTTATGCGTGATCAGCGCCGTCGTCGTTCCAAGTTCCTTGTTGATCTTTTCAATGACTTCGAGGACGACGACGCCCGTCTGGCTGTCGAGCGCGCCCGTGGGCTCGTCGCATAGAAGGAGGCGGGGGCGCTTCGCGATGGCCCGCGCAATGGCGACCCTCTGCTGCTCGCCGCCCGAAAGCTGCGCTGGGAAATGCTCAAGCCGTTCCCCGAGGCCGACAAGGCGCAACGCGTCGGAGGGCGTCATCGGGTCGGGCGCGATTTCGGTGACAAGGGCCACATTTTCCTCAGCCGTGAGGCTTGGAATGAGATTGTAGAACTGGAAAACGAAGCCGACATTGTCCCGGCGGTAGCGCGTCAGCGCCGAATCGCCAAAGGACGACAATTCAACGCCGTCGAAAAACACCGTTCCGGCAGTTGGATGATCGAGACCGCCCAGAATATTCAGCAAGGTGGACTTGCCGCTTCCCGATGCCCCGAGAAGAACGATCAGCTCAGACGGGTAGAGTTCGAGATCGATACCGCGAAGAGCATGAACAGACACCTCGCCGGAATGATAGACCTTCGTCAGCCCCGACGCCGAAAGCACTGAGGGTCGCGATGTCCTATCGGTTTCGGCGGTGGCTGTTTGCTTCATCGTCATGGCGCGTCCATCGAATTACAGAAAGACCCGATACATCCGGTTATCACTACTCAGCGTTCCGCGGGGACAAAATGATGAAACCGCAGCCTCTTTCTTTGATTTATGTCGGACTTCGGCAAGGTTGTGTCAGGGACAACACGCATTGTGTTCATTGGGGAAAGTCAAATTCTGTGCGGGTGAGGGCGTTATGATTGGTGTTCCGGTGGAGCGTAGAGGGTAGTCTGGCGTGAACGAACAGGACCCGCTTCGGCATTCGCGGGAGCTGAAATTCAGTGTTGAGCACAGCACGGTCCCGGGCCGCATGCGCTTGCGTTGCGCGGATTTGAAAGGCGTGACCTTGAGGTCGAAGCGGCTTGCGGAAGCGCTGCGCAGCGCGCTTTCCGACCAAAGCGTCGACGTGCGTCATCACACCGGTAGCGTGATTATCCGCTTCGACCCCTCGGTCGATGCCGCTCAGATCATTGCAAAGGCGGGCGCGGCCCTCGATACGCCGCCTGCTTTCAGGCGTGCCGGCGCACCGCCCGAAATCCAGATCGGCGATCTGTTCATCTTGTCCGCAAGAGCGGCTCCGGCGGAAACCATGCCCCGGCCCGAGTTCGTCCCAAAGGCGAACTGGCATGCCCTGCCCGTGAACACGCTTGCGGAGAAACTCGGCCTTGAAAGTCTCAGCGGCCTGAGCGCAGACAAGGTTCCGGAGCAACGGGCACGTTTCGGCGGAAATGTGCTCCGTACCGACGCGCCGCCCTCTCAGTTCAAACTCTTGATGCGGCAGTTCGACACGCTGCCGGTAAAGATGCTGGTAACGTCGGCGGTGGTGTCCATCGGCACGGGCGGCGTGTTCGATGCATTGGCGACCCTGTCGATTGTGGCTGTCAATGGCGTCCTTGGCTATGTCACGGAAGGAGAGGCGGAGCGCACTTTGCGGCGATTGACGGAGCCGACGCAGGAGAAGGCTTCTGTCATCCGCGATGGCGTCGAGCAGGAGGTGCTCTTTAGCGAGGTGGTGCCTGGCGACCGGTTGGTGCTGCGGCCCGGTACGCAGATCCCGGCCGATGCACGCATTGTCGGGGCCACCGATCTGCTGATCGATGAATCGGCACTCACCGGCGAAAGCGTTCCCGTCGACAAGACCGTGGAGGATGTACTATCGGCGGCCCTGCCGCTGTCCGAACGCGCCAATATGGCCTACACGGGCACGCTCGTTGCGAACGGCAGCGGCGAGGCGGTTGTCGTCGCCACCGGACGCGCCACCGAGGCGGCGCAGGTGCTGCTTTTGAGCGAAGGGGCCGAGCGTCCGCGTGCGCCGATTGAAGACGATCTCGACAAGCTGGGCGCCCGCCTCGCCCGATACTGCATTGTCGCATGCGGGGTCTTTTTCGGGATCGGCGCGCTGCGCGGCTACGGACTCTCGGTGATGCTAAAGGATGCATTGGCGCTCGCCGTTGCCGCTGTGCCGGAAGGACTGCCGGCGGTCGCGACCACCACCCTTGCCCTCGGTCTGAGGCGCATGGAGAAGAAGGGGATTTTGATCCGCCGCCTCGACGTGGTCGAAACCATCGGTGCGGTCGAAACCATTTGCCTCGACAAGACAGGCACGCTGACCGCAAACCGCATGACCGTCGAGATGGCGATTGCCGGTGGGCGCGAATGGAGCGCCGATGCGTTTGCGTCGGCCAATGATCCGGTGCTCCATGCCCTTGCCGAAAGCGCCGCGCTCAACAACGACGCCGGCATCGCGGACGGAGAAGCCTCGCCATCCGGCTCGTCGCCGACCGAGCACGCTTTGCTGGAGTTTGCCATTGCCGCGGGTGCCGATGTCGCTCAACTGCGCGAACAACATCCGCGCCTTGAAACGGTTGGGCGCAGCGCCGGGCGGCGCTTCATGTCCACCGTTCACCCCGCGGGTCCGCGCAAACGCCGGCTGATTCTCAAAGGGTCGCCCGAGGAACTTCTCGACCGATGCGGGTGGCAAAAAACGGCGACAGGGCGCAGGCGCCTTAAACAGGAGGATCGCGAACGTATCCTCGCCGAAAACAAAGCCCTCGCGGCGCGGCCTTCCCGGGTTCTCGGATTCGCCGAGGGAAAACCGGACGGCGCTGGTGATGAAGATCCGCGGGATCTTACTTGGCTCGGCCTTGTCGGCATGGTCGATCCAATCCGGCCCGGTGCCAAAGACTTCATCAAGGCGCTACACCGCGCGAGCATCGACACGGTGCTGATCACCGGCGACCAGGCGGCAACCGCAGAGGCCGTTGCCCGCGATCTCGACCTTTCGAACGGCGCACCGGTACAGACGGTTGATTCAGCCCATATCGAAGATCTCGATCCGGAATTGCTGGCGGGTCTTGCAAAGCACACGCATGTTTTTGCACGCGTCAGTCCCCGCCAGAAGCTTCATATCGTTTGCGCGCTTCAGGCGGCGGGCCGTGTGGTTGCCATGACCGGCGATGGCGTGAACGACGGTCCCGCATTGAAGGCCGCCAATGTGGGCATCGCGATGGGTGAAAGCGGTACGGATCTGGCCCGCGATGTCGCGAATGTCGTTATCACCGACGACGAGTTGTCGACCCTCATCGATGCGATTGCGCAAGGCCGTGCGCTTTACCGCAATATACGCCGATCCATCGAATTCCTGGTCACGACGAACCTTTCGGAAATCGTGGTGGAGATGATTGAGGCCATCCACGGGCCGGGCGAACTCGAAACGCCTCTGGAGCTGTTGTGGATCAATCTGGCAAGCGATGTTGCGCCGGGGCTCGGTCTCGCACTCGCCGATCCCGATTTCGACGCCATGTCGACACCGCCGCGCGACCGCGACGAACCCATTATCCCGGAGCGCGATCATCGGCGTATCGCCGTCGATACCGCAACGCTTTCAGCCATGGCGCTGACGTCGCATTTCGTTGGTTTGGCGCGTCATGGGCCCGGTCCGCAGACCCGCGGCATGACCTTCGTTACCCTTGCTGTGGGGCAACTTCTTTTCACGCTCGGCTGCCAGCGCACCGACCCCCGCCGCCTCGACCTTCTGTTTGAGAACAGGACGCTTGATCTTGCCGTGCTGTCCTCGATCGGCTTCACTGCGCTACCCTTCTTCGTTCCGCCGCTCGGCCGGTTGCTTGGCGTCGCGCCCCTTGCCGGGAGAGACCTTTCTATCGCGCTAACGGCAGCCGTGATCCCGCTCGCTCGCAAGCTTGCAAGCCGGGGGCTGATATTCCCGAAATCTGAAACGATCGATCTCTCATGCAAGACTTCATCCTGACATCGGAATCCGTCACCGTCGGGCATCCGGACAAGCTTTGCGACCAGATCTCCGACGCGGTTGTCGATGCCGCCCTTGGCAATGGCGTTCCGGTTCCCCTTCATGCGGAATGTGCGCTTGCGAACGGTATCGTTTTCTTGTCTGTCCACCATGGTCAGGCCGCAAGTCTTGACCTGATTGAAACCACGCGCCGCGTCATCACCGATGCTGGCTATATTGAGGGCGCGTTCACGGCTGAGCGCTGCACGGTTCTAACGAATACCAGCGTCGTTGCTGTCGAAAGCGGCTGGACGGACTCCGACGCCATGACCGCAAGCCGGGCTGTGACGGCCTTCGGTTTTGCCTGCAGCCACACGCCCGAATTCATGCCCTATCCCGTTTGGTGCGCCCACCGTATCACGCGCGCGCTGGATGCTGCGCGGAGAGGAGACGCACTCGCCTATCTCATGGCCGATGGCCAGGCCCAGGTGGCGGTCCGCTTTAAAGACCGGCAGCCTATTGGCATTGACAGCATGGTTTTAACGACGGCGTTGAACCAGGATGCACCGAGTGACGACGACGACTTGCGCGATGATCTCATGCGGCATGTCGTCAGCGCCGCATTCGACAACGCGCCGGTTATGCCCGGCAATTCCACCCGCGTTGTTGTCCGCCGCGCGGAACCTTCTCCAGCAGGCGGCCCGGCGAACCACGCCGGCCTCACCGGCCGCAAGATCGCCGATGACGGTTATGGCGGCTATGCGCGGCAAACGGCGACGGCCCTGAGCGGGAAGGATCCTTCCCGGATCGACCGCATCGCAGCCTACGCAGCACGTCATGTGGCGAAATGCGTGGTGGCGGCGGAACTGGCAGACGAGTGCGAGGTCCAGCTTTCCTACTCAATCGGCGATAGTGCCCCTGTGAGCTTTGAAATTGATACCTTCGGTTCGGGAAAAGACCCCGATTCATCGCTTTCCGGGCGGTTGGCGGATGTTTTCGATTTGCGTGTCGGTGCCATTGTCGAGCGCTTCGGCCTTTGGAACCTTGTGCGCATGAGGGGCGGGCGATTTTACCGCGATCTCGCCGTCTATGGCCATTTCGGCCGTAACGACCTGGAAGCGCCTTGGGAAAACACCGGCATGGCGGCTGAAATCTGACACACCGTCCTTGTCCGCGGTTCCGGTCGCAACGGTCTGTTATTTCTTGCCGTTGCCGCTCATGAGCGAAAAGACACTCATCATCAAGGTCGCGGTTGGCCCGATGAGGCGGCCTTGGGTGGCCTGAAAAACCGCCGCCCCGAAAAGCAGAATGCCGAGCGCGGTCTTTGCGTCGAGTGCGCCCTTCGTTTGCTTACGTACCGCCCAGTCCAGTTGAGCGGCGCTGAACCGGGTGATCTGGGAGATGGGCAGAACCTCCTTCGGCCTTGGCGTAATGGTGACGCGGCCGGTCCCGACAAGCGCCTTGGTGACCGCCGCCGCGTTTCCTTCAAACTCAAGGATGATGGTGCCGGTGCTCGGCCGGCCGACAATGCGGGTTAGGTTCGGCAAGGCCGAAAGCGCATCGGCGAACGCCGCCATCCGTTCGTGGTTTTCCGCAAGATCGGGCGCGCGTAGCCGGAGACGGCCCGGCGCTGCGTGAACAAGGCGCATTCGAATGGGCGGGGGAGAGGCTTTCATTGCTCCAGGGTTCTGCTTCTAGCCAGCTTTGGCGGCCGCCTCGGCTTCCTTTGCAGCCCGTTCCACATCGGCGGCGGTCTGTTCCACCGTTGTGCCCTCAGGTTCTGTCATCTCGGCGCGAATCTCAGCGACGATGTCCTCGATGTGCTCGAAGGTTTCAGCACCTGCGTGCCGGAACTCCTCATAGGCCGTTGCGCCGGTTTTGACGGCAGCCTTCACGAGGGGGCGCGCCGCGCGTGCGAGCGCGGCCGCAACACCTGGAACCAGAAGCACGGCACCGGTCGCAATCGCCGCGCCGATAATGATTTTTCGGTCAACCATTCTTTCTCCCTACACGCTTACGCTTTGTCATTGACCCGATGATACATGAAACACGACGCGATGCGTTGTCCTATCGGAAATCAGCAGGTCCCGGAGCAGCAACGCACACCTTCCTAGATGTCGATTCACGCCATGGTTTACCAGTGCAGCGCTTTCGGCGCAGCAGCCGGGTTTGTCCAACGGTCTCCAGGCTCCGCCGGGTCATGAACGGCACAATCAATTCGAAGATCACAGTCGCGCGCGAAAGCTGACCGCCAAGCAGAAATGCCGCCATCGCCAGCGCGACATTGGCGAAGACGGGATATCAGGCCTTCACGTCGGCCGGGTTGCGTCCCAACCGGAAACACCCCTCGTTACCTCTCCATCAAACGCGTTTCGCCGTTCCTGCCCGTCAATCATGACGCGAGAGTGCGCATCACCGGAATGAGGTCGCTTTTGGCCTCAAAGCCGATACCGGGGGCCTCCGGCAAAGTGACAAAACTGTCCTCAACCGGATGCCCGTCCGCAAAGCCGCCAAATGGTTTGAAAAGGTCCGGATAGCTTTCATTGCCGCCAAGTCCGAGACCTGCGGCAATGTTCAAGGAGAGTTGATGTCCGCCATGGGGCACGCAGCGGCGTGGCGACCAGCCGTGGTTTTTCAGCATGTCGATTGTGCGCAGGTATTCAACGAGCCCATAGCTCAACGCACAATCGAATTGCAGGTAATCGCGGTCAGGCCGCAGGCCGCCATAGCGGATGAGGTTGCGCGCATCCTGCATGGAGAACAGGTTCTCGCCCGTTGCCATGGGGTTTTTGTAAACCTCAGCCATCGCAGCCTGAAGACCGTAGTCGAGCGGGTCGCCGATTTCCTCGTACCAGAAGAGATTGAGTGGCTCGAGCGCTTCGGCATAGGCGATCGCCGTCTTCAGATCGAAGCGGCCGTTCACATCGACGGCAAGGTTTTGCCCCTCGCCGACGATCTCAAGTGCGGCCTCGATCCGGCGCAAATCCTCATCCAAGGACGCGCCGCCGATTTTCATCTTGCAGACCCGGTAGCCACGATCGCGGTAGCTCTTCATCTCCGCTTTGAGTTGGTCGTAATCCTTTCCTGGGTAGTAGTAGCCACCGGCTGCATAGACGAAGACTTTCTCATCGACCGTACCGTCTCCATAGCGCTCCGCAAGAAGCTGGTAGAGCGGTTTTTCCTCGATCTTCGCGGCTGCATCCCAAACGGCCATGTCCACGACCCCGACGGCGACGGACCGCTCGCCATGCCCGCCGGGTTTTTCATTGGCCATCATTATATCCCAGATTTTGAAGGGATCGAGATTGCTGGCATCATCGGTGATGAGGGCGGCCGGTTCCGCTTTTGAAAGGCGCGGCAGGAAACGGTCTTCCAAGAGTGCGGTGGGACTGTAGCGGCCGTTCGAGTTAAAGCCGTAGCCGACAACCGGCTTGCCATTTCGGACAACGTCCGTGACGACGGCCACCAGCGAGCACGTCATCGTTGAAAAATCGATATAGGCGTTGCGGATATCGGACGCGATTGGATGGGTTTCGATTTTGATGTCAGTGATGCGCATGGTTAGTCTCGTTGTTCTTTGTTGCAGCCTGTGGTGAAGGGTGAGAGGCGAGAGCGCGTGCGGTCTTTTGAAGAATTTGCCCAGGTCTGGCGTGGTGAAACGGTTGAAAGCCGACATTTCGGCGCCGCCGTCGTGGCCAATGCCGCAGGCGAAATCATCGCCGGCTGGGGCGATCCGGATTTCGTAACCTATCCGCGCTCGGCCATGAAGCCCTTTCAGGCGCTTGCCCTGCTTGAGACGGGTGCAGCAGATGCCTTTTTCCTGACACCGGAACATCTGGCGCTCAGCTGTGCGTCCCATCTGGGTGAGCCACACCATACAGCGCTCGCGCAATCCTGGCTGGACGCCATCGGATTCTCGGCCAATGATCTCGCATGCGGGCCGGAATATCCAACCCATCCAGCCACTTATGAGCGGATGCTGCGGGATCGGATCATGGCGACGCCCATTCATCACAATTGCTCGGGCAAGCATGTGGGCTTTCTGACGGTTTGCCGCCATTGCGGTTATTCGAGCCACGATTACCGCGATCCGGGCCATCCAACCCAGCATCTTTATCTCGAGGCGCTCACCGATCTTGGAGCGCCTTCCAATTTGCCGCTTGGCAGCGACGGCTGCACTTTGCCGACACCTGCGCTCGGCATGGCGGATGCGGCGCGGCTGGCGGCGAGGTTTGCGGCGAAGCGTGCGCCTGCATCGCGTGCCGCCGCCATGGAGCGGCTTATCGAGGCGATGGCTCGGCATCCGGAATACACTTCCGGCACAGCGCACGATATGGTGGCCGTCGCGAAAGCCACGAAACGCCGGGTCGTCTTCAAGGTCGGGGCGGAAGGCTATCTGCTCGCCTTTCTTCCAAAAGACGAATTGGGCGTGTCTCTCAAAGTTGCGGACGGCAATCAGCGGGCGCGCACGGTCGCACTTCTTGCGATCCTTAGGGGTATCGGTCTGTTGAGCGAATCCGAGACCCGCGAACTGGAAGCCATCGCGAAGCCGGTCGTCCGAAACAGCTGCAACGAGGTGGTGGGCCACATCGAAGCGCCGGCCGGGCTGGCCTGCTTCCAGGGAAAAGCGGGTCTTCGTCCATTCAACCGGGCATGATACATGCAATCCGATTGATCCGGCGGGGATAGGTTCGCCTTTCGAGCCTTTGTCTCAGGGCATGCTCGGCACCGATTGCAACACAGCGAAATGGGATGAAGCGCAACGCATGGAAACGAAGCCTTTCACGGGCAGTTTTACGCTGCAGGAACCAATCGGCGAGGAGGGAATCTCAGCCGCCGTCAAGGTGATGCGCTCCGGCAGGCTGCACCGCTACAACACCGCCGGAGACGAATTATCCGAAACCGCGTTGCTCGAGCGTGAATACGCCGCCTATCAGGGCAGCCGGTATTGCCTTGCCTGCGCTTCTGGCGGCTATGCCATGCAGATCGCGCTCCGTGCGGCCGGACTTAGACCGGGAGAGCCGGTACTCACCAATGGCTTCACGCTTGCACCCGTTCCAGGCGCCATAGCAGGGGCAGGCGGGCGGCCCGTTCTGGTGGAGATTACGCCTGACCTGGTGCTCGACCTTGCCGACTTGGAAGCAAAGGCCGGGTCAGGCAAAGCGCGTTTTCTGCTGTTGTCGAACATGCGGGGTCATCTTGTCGACATGGAGCGTCTCGCGGCACTGGTGGATGCGCATGGCCTCATCCTCGTCGAGGACTGCGCGCACACGATGGGTGCCGCCTGGCGGGGCAAGAAAAGCGGCAATTTCGGGATCGCCGGCTGTTTTTCAACCCAGACCTACAAGCACCTGAATTCGGGCGAGGGCGGATTCCTGACCTCGGACGACCCCGAATTCATGGCGCGGGCCGTCATGCTGTCGGGGTCCTACATGCTTTACGGACGCCATGGCGCGGCACCCGATCCGTCCGTCTTTGCCGGCATTCGTCTTGATACGCCGAACTGCTCCGGGCGGATGGACAATCTACGCGCTGCGATCCTTAGGCCGCAGCTTGCTGTCCTTGAAGACAGCATCGAGCGCTGGAACGAACGCTACCGGATCGTTGAGCAAAAGCTTAGAGCGGTCGACGCTTTTCATGTGCCGGTGCGCCCGCCCGAAGAGCGCTATGTCGGTAGCTCAATCCAGTTCCTGATCGAGGGGATTTCGAAGCCTGAAGCCCACGATTTCGTTGCCGCCAACAAGGCTTTGGGCGTCGAATTGAAATGGTTTGGCGATGACGAACCGGTCGCTTTCACCAGCAATCACAAGAGCTGGGGCTACGTTGAGGCGCAACAGCTGCCAAAGACGGACGCGATCCTATCTGGCCTTTTCGATATGCGCATACCATTGACATTCTCAAGCGATGACTGTGCCCAGATCGGTGAGATCATAGCGTCTTGTGCCAAGGCCATGCCGCTGAAGGGTGCGGCCTGACCGACCGCTTCCCTCACTTGTCGCACAGCCTGTAGCCCGCGCCGCGCACGGTTCTAAGGTTCTTGCCGTGTGGGCCCATCTTGCGGCGCAGCCGCCCGATATAGACATCGACAATGTTGGTGAGTGGATCCTCGCTAACCCCCCAGACGGAACTCAGAATCCGCTCGCGCGACAGCACACGGCCGGGATTGCTCAGAAAAAGCTTCAGGATTTCCCGTTCGGTCGGCGTGAGTTCGACAGGTGTGCCGTCGATTGTCGTTTCGAACGTCTCAAGATCGAGCGTCACGCTTTCCGTCTCAAGGCGTTGCTCTTGGGGGTCGGTCTTGAATTCGGTAGACCGGCGCGCCAAAGCCTCGATCCGCGCGATCAGTTCATCGAATTCGAACGGCTTGACCAGATAATCGTCCGCGCCGAGCCGGAGCCCGCCAACGCGATCGTCCAGCGCATCGAGGGCTGAAAGCATGAGGATCGGCGTCCGGTCGCCTCTTGCCCGGAACATACGGCAAAAATCCTGTCCCGGCAGGCCGGGAAGCATCAAATCCAGGACGATGACCTCATAGTTTTCTTGACGTGTCATCTGAAGGGCTGTTTCGGCATCAGGCAGGTGGGTAACGGACCAGCCTTCTCCGCGAAGGCCGCGGAGGATGAAATCGGCGACCCGTAGTTCGTCTTCTACAAGGAGGACATTCATGACTGTGGTTCTTCTAAGTGTGATCCGAACGTCACATCGAGAACGAATGGCGTGCAGAGTTATTCCACCGCTAGATCGAGAAAGATCGGGGCCGCCTAAAGGCGTCGCTGCGCCATGCCCTAAGTTATGACATTTTGACGCAGAAGCGGTGTCTGAGTGTGCCGCGGGTTAGCTTCCGATTGCAGCTTGGGGGACCGCCGCTAAATAGGCGCGTCCCGGCAGTGTGAACCGAGCCTCGACGCCCTCGCCTGGGGTGCTTGTGAGCGCGATTTGGCCGCCATGGGTTTCGACAATGGCTTTCGCGACCGGTAGGCCTAGACCTGCGCCGCCGTCATAGCGCAGCGCCGCGTTTGAGCCGCGGAAGAAGCGCTCAAAGACATGGGCAAGGTCATCCTCTGCAAGACCGGTCCCGTTGTCGGAAACGGAAACAGCATAGCCGTTCGGTGTATCGTCAAGCCGGACACTGATCTGGCTTCCACCATAAAGACGGGCGTTTTCAAGAAGGATCATCACCACCTGCCGCACCCGCCCCGGATCAACGCTCAGACGGGCCTGCTCGACGTTTGATGCATAGCTAATCTCGGCGTTCGGGTCAGCGAGGCCTTGGCTGGCTTCAATCGCACTTTGAAGAAGTTCGCCCAGATCGACCTCCTCGCGGCGGATGCGCACTTCACCGACCTCCTGGCGCGCTACGAAAAGAAGGTCGTCGACAATTCGCGATGTGTGATCGGCGGCCTCGCGCGTGCGGGTCAGGACATCGCGATACTGTTCTTCGGTTTGATGTTTTGCGCGCAAAGCGACGTCTGCCTCGCCCCTGATAATGGTGAGGGGCGTGCGTAATTCGTGGCTGACATCGGCCAGGAGCCGCCGCCGGTTCGCATCGGCGCGGCGGAGCGCTTCCAACAGTTTTTCAAGCTGCTCGGTCCGCGCCGACACCTCGCGTTCCAGCTCATCGCGGGACGCGTTCAAATCACCCTGCCGTGCTTCGACCTTCTCAGCCATGTCGTTAAAGGACTTGGCCACGCGGTCGAATTCGGTATTCCCTAAAATGGGAATGCGATGACCGAGGTCGCCGTGTCCGACGGCTTCGGCGCCCTTAAGAAGACGTTGAACGGGAAGGGTCAGTGCCCGGCGCAGCAATGCGATACCGAAAATCGACGTGATCGCAGCGAGCAGGCCCGCCGCAATGGCAGCCCATTCGAAGCGTATCATGGCCGCCTGCATTTCGGCTTCCGTGCGGGCGACTTCACCCTCTTCCTGTTCGACCGCCTGGCTGATGAGGGCGCGGAATTCGGCATTCATTTTCTGATTCAGCGCTTGCGCCTCCTGCGTCTTGGTGGCGAAAGAACCCCGCGCATCCTCAAGCGACTGTAGCGCGGCGAACTCGCGCAGGAGGGCTTCAAACTGGCGTTCGACTTGGCTAAGCAATTGCAGGTCGGCAATCTTCCGTTCCCCGCCATAGACGATTTCACGGGCAATCAGGCCGCGCAGACGCGTGATATTGCTACGGATTTGATCAAGTAATGGGCTAATGGTCTCTTGCCTGTCGAAGTTTCCGCTGACCAAGGCATCGCTGTGCTTCTTGAAGAGCTGATAGATGTTGTTCGAAAGCGACAGGTATTCTTGGTGGACGCGGTGCGCCAAACGCGATTGTTCGAGGTGGTGTTCGGCGGAACGGGCGCTCCAATAGGCCAACCCAGCGCTGGTGAGAGCGATGATGAGAAGCCCGCTGAAGGAAACCGTCAGCTTGGTGATGTACCGCATTGCCGCCTTTTCGCCTCCCTCACGCCGCTGCGCGGAGTTTAAGAAAACCTGCCGCCGGTCCGTTTCCGTTCAGGACTTCGTCCGGTGACCCTGTCTCAAGAAGCTTGCCGCCTTCCAAATACCAAATCTCATCCATGGCGCGGGCGATGGCCAGATTGTGGGTGATGAGAAGCGTGGTGGCGTCAACGCCGCGCACAAGCCGGTTCACAAGCGAAGGTCCGGCGGCATCGAGCGTATCGTCAGGCTCGTCAAGCAGCATCAATGACGGTTTGGAAAGGGCGGCCCGGGTAAGCAGGAGGCGCCGGACCTCACCGGCGGACAAGTTTCGGCCGCCTTCCGTGACCCGGCCATCGAGCCCGCCCAGGCGTTCAATGGCATCAGACAATCCGAACGCCTCGGCTTCTGCGAGGATGGCATCGTCTTCCGGGCGTTCCTCCGCGCCCATGACAAGCGCGCGGCGCAACGACCCCGCCAGAATCGGCGACCGGCTGCCAACAAACGACACCATCCGGCGGCGTTCGCTGGCGTTCAAGCTTTCGGGCGGCGCACCGCCGAAGGTGACCGATCCCTCCACTGGCTGTTCGAGACCTGCCGCAAGGCTTAGAAGGCTCGATTTGCCGGCGCCATTTCCGCCGATGACGGCGATCTTGCGGCCGGGTGCGGCTTCGATATCGACACCGCGCAGGACTGGCGTCGACACCTTTTCGTAAAGGAGTGCGTGCGGTTGATCGGCAAGCGCGTCATCGGAACTGCGTGCCGGCCGTTCAAGCGGCGGCACCGCCAGCAACGCCTCGCACTTGTCCCGCGCGGCAACCCAGCCGCGATGCCTGTCCCAGACGCCTGCGAGATCGCGCATGGGCTGGATCATCAGCGCGACGGCCGCGAGCGCGCCAGCGGCTTCGGCGCCTGAGTTTCCGCTCACGAGAGCGGCAAGAAACAGGCTCCCGGCGGCCACGCCCGCAACCGCGTCTGGAATGGAGCGCAGGAGCGCTGCACCGCGCGCGCGTATGAGTGCTGAATCAACCAGGGCGTCCGTGCGGCGCGCAAGATGCTGCATCTCGGTTTGGATGCGTCCGAGGAGGCGAAGTTCCGGTGCATGCGGGATGCGCTCGCTCATGTCGGCCGCAAGCTTGGCACGCCGGGCGCGCAAGCGCTTGTGCGCGGGGCCAAGACGCGGTGCTGCAATGACCATCGCGGCAAGGCCGATGCCGATCGGAATACTGGCGGCCGCGCCCAGCGCCGGATCGAGGAGGAAAAGCACAAGACACGCGCAGGGCAGTACGATACTTGCCGAGATTAGCCGGGCTAGACCAAGGCTGACCCAGCCGCGCACAGCCGCCAGATCGCCCACAAAGCGCATGGAAAGCCCGCCTGCGCGGCGTTTCGCGACGGCGCGGGCGGAAAGCTTGGTCAAATGCCGGAACAGTTTGGCGCGCAACGCAGCAGCATAGTTCTGGCCGACCCGTTCCGCGACGACGCGCTCCGCATACCGCAAGACGCCGATCGCCACTCCCGAAAGCCCGATCAGCGCCAAGGCGGTAAGGGGAAGGGTGTCTGCATTGTCCCGGAACGCGACGAACACATCACGCGTTGCAAAGGCGGCAACGGCGGCGGCGGCGGCCTGGCCGAGTGCGCAGGCCGCAATCCGCGCAATCCCGCGGCCGCGGCCTGCGGCCGTTATCGAAGGAAGCGCACTCATGCCGCGAGCCCGACACCTTGCGCGCGTTTCTCGGCATTGGGAAGGGGTGTCATCCGCACCGTATCCGACAGCATGTGGTCGAGAAGAGCTGCGGCCTCCTGCGGATCGCGCAGGGCCTCCCGGGTCATCACGGCGATACCGCAGGCGGCTTCCGCTTCCAGTGTCGCAAGCGGTGAGCAACTGACCGTGCCGGTCACCGCGGCAGGTTCGATGCCCATGCCCCGAAGGGCCGCGCAGCCGCCCGCAACCGCCAGCGCATCTGGCCCTGCGAACACGACACCCGCAAAGCCTTCACGGATGTGCGGCGTTTTCAGAAGTTCCGCCGTTTCGTTTTGGAACACACCATCGGCCAGTTCCATGACAGCGACATCGCAATCAGCGTCCTTGGCATGGGCGAGGAGTGTGTCGAAACCCGACGCAATCCGTTGCAAAGGCTGGCGGTAGGTGGAAACCATGCCCGCATCCGTGAAGTCGGCGACAAAGGCTGCGCCTGCATCAATGAAAGCATTGTAGTCGCCAAAGGCGCCCGTTCCGGTGCCTTTGATGGCGGCAACACGGCGTCCGGCGCGTGTGAGACCATGCGTGAGGCTCGCGACGGCCGTTGTCTTTCCGGAGTTCATGGAGGCTCCAACGACGCCGATGACCGTCAGCGCTGAGGGGCGGGTCAGCGGCTGAAGGGCATAGGCACCCAGATTGAGGACGGTTCCCGTTTGGCCGGCAAGACGCCCGAGCGGAACAATACGGGTCGGAGGCAACATACGCCCATGGCTATGGCGCATGCGGCCAATGACGCCGCCTCCGGCCAGCATGTCCGCGCCTTCCGGATCGAGTTCGGCAATACCCTCGAATTGATCGGGCGCGTAGCGGTCGCCGCAAGCGAGCACGACAAGATCGCCCACATAGAGTTCCGAATTCCGGCCAGTGGTGAGCTGCACGCGTTTGTGCGATCCGATTTGTATCACTTCGCCGATGATGAGATCGCCGGACGCCGCGCTCTGAAGGTCGGCGTCGATCAGCACAGCCTGATGTTTTGGGACGCGGCGGGTCGAGAATGCCCATTTGGCCCGCGCCAACATCTCCGGTTTCAGCGGTTCGGTCGTTGTCATTTGAAATCTCCTGACGGTCTTCCCGCACGAAACTGCCGGCGGGCGCTTTGATGGAAAGCAAGGTGTCGGGGTGAGGGCGGTTCCTGCACCGGTGGATGCGCCAAAGATCAGGCGGTCCAGTCCGCCTTGTTCGACGCAGGCCGCGAAATCGTGTCCGCAGCCGGGTAAAATCTCATGGGAGATATCGGCTGAAAGGCCGCGTTTACGGGCGGCGCACCGCAGAGCCTCGGCCCAGCGCGATGCCCGGGCCGCCCTGTCGCGGCCCTGTTGCCGTTCGATGTCCGGTCCGCTTCGCGTGTTGCGGTCTGGCCTGTTATCGAACGCTCCGACACACACTGTGATCGGGAGCTGGAGAAATGCGTCAAGCCGTTCGGCAAACCTCGATCCCCAATCCCGTGTCTGCCCTGGCCTTGACGCGAGGCCATAGGGGAAAAGCGTATCGTCTGGGAAAGTATACCAGCCGGCGGCCACGACGGTGAGACGGTTGATCGTTTCGGGATGAAGCATGGCGAACCGGTGTGCGAACTGCCCGCCGCCAGAAAAGCCCGCCAAGTCGAAAGTGGCGGTGAGCCACACACCTTCGTCCTTCAGAGCCCGCATAAGACGGAGAAGCGCTTGATCCGCCCGTCCCTCGCGCACAACCTGTTGGTAGTAGGGCCAGCTGGTCTGGTCGAAATGCGGGGCGATCACGGGCCGTCCCAATTCCGCTGCCCGCGATGAGAGAAGCGCCGCCTGCTCCTCTGCGTCACGGCGGATCCCATGGGTGGCCACAAGAGGCGGCCTTTCAGCGGCAATCATGGCCGGCATGGCAAGCCAGCACGCAAGCGGCACGCGTGCGTCGGCTGGGCGGCGCAGAACGGTGACGTTCTGCGCCTCGCCGGCTTCACTGGGAAGGGCTGATAAGGTCATGATCAGAGACACCCGTTAGGCGGCTTTGCCGAAGACTTCCTCGGCACGCGCACGCGGCAGCATGTCGAAGATCATATGGATACGGTCCTGATCGCCATCGTTGTACGCTTCATGCATCTGATCGTTGTCGAACCACCAAAGCTCGCCTTCTTTCATCCGCACTTCTTCGTCGGCCGCCTTCATCCACGAGCCGGCTGTTGAGTGCAGGACGAAATGATAACGGTTGCGCACGCGGTAATATTCCCCGCGGTCGATATGCGGATAAACGCGTTTGCCTGCCGGAAGGCAGACGATCTTGCCGCGTCCGAGGATGCTGTCCTGTTCTTCGGCAAATGCTTCAAGAAACGAGCAAGCGAGCGGATAAAGTTTCGACGTCGTGGTCCAACGGCTTTCGTGGACGTCACGGCGCTGGCGGCCGCCGATTGCGGATTTGCGCAACCCCCGAAGCGGAATGGCGAGGGCTTCACGCTGCACTTCGATCTTGTTCTGACGACCGGTCGCCATATCCCAAGCACCGTCAATCGATGCGATTTCGTCCAGATAGGGCTTCGGATCGATGTCCGATTTCATGCACTGAAAATATTTCATCACAGGCTCCCATGTACGCCCGAGGGCTGTTGCGTTGTCATGCGCCGCAGCGGTGAGCGCCGGACAAACCGGCTGCTGTCCGCGGCGGCGTTTTACGCGGTGGGAGATAGCGAGGATCTGAACTTAAACAACTAAGATATTGATATTTAATAGGTTTTTAAGTTTTCTGTCATTTTATGTTTAGACAGGCTTCATACGTATTTCACCTAATATTCATGTTCGAAATTGGCTGATTGACGCCAAACGGCTGGGAAGCGCATTTAATCCTGGAGGCGCTTCCGAGCCCCATATCAAGCGCTCGCCGCTTCTTCCGTCATCACCTTCTCGAAATTCTGAAAGAAGGTTTTCGAGAGCTTGCGCGCAGTGCTCATGACAAGGCGGCTGCCGAGCTGTGCGAGCTTGCCGCCGATTTCCGCCTTGGCCGTGTAGCGCAGCACCGTGTTGTCGCCTTCTTCCTCCAGTTGCACATCGGCGCCGCCTTTCGCAAAGCCGGCGACCCCGCCATTGCCTTCGCCGGTGAGCTTGAAGGCGTCCGGTGCCTCGCTCGGATCGAGGGTGACTTTACCGGCGAAACGCGCTTTGACCGGCCCGATCTTCAGAACCACCTTCGCCTCCAAGTCTGTGTCGTTGTTTTTGACGAGCTCCTCGCAGCCTGGGATGCACTGCTTCAGGATGTCTGCATCGTTGAGGGCGGCATAGACCTTGTCGCGCGGGGCGGGGATCGAAATTTCGTCGTGAAGTTCCATCGGTGTTTCCTTGGGCTGGTTACGTTGTCATGATGCCATCTCAGCGACAACGTCTTGCGTTTGCCGTCTGAGTTGCGTGATCTCAGCAAGGATCGAAAGAGCGATCTCCTGCGGCGTAATGGCGCCGATATCGAGCCCCGCCGGTGCTTTCACCCCGTGCAGGGCTTCCGCCGGAAGCCCCTCGGCGCTGAGGCGCTCGCGCAGCTTTGCCATCTTCTTCCGGCTGCCGACAAATGCAATCTGGCGGGCATTGATTGGAAGTGCCGCGCGCAGTGCCGCTATGTCGCCGGCGCCTTGCGTGGCGATGACGATATAGCGTTCACGTGGATCGCAGGCATCGAGTTCGAAGCCTGTGGAATGCCGGTCCACATCGCCAAATATCGCGGCTGTGGTCTTGGGCGCGCAGGCGGTGACACGGTAGCCGAATTGCTTTCCCAATCCGGCGAGCGCGATCGCGACCGCACTTGCTCCAAAGATGGCCAGTTCAGGCTTCGGCAGCATCGGCTCGACAAAGATGTCCATGGTGCCCTGGCTCGGGCACATATTGCGGGCGAAGCGCACACCTCCGGCCTCATCGCCCGCGGTTACGCCTTGTTCCTGCAGGAGGTTTTCCGGCTGGATTGAAACCAATCGCGGCCTTCCATCGGCAATTGCCTCGCGGGCGGCTTTCAGTACCGCCGCGCGGGCGCAGCCTCCGCCGATCCAGCCTTCCGAGATCGTGCCGTCGGGCCGGATTACCGCCTTGGCGCCAGCCTTCGCGGCGGTGACGGCGATAGTTCGCACGACGGTCGCGAGTGCGAACGCCTCCCCTGTCGCTTTCAGATCGGAGACGACATCGAGAATATCCGGAGCGGGCGTCATCGGCAGTCTCCGTCAAACCCGTGCAAGATAGGGTTCGAGCGCTGCAAGGTTTTCAAGGGTGTTGGCGGGCGCAAAAAGGTCAAGGTGGGGGAGCGCAGCCGCCATGCCCTTGGCCACGGGCTCATAATCCTTCCAGCCCTTCAGCGGATTGAGCCAGACAATGCGGCAGCCGCGTTTTTTCAGCCGCTCCAATGCGGAATCGATCACCTCTGGCGGGTCGGTGTCGTAACCATCGGAGAGGATGATCACCACGCTGCGGCCATTGACCATTTGCGCCGCATATTGAGTGTTGAAGTGCGCAAGGTTGGTGCCGATCTTCGTGCCGCCGCCAAACCCTTCAGCCATAAGGGACAGGCGGTTGACCGCGTGAAGCGTGTCATGGTCGCGCAGGGCATCACTGATCCGCACGAGCCGTGTGTGAAAGAGATAGGCATCGGTGCGCTGGTCGGTGTTCACAAGACCTTTCAGGAACGCCAGAAACACCCGCGCATAAACGGTCATGGAACCGGACACATCAAGCAGGGCGACAAGATGCACCGGCCTGTCCGGGCGGCGGCGCTTAACCAGATGGATTGGCTCGCCGCCCGCACCCACGCTCTTCCGGGCGATACGTCTTAAATCCAGCTGCGCGCCCCGTCTTGCCGCTTTGCGTCGGCGCGACCGCCGGTCTCTTATGCTTTTGGCGAGACGCTCCGCCACCTGTTCGGCGCGTCTGAGGTCGTCTGGCGTCATCAACGTGCGCAAATCGACCTTTTCGATGTTGCTGACACGTGATGCAACGAGTTTGCCGAAGCCCGAATGGGCGGCCTCATGATCGCTGTCATCGGCGTCCGGCTGACCGAAGCCTCCGGTTCCGTCATGGCCTGATCTTTCATCGGCACCGGGCGCGAAGGCGGATTTGCTGGATGGGTTGTCGCGCGTGTGCGTAAGAGCGAGGCCGGGCCGCTCGCGGCCGGCGTTCCGCCAATAGGCATCGAACAAATCGTCGAAACGGGCGAAGCGGTCGGCGTCGTTGGCGCAAATGGACTTGAGTGCCAAACGCGTTTCGTAAGTCTCGCAAAGATCTATGGTTGTGAGCGCCCGAAGGGCTGCTTCCGTTTCCGGCAAGCCGACGGCCATCCCATTTGCCCTTAAATGCGCCATGAAGCCCGCAATACGTTCGGCGGTCCCGTTCGCGCGGGTGGAGAAGCGTGTTACCGGCATCAGGCAGCCTTTCCGGCAAGGCGCTGCGCCACTTCTGTTGGTATGGCCGCTTGATCGCTTTGCGTCTTCAAAAGGCAGACGAGAGAAGCCTGCAGCACAACCGGGTCATCGGCAAGATCGTTCACCCCGAGACCGGCGATGGCCGCGGCCCAGTCGAGCGTTTCGGCGACGCCCGGTTTCTTTTCCAGGTCCTCTTTGCGCAATGCTTGAACGAAACCAACGATCTGCTCCGCCAGACGTGAGTCAAGACCTGGGTGGCGCTTGGCGAGGATGGCAAGCTCCGTTCGTTTATCGGGGTATTCGACGAAGGAATAGATGCAGCGCCGCCTGAGCGCGTCTGAGAGGTCGCGTGCACCGTTGGCCGTCAAAACCACATGCGGTCTGATTGTTGCGGTGACAGTGCCGAGTTCGGGGATGGAGATCTGAAAGTCGGAGAGCACTTCCAGGAGATAGGCTTCGAATTCCTCATCCGCGCGGTCGATCTCATCGATCAGGAGCACAGGCGGCTTGTCCTGCTGAATGGCCTCAAGAAGCGGGCGGCGGAGCAGGAATTTTTCGGAAAAGATGTGGTCCTCGATTTCGGTCGCCGGCACATGCTCATTCGCCGCAGCCCTGATCGAGAGAAGCTGGCGCTGATAGTTCCACTCATAGATGGCTGCCGCGGCGTCGAGCCCCTCATAGCATTGCAGCCGGATGAGCTTCGTGCCTTTCAACTCGGCCAGCGTTTTCGCGATTTGCGTTTTGCCGACGCCGGCCGCACCTTCAAGCAGGAGAGGACGGCCAAGCGCCAGCGACAGATGCAGCGCCATCGCCAGTTCGTCCGAGGCGACGTAGCCGGTCTGAGCCAGATCGGATTTCAGTTGGGTCCAGGTCATCGGGTTCATGTCGGTGCGGAGCCGCGCCCCGCACACTTGTGTCGCTTAATCGTGCAAGCCGAGCTGATTGGCGGTCTTCCATATCCGCCAATGGTCATGCGGCATGTGCGTATGCGTGAGGCCGAAGGCTCGGAACGCGTCGTTCACCGCATTGGAAAAGCACGGCACGCCGCCGACATTCGGGCTTTCGCCCACCCCCTTTGCCCCAATCGGGTGATGCGGGCTCGGCGTTTCAGTGAAGTCGGTGATGTAATTCGGCGTCTCCCATGCCGTCGGCAGGAAGAAATCCATCAAGGTGCCGGTCTTCACATTGCCGATCTCGTCATAGGCGATTTCCTGGCCCATGGCGATGGCGAGCGCTTCCGTCAGCCCGCCATGCACCTGACCTTCGATGATGAGGGGGTTGATTCGCGTGCCGCAATCATCGAGGGCATAGAATTGGCGGATATCGGCGGTGCCCGTGTCGACATCGATATCGAGGACGCAGATATAGGCGCCGAAGGGGTAGGTCATATTCGGCGGGTCGTAATAGCTGACCGCCTCGAGGCCGGGTTCTACGCCGGGGATCGCCTGGTTGTAGGCCGCGTAGGCAATCTCCTTCATCGTCTTGAAACGTTCGGGCGCGCCCTTAACGGCAAAACGGTCAACGTCCCACTCGACATCGTCATCGTGGACTTCGAGCAGATAGGCGGCGATCATCTGGGCTTTGGCGCGGATTTTCCGCCCCGCCATGGCGGTCGCGGCGCCGGCGACCGGCGTCGAGCGCGAGCCATACGTCCCGAGACCGTAGGGCGCGGTATCGGTATCACCTTCCTCGACGGTGATGTCGTCGGCCGGAATACCGGTCTCGGTTGCGAGGATCTGCGCGAATGTCGTCGCATGGCCCTGGCCCTGGCTGATCGTGCCGAGGCGGGCAATCGCCGATCCGGTCGGGTGGATGCGGATT
The DNA here is from genome assembly GCA_022360615.1 of Hyphomicrobiales bacterium. GTDB lineage: Bacteria > Pseudomonadota > Alphaproteobacteria > Rhizobiales > JAKSCL01 > JAKSCL01. The sequence continues at coordinate 40,669 of JAKSCL010000014.1, forward strand.
TCGCAACTGTCGAACATGCCCATCCCGAGGATGTCGCAGTTCTTTACCGGACCCGCGCCCACAATCTCTGTGAAATGGGTGAGGCCGATGCCCATCAGCTTGCGCGTCTCGCCGCGCTTGAAAGCCTCGAGTTGCTCGGCTTGTTTCTTGCGCAACCCTTCATAGTCGACGGCTTTCAGCGCCTTCTCCCAGGCGGTGTGGTAATCGCCTGAATCGTACTCCCAGCCTAGCGCGGACCGATAGGGGAACTGCTCCTTTTTGATGAAGTTCTTCGCCCGCAATTCGGCGGAGTCCATGCCAAGCTTGATGGCGAGCACCTCGATCATCCGCTCGATGAAGTAGGCGGCCTCCGTGACCCGGAACGAGCAGCGATAGGCGACACCGCCCGGCGCCTTGTTGGTGTAGATGCCGTCGACGGCGAGATAGGCCGTCTGGATGTCGTAGGAGCCCGTGCAGATGTTCATGAAACCGGCCGGGAACTTGGTCGGGTCCGCGCAGGCGTCGAATGCCCCGTGATCGGCGGTCGTGTGGCACCAGAGGCCTGTGATCTTGCCATCCTTCGTTGCCGCGATCCGGCCCGTCATCCAGTAGTCGCGGGCGAAGGCCGTGGACATCAGGTTCTCCATTCTGTCTTCGACCCACTTCACCGGCTTGCCGGTGACGATCGAGGCAACGATGGAGCAGACATAGCCCGGATAAACGCCGACCTTGTTACCGAAGCCGCCGCCGATATCGGGCGAGATAACCCTGATATTATGCTCGGCGATGCCTGAGAGCAGCGAGGCGACCGTGCGGACCACATGCGGCGCTTGGAAAGTGCCCCAGAGCGTTAGCTTGCCATTCACCTTGTCCATCGAGGCGACGCAGCCGCAAGTCTCAAGCGGGCAGGGGTGGGTACGATGGTAATAGACCATCTCCTCGGCCACCACATCGGCTTCGGCAAGAACCGCTTCGGTTGCGTCCTTGTCGCCCTGTTCCCAGGTGAAGATGTGGTTGGGATGGCGGCGGGGACCGTGCGCGCCTTCCTTGGCGTCGGCGATATCCTCGCGCAGAACCGGCGCATCCGGCAGTTCGGCCTTCATCGGGTCGACGAGAACCGGCAGTTCTTCGTACTCAACTTCGACAAGGTCGACGCCATCGGCGGCGGCATAGCGGTCGGTCGCGACCACGAAGGCCACTTCCTGCCCCTGGAACAGTACCTTGCCATCCGCGAGCACCATCTGCTTGTCGCCTGCAAGCGTCGGCATCCAATGCAGATTGAGCGGTTCGAGGTCTTTGGCTGTGAGGACAGCCAACACGCCGGGGTGGGCGAGCGCGGCCTCAGGGTTGATCGATTTCACCCGCGCATGCGCATAGGGCGAGCGGACGAAATCGCCGAAAAGCATGCCAGGCAGGTTCACATCGTCGATGTAATTGCCCTTGCCTTGGGTGAAACGGACATCTTCGACGCGCCGGCGCGATGTTCCAAGCCCCTTGAGCGCGGCCGCGCGCTCGGCTTTCGGTGGGGTCATCTCATTCATTGGGCCGCCTCCTTCGCTGCGTTCATTTCGGCCGCGGCTGCCATGATCGCCTTGACGATGTTCTGATATCCGGTGCAACGGCACAGATTGCCCGCCATTCCGAAACGCACTTCCTCCTCGGTCGGATCCGGGTTCTCCTGTAACAAGCGGTAGGCGCGGGTAATCATACCGGGCGTACAATAGCCGCATTGCAGGCCATGATGCTCACGAAACATCGCCTGAAGGACATGCAGATTGTCAGGCGTTCCGATCCCCTCAATCGTGGTGATGTCGGCGCTCTCGGCCTGAACCGCGAAAACGGTGCAGGCTTTGACGGACTTGCCGTCCATATCGATGGTGCAAGCACCGCAGTGCGATGTCTCGCAGCCAATATGCGGACCCTTCATACCGAACTGCTCGCGCAGAACGTGGATCAGAAGCTCGCGCGGTTCGGCGAGCGTTTCCATTTCCTGACCGTTGACGGTCATCTTCACGTGGACTTTTCCCATGATCTCCTCCCGGCTTCAGGCGCGCGACCAGGCGCGCTCGACGGTGCGGGCGAGAATCACGCCTGCGACATGTTTCTTGAATTCAACCGGTCCGCGATTGTCCTCCGCCGGGTCGATGGCCGCGACCGCCGCTGCGGTCGCGGCCTTGATCGCAGCATCATCGACGGACGTTCCGACCAGCGCGTCGCTTGCCTCATCGCTGAAGACCGGCGTATCGGCGAGGTTGGTCATCGCGATTGAGGCGGATGCGCATTGGCCACCGTTTTTGGTGATAAGGACGGCGGATGCCGCCGTGGCGTAGTCGCCGATCTTGCGCTTTTGTTTTTCGTAGGCATACCCCCCTGCCGTTCCGGCGAATGAGATGGACGTGAGAATTTCCTCGTCCTCGCGCGCGGTGAAATATGCGGCTTCGTAAAACTCACGGGCGGCCACCTGCCGCTCGCCATCAGGGCCGGCGAGCGTATAGGTGGCGTCCAGGCACTGCATAAGGCCCGGCATGTCGTTTCCCGGATCGCCGTTGGCGACATTGCCGCCAATGGTGCCGCAGTACCGCACTTGGGGATCGGCGATTTGCAGCGCGGCTTCGCGAACGATCGGAGCGGCATCGGCCAGCATTTTACTTTCGATGAGTTCGTGCTGGGTCGTCATGGCGCCAATGGTGACAGTGCCGCCGTCGATGGATATGCCTTTCAAGGCTTCGATACGACGCAGATCGATGAGATGGCCGAGATCGGCCATCCGCAGCTTCATCATGGGGATTAGGCTGTGCCCGCCTGCAACGACGCGGGCCTCATCGCCAAGATCCTGCAAGAGACGGATGGCGCCTTCGACATCATGTGGCTGGTGGTACTCGAACGAGCCCGGTATCATCTTTTCCTCCCGCACGGCTGCGACATCGCGCTACCTTAGAATTCATCTGAATCTAGGATGTAGGTTTGGCGTGCGGGCGCATGTATCCCCTCATGGGCGGCATTCAATTTGTCACGAGATGCGAAAGACGCGCACGAACGGCGAAGCCGTGATCACCCTCATTGCGGGAAAAAGTCTCAGATACCCAGCGCTTTGCGGAGCGGTTCAATCCGCGTCCGGCTGACCGGGACCGTCTTGAGCTGCGGATGGGTCTCGAACATGCAGACGCCGTTATCCTTGCGCCGCTCAAAACCCGTCACATGGTCGATATTGACGAGATAGCTGCGGTGCGTTCGATGGAACCGCGTTTCAGCAAGTCTGTTTTCCGCTTCGGAGATCGACCATGGGCAAAAGAGTTTTTCGTCAGGCACATAGAGAAAGCTGTAGTGGCCTTCGGCCCGGATTGCGGCGATATCGTCGCTTGAAATGAAATAGGTGCGGTTGTTCCGCTCATAGGGAACCCTGATGCGGCGTCTGTCCGAGACGGTTGGCTCCGGTTGCGGAGACTGCACGGGGTTTGACGCTTTTGCTTTGCGCGCCGGTTTGGGCGGGGTGACCGGTTCGGTTGCAAGACCGGCGGCGTCGATGGTGGGTCCTATAGCGGCAAATGCTTCCCGAGGCTTAGGTCCGCCAGGCGACAGAAACGTAACCGCCGACAAAAGGAACGTTCCGCAAATGACGAATGCCGCCAGCATGATGATGATGGCGAGCGTGCTGTTCTCGAGCCGAAGGGCGGGGACGATCACCTCATCGGCGGGAAGCCGCGCGAACCCGGTCCAGTACATGGCGGCGAAATGGACGACAACCACGGACATGCCGAACACAAGCGCACCGAA
>JAKSCL010000171.1 GCA_022360615.1 Hyphomicrobiales bacterium
GAGTTGCTTCACGTTTCAGCACCTTCAAGCGGGTAACGTGCAATTTCCGTGAACCGGCTTTCCCGGTCCGGCTGGCTGAAGAGCGACAGGGATTCCATCCGCGCGGGAATTGTGACATCCGCCTCCTCCGACATATCAGCCAGCCACGCCGCAATGCGCGCGCGCAAACCGTCATCGGCGATGGAACCCGTCAGCGTCAGATGAAACCGGAAATCGGCATCCACATAGGGATAGCCGTAGCGCATGAGGTTTTCACGCTGGCTTGGGCTTAGGCAGTCCGGCTTTCGCCGCGCCATGTCATGGGGTGAGAGCGCGGCGCGGAACGGTTCGAAATGACGCACGATTTCAAAAGCAAATGGCGACAGCGGCCCGTCATTGCCGGAGGCTTGAAAGGCGATGAACGGACCAATCGGCGCTATGGAAAGATCAGGCAGCGCCACCGGCGCCCGCGACGCCGCGAAAGTTTCAAGCGCGCCAAGAAGCGCCTCTTCCGTCTGCCCCTCGGCAAGGTGGAAGGGCGCCTTCAGCGTCCCGTGAAAACCATAGTGCGCGGGCGCTTCGATAATGGCAGTCCACTCAGCCGCAGAAAGGAAAGCGGGCCGCAAGCGCCGGCCGTCAAGCCCTAGAACACCTGAGGCAAAACCGGCGAGCGCCGTTTGGGGCTCAGGCGCCCAATAGATCGCGTAGCGCGGGCTTCCCATCGGCCGCGATGTCAGACCACGCGCCGGCCGGCGGAATAGACCTCGCGCACGACGGGCGTTTCGCCAGCAAAGCGGAAACGCGCGCAATCGCCGCGCAGACCGGCTGCGAGCCGGCCTCTGTCCCGCAAATCGAGCATGTCCGCAACGCCCCAGGTGACGAGACCGATGGTCTTTTCAAGCGATATCTCGAAATCGACGGAGAGCCGGATAACGGACTGGAGAAGCGCCGCCGGCACGTAGTCGGAGGAAAGCCCATCCAAGACCCCTTCGTCAAAGAGGTCGCGCACGGCAACGCCACCCGAATGCGAACCGCCGCGCACCACATTGGGCGAACCGGCGACGGTTGCAAGACCGGCGGTGCGTGCAGCCCGCGCCGCCTCAAGCGTTGTCGGGAATTCGGAGATCGTGACACCCGATTGGACAGCCGATTCCACATGTTCTTCCGTGGTGTCGTCATGGCTGGCAATCGGGATATGCCGCTCGCGGTAGAGGCCGAGCACCTTCGTCCAGTTGGACGCAACGGCCAGCGGTCCTGTCTCCATGCGCGTTTTCAAATCCGCTTCGAACTCCGCCTCGCTTTGGCCGCTTCCGACCGCGTAGGTCCGAAGGTGCTCGATGTCTCGCCATTGGCGCTGACCCGGCGTGTGATCCATCAGCGAAATGAGGGCAAGAAGCGGATTGTCGGCGACCGGCTCCGCATAGTCCATCAGGTGCGGGTCGGAGAGTTCGCAACGCAAGTGAAGCTTGTGGTCCACCCGGTACAGGCCTTCACGCATGCCGGCGGTGATCGCTTCGATCATCTGCCAATAGACCTTGGTGCGGAAATCGCGCTTGCTCTCATGGCTGCCCGCGCAGACCGCATCATAGACGGTCGTGACGCCCGAGGCTGCCATTTGCGCGTCGTGGGCTATCGCAGCCGCAAGACCGTTCGGCCAGATGACCTTGGGGCGCGGCTGGAAATGGCGTTCCATATTGTCGGTGTGGATTTCAATCAGGCCGGGCGCAAGAATGTCGCCTTCGCAGTCAACAGCGCTTGGAAGCGAAGACCGGCCCTGATCGACGGCTGCGATATTGCTGCCGCGAAGGACGACGGTGCCGTCAAACGCACCTTCTTCGGTCATCAGGCGCGCATTTGTGAGAATCGTTTCCATGAAAACCCTTCAGTGTTTGCTTAAGCCGCGAGAGGGTTCCTCCCGGCCATATCGAAAAGCCGTGTCGCCACCGTCTTGCGCACCTCGTCATCGTGGAAAATGCCGATGATCGCAGCGCCGTTGCGGCGCGCCTCCGACACCAGTTCAACGACAACGGCACGGTTCGCTTCGTCAAGTGCAGCGGTCGGCTCATCAAGCAGCATCACCGGCGAGATGTGCACGAAAGAGCGCGCGATGTTCACCCGCTGCTGCTCTCCACCCGAAAAGGTGGCCGGCGGCAAGTCCCACAACCGCGCGGGCAGATTAAGCCGCTCCAGCATCGCTTCAGCGCGTGCACGCGCTTCCGGCACGGCGGCGCCGCGCCGCAGAAGCGGATCCATCACGATATCGCGCGTCGCCACACGCGGTATAACGCGAAGGAACTGGCTCACGAAATTGATCGTATTGCGGCGGACATCAAGCGTGACGCGCGGATCGCAAGCACCGATATCGACAAACGCGCCCCGGTGCTTGATCAGCACTCTGCCGGCGCTTGGCAAATAGTTTCCATAAAGAATGCGCAACAGGCTCGATTTCCCCGACCCTGAAGGTCCGTGAAGGACGACCGCCTCACCCGCATGGACGCTGAAGGAGATTTCCGCAAACGCCGTGAGTTCCGCGCTGCCCTGGTTATGCAGCACGAAGGTTTTCGAGAGTTGTTCGACGCGGACGATCTCTCCTGATGTGTCGTCAGCCATTTCGCCCAGACCTCCTGAAGACGTCACGCCATCAGCACAGCTGAAGTGAGAATCTGTGTGTAAGGGTGTTGCGGATCGTCAAGCACCTGATCGGTGAGGCCCGCCTCGACCACGCGGCCGCCCTTCATCACCATGAGGCGATCGGTCAAATGCCGGGCGACGGCCAGATCGTGGGTGACAACAACCGCTGCAACGCCGGTGTCCCTTACAAGAACACGCAGAAGATCGAGAAGCCGCGCCTGGACCGACACGTCGAGCCCGCCGGTCGGTTCATCCATGAAAACAAGCCGCGGCTCGGAGACCATCACGCGCGCGATCTGCAAGCGCTGCTGCATCCCGCCGGAAAAGACGCTCGGGCGGTCGTCGATGCGGCTGCGGTTGATTTCAACCCGGTCCATCCAGTCCTCCGCCGCACCGCGCACGCGGCCATAGGAACGCTCGCCCGCCGCCATCAGGCGCTCACCGATATTGCCGCCGGCCGAGATTCCCATCCGCAACCCATCGCGCGGGTTTTGATGAACGAGGCCCCACGCCGTACGCATCAGCCGCCGCCGCGCCGGCTCCGGCAAATTGACGATATCGGTGAGACCGCCGCCGTCCGCGCGATCGAACAGAATCTCTCCGGATGTGGGCACGAAGCGCCCGGACAGACAGCCAAGAAGCGTCGACTTGCCCGATCCGGATTCTCCGACAATACCGAGGATTTCGCCCGGCCAGATATCGAAACCAACATCAAGGCAACCCGGCATTGCGCCATAGTATTTCGTGACGTTACGGGCGATGAGAAGCGGCGATGCCTCGCCGCCCGGCACGGCGTAGAGGTCCTCTTGAGGCGCTTGATAGGTCACCTGTCCGCTCCTTCATCGTCATGGACAAGGTCAATCGCCTTTGCCGTTTCGTATGCCGGACCGGCATGGCCGGCAGCGCGGCGCATCTCGCAATAATGCGTGTCCGAGCAGACGAACATCTTCCCGCCTTTGTCGTCGGTGATGACTTCATCGAGGTAGCTGTCCGTGGCTCCGCAGAGCCCGCAGGGCTTATCCCAGCGTTGCACTTCAAAGGGATGATCGTCGAAATCGAGGCTCTTCACCGAGGTGTAAGGCGGAATCGCATAAATACGCCGTTCGCGCCCTGCGCCGAACAACTGCAAGGCAGGCATGCGGTCCATCTTCGGATTGTCGAATTTCGGGATCGGCGTCGGCGATGTGATGTAGCGCCCGTTGACCATCACCGGATATGAGTATGTCGTGGCGATATGCCCGAACTGGGAGATGTCCTCGTAAAGCCGGACCTGCATGAGCCCATATTCGGAATAGGCGTGAAGCTTGCGCGTTTCGCCCTCGCGCGGTTCGAGCTTTCTCAACGGTTCTGGCTGAGGGACCTGGTAGACGATGATCTGATCGGCTTTGAGAGGCGTCTCCGGGATGCGGTGCCGGGTCTGGATGATGGTCGCGTCCCCGGTCTTTTCAGTCGTCTCAACGCCCGTGACCCTCTGAAAGAAACGCCGGATCGAGACGGCGTTTGTCGTATCGTCCGCACCCTGGTCGATCACCTTGAAGACATCCTCGGGGCCGATCACCGCCGCGGTGACCTGCATACCGCCGGTGCCCCAGCCATAGGCAAGCGGCATCTCCCGTCCGCCGAAGGGCACTTGATAGCCGGGAACGGCGATCGCCTTGAGAAGACAGCGGCGGATCATCCGCTTGGTCTGTTCGTCGAGATAGGCGAAATTGTAGTGTGGATCGCCAGGGCGGGCGGCATCACCGCCGCCGGGGCCTTCGGCGTCTTTGAGTAAGCTCATTCCGCCGGCTCCCCATCGAACAGAACCTCACATGCCTCATCGGGCGTAACTTCCGGCGCCCCTACCGGGACCGCTTCATCCCGCACCTTCCGCACCAGTTCGAGTTCGCCCTGGAAGTCCACATAGTGCGGCAGCTTCAGATGGGTGACGAAGCCGGCAGCCTCCACATTGTCGGAATGATAAAGCACGAATTCGGCATCTTGCGCTGGATAGCCGGGCGTTTCACCGAGCTCTTCCGTTCGCAAGGCCCGGTCGACGACCGCCATCGCCATCGCCTTGCGCTCCGAGTGCCCCAACACGAGTCCATAGCCACGCGTGAAGGAAGGCGGCGCTTGCTTGGAGCCCTTGAACTGGTTGACCATCTGGCACTCGGTTACTTCGATCTCGCCAATCTCGATGGGAAAGCCCAACTCTTCGGGCACGATCTCGACCATCACCGGACCATGGCGGATTTCACCGGCAAAAGGATGGTTCTGACCGAAGCCGCGCTGCACTGAATAGGCAAGTCCGAGAAGAAACCCTTCATCGCCGCGTGCGAGCACCTGCAAACGCTGATCACGCTCGGCGGGAAAACGCATCGGCTCGCGGGTGATGTCATAGGGGTCTCCGCCAGACCCTGAACCTGGACCGTCGACTTCGGGCTCGATCAGCCCTTCATCGCCGAGGATATCCGGCACGCGGGGCATCGGACCGTCCAGCGGCTCGGCCTCCGGTTCGGTCTCGCCCTCCTCGATGACCGCCTCTTCAAGCAACGAGAAATCGAGAAGCCGGTGGGTGTAGTCGTAAGTGGGCCCAAGCACCTGTCCGCCCGGCAAGTCTTTGAAGGTCGCCGAGACACGCCGCTCAATCCGCATGGACCCGGTATCGACCGGTTCCGCATGGGCAAGCCGCGTCAATGTCGTCCGGTAGGCTCTTAAAAGAAAAATCGCTTCGACCAGATCGCCCTGCGCCTGCTTGATGGCGAGCGCTGCCAGTTCCCGGTCATAAAGCGAGCCCTCCGTCATCACGCGGTCAACGGCAAGGCCCATTTGCTCCATGATCTGAGGCACGGACAGTTCGGGGACGGAGGCATCTCCGCGCCGCTTCTTCGCAACCGCCTTATGCGAGTTGAGGATCGCACGCTCACCGCCTTTCACTGCAACATACATCAGGCCACCTCATGCTCACCAAGGGCCGCGCGCACCGAACGCGGAAGCCCCATCACCGACACATCGCAAGTAAACAGGAGATCTACGCCACACGGATACAACGCATGGTTCTCCGACCATTGCCCCCAGAAATCCTCCGGTAACCCAAGGGGTGAGATAACTGTTGCGTCCTCAATGCCGGGACCGGTCAATGACAGCGGGGAACCGCCTTCAAAACCTGCGACCTCGACGATCAGCGTCGCCGAACGGTCGGGATACTGATCGTCGCCACGCTTGAACCGGCTCAAGGCGGGAAAGATGCCTCGTGGATGAACAAACCCGAAATCGGCATCGCCTGGCGCTTCAACCAAAGGAGCGTCGGTAAAGAAGCGCAAGAAACGCGCCGCATCGCTGTCGGCATCGGAAAACCAAACAGCGGTGTCCAGATCACACAGTGTGAGGAGAACGGCCGCGCTCGCGGGACCCATGCCTTTCGGCGGCGACACATCGGTCTCAAGACGCTCCACCCGGCCTGGCAAAGCCATGGCGCGCATGATTGCGCGGAACGCCGTTTGCGCGCCGAAAACCGGATCGCCAAAACTCGAGCCCTCAACGGCATCGCCGCCCAACGGGCGCACGGATCGCGCCTCTTGACCGTTTCTCATGAGTGCCCCCGGACCAGCGTGAAAAACTCAACCTTGGTTTTCGCCGCATCTTGAGCGGTCACGCGGTCGGACTGCGCCCGCTTTTCAACGAGCGGAGCGATGAAGCGGTCGAATCCCAGAACCGGATCATCGAGA
>JAKSCL010000040.1 GCA_022360615.1 Hyphomicrobiales bacterium
CCGTCCCGGTGGTCGTTCAGCAGGGCGCAGAACACCGGGTCGCCATCGAGCCGGGGCAGGCAGCACCAGACCGCCTTGCCCTGCCGGTCAAGCAGGGCGCTGAAGCTGCAGTTGCCGATAATCGAGAGGTCGAGCGAGCTCATCGACGCACCTCGGTGCCGGCGGCAGCGGCCTCGAGATGCTCGGCGACGTCGGCGAGCCAGCCGCGGACCTGGTCGACGTCATCGAGCCGATAGGCCGCTACGGTCCCTGCCGATTCCCCGACGTGGATGGAGACGCCGCCCAGCTCGTTGACGGCGCGAAAGCCGTCTTCGTCGGTCACATCGTCGCCGGCAAAGACGGGCTTACGTCCGGCAAACGGCTCCTCGGAAATAAACGCCTTGATCGCCTGCCCTTTATCGGTGCCGCCGCCGCGCAACTCGATGACCGATTTGCCGCGCAGAAGCAGAAAGCCTTCGAGGCCGCCCCCCATCTCGTCCATCAGATGCGCACAGGCATCCTCAAGATCGGGCCGCTTGCGGTAGTGAAGCGCAACTGCGCCGGGCTTGCGCTCAACAAGCACACCCGGATGGTCCTTCGACCAAACATCCAATTGCGCGCGAATACGCTCCAGCGCCTCATCGTCGACAGCCATGTGGTGGACCTGGCCGTTGGCATCGCGCCGCATCAACCCGTGAACCCCGGCAATCGGCAAATGAACAGGTGCTGTAATGCGGTCGACGGTCTCGATATCGCGGCCCGTGATGATCGCAACCGCACCGCCAAGGCGTTCATGCAGACGTTGAAGGCTCTTCCGGGTGCGTTCAAGCAACACGACATCGTCCGGATGGCTCGCGAAATCGACCAGCGTGCCGTCCAGATCGAGAAAAAGCGCTATGCCATCCTCTGCCCGGATGGCCGGAAGCTTCGATTGGGAGCCCTCCAACATGAGCCGGTGGTAACGCATCAATTGAAGATTCGGAAGCGTTCCAAATGCAGCTAAACGGCCGCATGCCGCTTAAACGCGCGCATAAACGTCCTCGAAGCGCTGGATGTCGTCTTCGCCCAGATAACTGCCTGACTGCACCTCGATGAGATGAAGATCGACCTTGCCAAGATTCTCAAGCCGGTGAACGGCCCCAAGCGGCACATAGACACTTTCGTTTTCACTCAAAAGCTGGACCTTCTCGCCGACGGTCACCCGCGCCGTACCTTCAACGACGACCCAATGCTCGGCCCTGTGCATATGCGATTGAAGCGAAAGCCGGCCGCCCGGGCGGACCATGATCCGCTTCACTTGAAAGCGCCGCCCGAGCGAGAGCGTCTCATACCAGCCCCATGGCCGGTGAACCCTTGGAAATTCGGTCGCTTGCGTCGCGTTTTTCGCTTCGAGCGCCGTGATCGCCTCACGCACCCGCTGACTCTGGCGTTTATCGGCAACGAGAACGGCGTCATGGGTTGCGATCGCAACGATGTTCTCAAGGCCGATACCGACAAGTTCGATATCGTCACGCTCGGAGCGCAAAAGCGTGTTGCGGCAATCGATGGGAGTGACCGCGCCGCTTCCGGCGATCCCTTGGCTATCGGGGCCCATCTCACGCCACACCGCATCCCAAGCACCCAAATCGCTCCAGCCGCCGTCGAAGGGAACGACGGAGAGATTGTCGGCATGCTCCATCACCGCATAGTCGATGGAGATCGATTCGGCCTGCGAAAAAGATGATGCGTCCAGCCTGAAGAAGTCGAGGTCCGTGCCGCCGTGTTCGACCGCCCGCCGGCATGGCCCGATGAGGCTCGGTGCATGCTTTTCGAAAGCTTTCAGGACCGCACTGGCGGTAAAAAGAAAAACGCCGCTGTTCCAGAGGAAGCGGCCCGTCTCGGTCATCTGCGCGGCTTGTTCCGCATCAGGCTTTTCGACGAAACGTATGAGATCGTGCGCCGCTGGCGCCCCGCCGTTCACGGCGTTGGCCAGTTCCAGATAGCCATATCCGGTTTCCGCCCATTGCGGTACGATCCCGAACGTAACCAGGCGTCCGGTACGGGCCGCACCGGCCCCTACCGCGATAGCGTGCCGAAAAGCTTCGGCATCCTGGATGACATGATCGGACGGCGCAAAAAGAAGAAGCGGATCGGCGCCCTCCTCCCGGATCGACAAAGCGGCGGCGAGAACGGCGGGCGCGGTGTTGCGGGCAACCGGTTCAATCAGGATCCGGCCCGCTTCCCTCTTCATCTCGGTCAACTGCTGACCGGCGATAAACCGGAAATCCTCATTGGTTACGATGACGGGCGCCGCGAAATCCGGACCGCTGAGGCGCTCGATCGTTTCTTGAAAGAGACTGCGCTCACCAAGGATAGTGTTGAACTGCTTTGGATAGCTCCGCCTTGAGACCGGCCAAAGCCGGGTTCCCGATCCGCCGCAAAGAATTACCGGGTGTATGAGACCGCCCGTCATACAACGCTCCAGAACGCACTATGCGCGTAACCATGCCCGATGATGACGCTGGCGATTCAGTGCGCAACCGTTCTGTGCCGCACGCGGGGAACGTCTGGCTTTGTCTGAAATCATGCACATCAACAGGCTCCGCCCGGCTGACCGGTTTCAAGGCCCGCTCAGCCCCGCGTCACCGATCAGCTATTCCATGCGCTTGTCATCGACATGAGCGATGACGTCAAGCCCGCTTAGAATCCGGATCAACTCCGACTGCTTGCGGATGCCAAGCTTACGCATGGCGGCGGCAAGCTGGTTGCGCGCCGTGAAACGCGACAAAGCGTTTTCGGCCGCGTAACCGGCAAGGTCGGCGCCGGCGCCGAGTGCTGTGCTGAGTTTGGCCTCCGCGGCCGTGAGCCCGAACACCGATTGCAACACCTGCATGCGCGGCACCGGGCGGTCAGCCGGGTCGACGACAAGCAGGACGACATGATCGTCATCGGCCCCCAAGAGGCGCCGCAGCTCCTGAAGATCGCCCTTGCCGTCACCGGGAAGCGCGATCAACACATAAGGAATGATGCCCGACATCCTTTTGATGGGAACGGGTTGAGACGGTTCGCCCGCAACGGCACATCCGATCGCCTCCGACAACCGGCGCTGCGTGCTGCGATCAAGCGCATCGAGCCCGTGTTCGGCTTGATATGTCAGCCCGTCGGCCCGGCTGATAATCCGCTCAAAGGACGTATTCATGAAGCGGATAGCGGAATTCGGCCCGATAACGGCGATGCCCGTTGGCATATCCTCAACCAGGGAGGCTCCAATGCCATTCACCGGTTTGTCGCTTCCAAAGCGCCGGCGAACGTCGATGGCGAACAACATCGGCCCACGGAGGCGGCCAAGCAAAGTGACGATCTCGTTTTGCCGCTTATCCTCCTCGACAAGCGGCAGATTCACGCACAGCGACGCGACTTGCGCTCCCGATATCGATAAGACGAGCGCAACCCATGCGGGCGCATCCTGTTGAGGCCTCAACCATTCATTGTAAAATGTGCTCTTTAGCAGATCATCGATGTCGACCACATCAGGCGCCGTGAATATCTGCCGTTTCGCGTCAAAGAGCTTCTCGTTCATATATGGGTTCAGGCGCGCATAGTACGCATAGTAGCTTTCGACAAAGGCGGCTTCGAAGCCACGTTGAAGAATACCGAGCGTCTCACGGCGATCGACATCATGTCCATGCAGCGCAACAAGAGAGCCTGGACATCGATTGTAGATTTTGTCGATGAGATCGCCCCATTTCTCGAAATCGAAGATGGAATCGTAGATATCATTGATCATGCCGCTCAATGACGGATCGTCTTGATCTGACAGACGACGCGTCACTGCGGCATCTCACTTAAATTGAGAACACTCAAAACAATATCGATTGGTGAGAAAGTACTATGTTTCATCCTACCGCCATCTTCGTGTTGTTGCATACAAGACCAGAAATGAAAATCACGAGAACCAAACTAAAGTCCGCCAAAACTGGTGCCGAAATATCCAAAGAGAATCAATTGACGGACGATACAGCATCTTTTCAGTGAATATTATCTTATAGAATTGGGCTTTCAAGAACGAACGGAGCAGTGTTTCCACAAAACATGTCTAGAGCGGTTCTCGACTAAGCGAGAAGAAGACGCGCTGATACATAGACGCAGGAGCTCTGACCAGTTGTTTGACGGCAATCGGAAAACCAGCACCGCCATCGTTTTCACACCCGCTATGACGCTGATGCGTAAGCGTCTGAAAAACAGGCGGCTGAACGCATGTCTAAAGGCAAGCGGAAGATCACGGTCAATCGTCGCCAAGGATCTGGCCGCTTTCATGGCCGCCCAGGAGTTCATTTTAACCGCTACCGCAAATGCTGACGGCAGCCTTACATCCGGCATTGTGGAAGAGCGGCAAGGTCATCGAA
>JAKSCL010000280.1 GCA_022360615.1 Hyphomicrobiales bacterium
CGGTCGGGCGCCGTTGCGGCAGCGAGTGTACCGGTCCCGCCGCCCGACTACAAATGGCAATGGCAACACGTTTCGCTCACGCGGTCGTCACCGTCGGTGCCGGCGGTTCACATGTTCGGATAGTTGGGCCCGCCGCCGCCCTCCGGCACGACCCAATGGATGTTCTGCGTTGGATCCTTGATGTCGCATGTCTTGCAGTGAACACAGTTCTGCGCGTTGATCTGCAGGGCACTGCTTCCATCGGGAGCCGTTACGATTTCGTAAACACCCGCCGGGCAGTAGCGCTGCTCCGGTGCGTCGAACTCCGCCAGGTTGATCTCGATCGGCACCGACGCATCCTTGAGCGTCAGGTGAACCGGCTGGTTTTCCTCATGATTGGTGTTCGAGATGAACACCGACGACAACTTGTCGAAAGAGACTTCTCCATCCGGTTTCGGATAGGCAATGGGCTTGTGCCTTGCGGCTGGTTCGAGGCAGGCCGAATCCGGCCTGCCGTGGGGCATTGTGCCGAAGAGCGAGAAGCCAAGTGTATTTGTCCACATGTCGAGGCCGCCAAGGAGAACCCCGCCGAAAAGCCCGTGCTTCGACCAAAGCGGTTTCACGTTGCGCACTTTTTTAAGGTCGGCACCGATCGGGCCGTCCCGCCACTCCTCTTCAAAAGCGGTGAGTTCGTCATTGGCCCGCCCCGCCTTCAGGGCGGAGAGCACATGCTCGGCGGCTGCGATGCCAGAGAGCATTGCATTATGCGTGCCCTTGATGCGCGGCACATTCACGAAACCTGCAGCACAGCCAAGCAGCGCCCCACCGGGGAACGAGAGTTTCGGCACCGATTGCCAGCCGCCTTCGGTGATGGCGCGCGCGCCGTAGGCGACGCGCCGTCCGCCCTCGAAGGTCTCGCGAATCGAAGGGTGAGTTTTGTAGCGCTGGAACTCGTCGAACGGAGAAAGATAAGGGTTCGCATAATTCAAGTGGACAACGAACCCGACGGCCACCTGATTGTCTTCCAGATGATAGAGAAATGAGCCGCCGCCGGTTCTGCTGTCGAGAGGCCAACCGAAGGAGTGTTGCACCAGGCCTGGCCGGTGCTTTTCCGGCTCAACTTCCCAGAGTTCTTTCAGGCCGATGCCGAATTTTGGCGGTTCGCGATCCTTGTCCAACTCAAAACGGGCGATCAGCTCTTTTGCAAGCGAACCGCGCACGCCTTCGGCAATCAGCACATATTTACCGAAAAGCGCCATGCCTCGCATATATTCCGGCTTTTGGTGGCCCTCCCGTGCAACGCCCATGTCACCCGTCGCAACGCCTATGACCGCGCCTTTTTCATCATAAAGCACCTCCGCTGCGGCAAAGCCCGGATAGACCTCGACACCGAGCGCCTCTGCCTTTTCGGCAAGCCAGCGGCAGACATTTCCGAGCGAAACGACGTAGTTGCCGTGGTTGCTCATCAATCCGGGCATGGCGAAATTCGGGAGCCTTATCGAGCCGGACGGTCCGAGATAGAGAAAATGGTCGGCGGTGACTGCGGTCTTGATCGGGGTTTCCTCGGTGCGCCAATCGGGCAGCAGCACATCAAGACCGATGGGATCGATGACTGCGCCCGAAAGAATGTGGGCACCGACTTCTGAGCCTTTTTCGAGGACGACGACGGAGACATCGTCACCCGATTCTTCAGCGCGCTGTTTGATACGGATCGCGGCTGACAAGCCTGCGGGCCCCGCGCCGACAATCACCACATCGAATTCCATAGACTCCCTTTCGGGACGTCCCGCGCCGTTCTCCTCAGCCGTCGTTTCGCTCATATCCCAGCT
This sequence comes from Hyphomicrobiales bacterium, assembly GCA_022360615.1. Taxonomy (GTDB): domain Bacteria; phylum Pseudomonadota; class Alphaproteobacteria; order Rhizobiales; family JAKSCL01; genus JAKSCL01. The sequence goes on from JAKSCL010000280.1 coordinate 1,809, forward strand.
AACCTTCCACGCAACATGTCTTGCTTTCTGTCACACATAGCCCAAGATCGCTGCCGAGCGATAGGCAACGTTCGGAGGTATCGCGCTTGACCCGCGAAGAGACGCTGGCGCTTTTGGCCTGGCAGAACGAAGCCGGGGCCGATATCTGTCTCGACGAAACGCCCGTCGACCGTTTTGCGGAAAGCCGGCGGGATGGCCCCGAGACCCTAAAGCGTGAACTTCGGCAACCGGCTCAGGCACCCGCATCGCGTGACACACTGTTTCCAGCGATGGCGCCCATTGCCCAAATGCCCGGTGAGGCCGGAGCCGTCAAAACGGCGAAAGAGATCGCTGCGGCCGCCGCAAGCATGGATGCGCTTCGGGAGGCGCTTCTTGCCTTTGACGGTTGCGGCCTGAAGAAGACCGCAAAGAACCTTGTCTTCGCCGATGGCAACCCGGAAGCGCGCATCATGTTTGTCGGTGAGGCGCCAGGGCGGGAGGAGGATATCGAAGGCAAGCCCTTTGTGGGGCGGGCGGGCAAGCTCCTTGATAAAATGCTCATATCCATCGGGCTCGACCGGACCAAGGTCTACATCGCTAACACCGTTCCGTGGCGCCCGCCCGGCAACCGGGACCCTTCGGCCATAGAGATCGAAACCTGCCTGCCCTTCATCCGGAGGCAGATCGCGCTTTGCGCGCCGGATGTGCTTGTCACCATGGGGAACGCCGCGACGAAGACGCTTCTTCAAACGTCGGAAGGCATTTTACGTGCCCGCGGGAAATGGCGGACGATTGATATCGAAGGGAAAACCATCAAGGTGATCCCGACCCTCCACCCGGCCTATCTGCTGCGC
>JAKSCL010000297.1 GCA_022360615.1 Hyphomicrobiales bacterium
ATTCCCTCCGCCGTGGGCTACCAACCGACGCTCGGAACCGACATGGGTGCCCTTCAAGAACGGATTACCACGACACAAAAGGGCTCGATTACCTCGGTGCAGGCCGTCTACGTGCCCGCCGACGACTTGACCGATCCGGCGCCAGCCTCGACCTTTGCACACCTGGACGCCACGACCGTCTTGAACCGTGCGATCTCCGAGAAAGGCATCTACCCTGCGGTTGACCCGCTGGATTCCACCTCGCGCATGCTCGATCCGCAAATCGTCGGTGAAGAGCATTACAACGTCGCCCGTCGCGTTCAGGAAATCCTGCAACGCTACAAGGCCCTCCAGGATATCATCGCCATTCTCGGGATGGATGAGCTTTCCGAAGAGGATAAGCTGACAGTTGCGCGCGCCCGCAAGATCGAGCGCTTCCTTTCGCAGCCCTTTTACGTGGCCGAGGTCTTCACCGGCTCACCCGGCGTTTTCGTCGAGCTTGCCGATACGATCAAAGGCTTCAAGGGTCTTTGCAATGGCGATTACGACCACCTGCCCGAGCAGGCCTTCTATATGTGCGGTCCGATCGAACAGGCTGTTGAAAAGGCCGAGAAACTCGCTGCGGAAGCCGCCTGAACGGAGTGAATGGCATGGCCGCGACATTCCAGTTCGAATTGGTCTCGCCCGAAAGGCTTCTGCTTTCAACGGAAGTGTCGGAGGTTATCGTTCCGGGCACAGACGGCGAATTCACGGTGCTGCCGAACCATGCACCGATGATGACGACGATCCGGCCCGGTATACTGTCGGTGAAAACCGAAGGCAGTGGCGATCGCGAGGAATATGTGCTGCTCGGCGGTTTTGCCGAGGCCGGCCCGGACAGGCTTACGATCCTCGCAGAGGAGGCCTATGTCCGGTCCGAGTTGGACAAGGACGCGCTCGCCTCCTCGATCAGGGACACCGAGGAAGACGCCCGGGACGCCCAGACCGACGAAGCCCGGGCACTTGCGACAGAGCGGCTTGAACAGCTCAAAACGCTTGAGGCGCTGGCTTGAACACAGTTCGTCTCGACGAAATAGGGCAAAGGGCGGTGTCCGTCCTTTGCAACGCAGCTCTTGCTATTGGCTCAAACAGTTTGATCAGGCCGGCTTACCCGCACGCCGAATTAATGCACGAGCGCTGAAAACGCACCAACGACTTGATCGTAGACCTTCCGTTTGAAGGGCACGATGAGATTCGGGACCTCATCCATCTCCACCCAACGCCACTCGTCGAACTCCGGCTTATGGACGCCGCCGCCGGGTGCCTCAATATTGATCTCGCTGTCGTTTCCCATGAAGCGCGCAGCAAACCATTTCTGCTTCTGACCGCGATAGCGCCCATTCCAAGCAAAACCAACTAAGTTTTCAGGCAGGTCGTAGGTCAGCCAATCCTCGATTTCACCGATCACCTCGACAGAGTGGATGGAAGTCTCTTCATAAAGCTCACGCAATGCGGCTTCCCGTGCATCTTCTCCCTCGTCGATACCGCCTTGCGGCATTTGCCACCAGCTTCCGGCGCCTTCAGCATCTTTCGGCGCATCAATACGACGGCCAATCCAAACCCGCTTGTTCCGGTTCAGAACCATAATGCCTACACACGGGCGGTAAGGAAGGGCAAAGCGCCTTTCATTCTCGATCATGAGCGGCGCGCATTGTGATAGGATACGACCGCAGTCACGGGAGCAAGCTGAAGTCCACGCGCCGACAGCGTCCGGGACCATTCGGCAATCGCGGTGATCCCCACGGGAAGCGCCGAGACCGTACCGATGGCGGCTCCCCGCTCATGGGCGATCACCTCAAGCTTTTCGAGCGCAACCGATAAGGCATCGGGGGAGGGTACGGCATCGAGCACCACATCGGCCGAACTTGCCAAGAGTGCGATATCACGCGCCATGTCCGGGGCGAGGCTGCGCGGCGACGACCCATCGCCCACATAAAGTAGACCGCGCCGCTTCAATTCAAGAAGGAAAGGCTTGAGCGCATCCGGCGTGGCGGTGAAGCGGCCGCCCATATAATTGGTGACACCCGCATAACCCACAAAGCGTCCCATCGACCAGTAAAGGCGCTCGGTATTCTCAGCCGCGTCACCGCTGGCAAGAAGCGTTTGCGGGCCTGGGTCATTGTCGGGAAAATCGAAAGGCTCCATGGGAATCTGCAGGAAAACCTCATGCCCATCCTGGCGGGAGCGTGACACCCAATCCTGGAGATTGTTGCCATAAGGCGCAAAAGCAAGCGTCACCTCCTTTGGCAACACCCTAATGGCTTCGTCGGTCAGCGAACCGTTCAAGCCCATGCCGGTCACAAGTATGGCGACGATAGGCGGACTTCCCGGCTGCTGAAACCGCTCAATATCGAATGGTCTTGCATAGATCTCCGCAGGTATCTTTCCCGCCGGGCCACGCTGAGGCAACAGACCAAACTGCGTCCGCTCAATGAGATCGGAATCCGGCACGGGACCGAGGGACGTGACCTGCGTTTCAACACCCGGCTGTATGACGACCACCTCGCCAGGCGTGGCGCTGCCGCCATCGGCCGTTGAACGGGGAACGGGAATCACCTGCGGTTCGGCTTCGTTTCCCCTGAAGATCCGGATTTGCGTTGAATCATCAGACTGGCCCGGCTGTCCGGTACCGCTCCCATCATCGGGACGCAAAACCAAGGCGTCCCCGGAGCCGCCGCCTTCACCGGTGTTCAAATCTGCGGCAGACGGTTTCTCGATTGCGACAACCGCCACTGGCTCTCCACCAAGGGGGTCGCCGAAAAACCGGCTCCAAATGAACACGATAAAAATAACGCCAGCGGCCAAACCGGCTGCAAGCGTTTGGAAATTCAGTTTTTTCAACCAGCGAACAAAATCACCGGTTTGACGTTTGGCAAGCGACAGGGGCCGCTTCAGATCATCCACCGCCATGATCGATAAAAAGCCGCAGAACGGACCGACATCTGCGTCCAGTCAAGGCCTCTTGATGACGGAACGCAAATGCCCGAGGGTTGAGATCAGTTTGCTGCGCGATTCGGGTCGGGCGGAAACGCGCTGTTCACCTGAATACCACGCAGCAGGTCGAGCGCGTAGCGCAATTGCACATCTTCCTCAGGGTCCCTTGGGACATAGGCGGGGGAACTTGTGCGCTCTTCGCCATCATCGCCTGAGAGATGGCCACGCAATGCCGCCTCGCCGGTCGGCTCTGCCGCAAGTGCTGCCAGCTCATCGGGAATCTCCTGCTCGATCATGATATCCGGATCGATGCCCTTGGCTTGGATCGAGCGGCCCGAAGGTGTGTAGTAACGGGCCGTGGTCAGCCGCAACGCGCCATTCGAGCCGAGCGGAATGATTGTCTGCACCGAACCCTTGCCAAACGAACGGGTGCCGATCACGGTCGCGCGGCGGTGGTCTTGGAGCGCACCGGCCACGATTTCCGATGCGGAAGCAGAGCCGCCATTGATCAGGATGACAACGGGCTTGCCATTCGAGAGGTCGCCCGACCG
>JAKSCL010000199.1 GCA_022360615.1 Hyphomicrobiales bacterium
CGTCGATGTGGTGCTTGCCCTTCTTTTGATGATCGGCGGCGTGATTGGCGCTCAGTTCGGCGCGCAGGCAGGGCACAAACTGCGTGGCGAGCAGTTGCGCGCGCTTCTCGCCCTTCTCGTGCTGGCGGTTGCGGTGCGTCTCGCGCTCGGCCTTATCGTCCCGCCCGACGATGTCTTTTCCATCACATTCATGGGGGATGAGCGGTGAGCGGTCTCTTCCACCCATGTGTGCGGTGTCTCCTTGGGGCTTGGGTCTTTTTCACGCTCGCAGCGCCCGCCGCGGCGGAAACCCTCGTCGTCGGCCTTTCCAATAACGATTTGCAAATCACTTCCAACTTCACCGGCGATTCGATCACCCTTTTCGGCACGATTGAGCGCGATGCGGCAACGGTTGCCAGACGCGGCGCCTATGACGTGGTGGTTGTCGTGCGTGGCCCCCGCGACGGGATCACAGCGCGGGAGAAAACGCGCGTCGCCGGCATATGGCTGAACACGCAATCGCGTACCTTCTACCAGGCGCCCATATACTACGCGATGCTGTCGACGCGCCCGATCCAGGAAATCGCCACGCCCGAAGTGCTGCAAAGCCACGGCATTGGGGCACGAAACGGCGTTTTGAGGCAAGCCGCGGCCGTGCGCGACGAACGCACCGATGTTTTTCTCAACGCGCTCGTGCGTCTGCAGAAGCAAAACGGCCTTTTTTATGATCAGCCGGGTGCCGTGGAGTTTCTGAGCAACAACCTTTTCGTGGCGACAATTCCCATTCCCGCAACGGTGCCTGTCGGCGCTTTCACAGCCGAGGTGCATCTCTTTTCAGGCGGCGCTCAACTTACCGTCGAAGAGGCCGTCTTCATCGTCGACAAGACCGGATTTGAGCAGTTCGTATACCTTCTGGCCAATCAGCGCCCATTCCTTTATGGCGTGGCCTCGGTGCTGCTGGCCTTCCTCACCGGCTGGCTTGGCGGCGTTGTCTTCCGCCGAGATTGACCCGATTGAAGGGGCACCAGATGGACGCCGAGACAAACACCCCGATCGACAAAGACCGTGAAGAGTTTTCGCGCTGGGCGCAGGTTCTGGGTTATGGCGGGCTGATCCCGTTTTTTGCCGCCGCGATCGCTTCGTGGACATTGGACGAGCCGCTTCTTGGTATCGATCCCATCGACGCGGGCCGGGCCTATGGCGCGGTGATCCTGTCTTTTCTTGGCGGCATAAGATGGGGTCTGGCGCTCACCTCAGCAAAACAAATTGCGGCCGAAAAGGATCTCGCCATCAGCGTTGCTCCTTCGGTTGCCGCGTGGGCGGCGCTTCTTTTGCCGGCGCTTCCGGGGCTTGTCATCCTGCTTGCCGGCTTCATCGCCCAACTCTATTGGGACATGCGCGCCCACAGAAAGGGGCTTATCCCGCAATGGTTCAAGGGCTTGCGGGTGCAACTGACCTTCGGTGCGGTGATCGGTCTGCTGGCGATGCTGCCGGAGGTCGGTTGAGCCTATCTGTTCGCCTTGAAGGATACCGTATAGAGCCGGTTCTCGCCAATCATCCAGGCCCGGAAGGCCCCGGACGGGAACAGCTGCTGGAAAACGCTGTCGCGGGCGTCGATTCCTCCCGTGAGCGCGCCGAAAGCCGGAAGCACCAGACGGCGGCCATCGCCGATGAAACAGCGGCGGCGCACGCCCCGGCCCCGCGCCTGCACACGGGTAACGGGGTGGAGATGGCCCGCCAGCTCACCCTGGGCCCGGCCCGCTTTCGGTTCATGCCGGAAATGGAGCGGCCCAAAGGAAAGCGTCTCGCACCAATCGCCACCCACATCGGCTTGCGGTTCGGGATCATGATTGCCGGTGATCCAGACCCAGTTCCGCCCGATCTGGATGGCCGTGAGTTTCTTCCGATAGACATCAGGCATGCGTCCGCCGCCGCCGCGGTCGTGGAAATTGTCGCCAAGAGCGATCACCGTTTTCGGCTCAAGCCGCGCAATCACGGCCTCAAGCCGCTCCAAGGTCGCGCCCGTGTCATAGGGCGGAAGCAGCGTGCCGCGCTCGGCGTATGACGAGCCTTTTTCAAGATGCAGATCGGCGACGATCAGCGTTTCCTCGCCCGCCCACCACAAACCGCCTTCGCGGGTTGCCTCGAAACCGATACCGGCAACGGATATCGCGGTCGTTTGCGGCCCGGCCGGCTCGTCCTCCGGCAGGGCCGGCAATGGCAATTGTTCATGGGCGCTGTTCAGCACGGCCGGTCCCCAAATCAACGCGCGCTGCCTTACCCATGACGGCCGGAAGGTCTCAAACGGATCAGACAAGGGTCATGGCCTCGTCGATCAGCGCCTCCGACGCCTCTTCTAGGATCTGCTCCTGGGCCTCGCCATGGACGGGCTCACGCCCCACTTCGAGCATGATCGGAACGGCAAGCGGCGAAATTCTCTCAAGCCGCTTATGCACGATTCGCCCCAAGACGCGGGAAAGCATTTCCGACAAACGCTTGATATCGAGGAGACCCGTTGCCGCATCGTCCCATGTGGCGCGCAGGAGGATATGGTCCGGCTCGTGCGCGCGCAGGACGTCATAGATGAGGTCGGAGGAGACGGTCATCTGCCGCCCGGTTTTCTCCTGGCCCGGGTGGCGCTTCTCGATAAGCCCTGAGATCAGCGCGCAATAGCGAAAGGTGCGCTTCATCAGAAAGGAATCGGCCATCCATTCTTCAAGGTCGTCGCCCAGCATGTCCTCGGCAAAGAGGTCGGCCGTCGAGGGTGTGCCGCGCTCCATCATGAGCCCCATATCGCGCAGCCCCCAGATGCAAAGCGCATACTCGCTTGCGACGAAGCCGAGCGGGCGGGCGCGGGCGCGCTCCAAGCGGCGCGTGAGCAGCATGCCGAGGCTTTGATGCGCAAGCCGCCCTTCAAAGGGGTAGCATACAAGATAGAATTTCGAGGCGCGCGGAAACGTCTCAACGAGAAGTTCATCGCGTCTCGGCAGAACGGAGCGCAGGCTCTGGATCTTCAGCCAGTCGCGCACCTGATGGGGCAGCGCATCCCACGCCCCCGGGTCCGCAAGCATGCCGCGCACGCGGTCGGCCAGATAGGTTGAGAGCGGGAACTTCCCGCCCGCGTAGTAGGGAATCTTGGGCTCATCGGCGATGGCCTTCGAGCAGATGGCGTCCGGCCCCTCAATGCCTTCAAGCTTCAGAATGCGGCCTGAAAACAGGAAGGTGTCGCCCGGCACCAACGTTTCAAGAAAATACTCTTCGATCTGGCCGAGCACCGGGCCGCCCCGCAACGGCCCCTTGCCGCCCGCCCGCCGCCCGAGCCGGATTTTCAAAAGCGGCGACTCGATGATCGTGCCCACATTCAAGCGGTATTGCTGGGCGATTTTCGGATGGGCGATGCGCCATTTGCCCTCTTTCGTCTTCTTGATCCGGGCATAGCGTTCATAGGATTTGAGCGCATAGCCGCCGGTCGCGACGAAATCGAGGGTCCGGTCGAAATCTTCTCTTGTAAGGCCAGCGTAGGGCGTAGCCGCAATAACTTCCCTATAGAGCGCATCGGCATCGAACGGCGCTGAACAGGCCATCCCAAGGATATGTTGCGCGAGCACGTCGAGCGCACCGGTCCGCAAGGGCGGCGTATCCTGCTCGCCTTTCTTGGCGGCGGCGAGTGCCGCCTGGCATTCGAGCACCTCGAAGCGGTTGGCGGGCACCAGCATCGCTTTTGACGGCTCGTCGAGGCGGTGATTGGCACGGCCAATGCGCTGGGCGAGCCGCGAGGCCCCCTTGGGCGCACCGACATTGATGACAAGGTCCACGTCGCCCCAGTCGATGCCGAGATCGAGGGTCGAAGTGCACACAATCGCCTTCAGCGTGCCGGCCGCCATCGCAGCCTCCACCTTGCGGCGCTGTGAGACATCGAGAGAGCCATGGTGGAGCGCGATCGGCAGATGGTCCTCATTAATGCGCCACAATTCTTGGAAGAGGAGTTCGGCCTGGCTGCGCACATTCACGAAAACGAGCGTCATGCGGTGGGCTTTGATTGCCTCATAGATTTCTCGAAGGGCGTAGCGGGCCGTGTGGCCCGACCAGGGCAGCCGCTCCTCCGATTCCAGAATGCGCAAGTCGGCCTGCGCGCCGCCCTTCACCGTGACGATTTCCGCCAAGCTTTTGTCCGCGCGGTTTTGCGGGCGCAGATAACGTCTCAGGTCGTCGGGATTGGCGACGGTGGCCGAGAGCCCGATCGTGGTCAGGTCCGGGCGCAAAGGGAAAAGCCGGGCAAGGCCGAGCGAGAGAAGATCGCCGCGCTTCGATGTAACAAGCGCGTGCAACTCATCGAGGATGACGGTCTGGAGGTTCTGGAAGAACCAAGGCGCATCGCCCGATGCCAAAAGCAGCGCCACCTGCTCGGGCGTCGTCATCAGAATATCGGGCGGGTTGTAGCGCTGGCGCTGGCGTTTGTGAGCGGGGGTATCGCCCGTACGCGTCTCAATCTGAACAGGCAAGTCCATCTCGCGGACAGGCGTCTCAAGATTGCGGGCGATATCGACGGCAAGCGCCTTTAGGGGCGAGATATAAAGCGTATGGAGACCGCTGCCCCTTCGCTCGCCTGGCCTTGTGCGCGAGCGCTCGCGGTAAAGGCTCACAAGGCTCGGCAGGAAGCCGGCAAGTGTCTTTCCTGCACCTGTCGGGGCCACCAGCAGAACCGATTCACCCGCCGCTGTCTTTTCGAGAAGCGCCGTTTGATGGGGCCGCGGAGACCAGCCGCGCACGCCGAACCACGCCGAAAAGTTCTCCGGCATGTGCGGCAGTCCATCGGGTTTGAGCGCGGCGATTGAGGTCACAGGCGCAAATTGTAAGGGATTGCACGTCAAACGGGCAGTCCCTTTATGCGCGCCGCTCCAGACGCCGGCGCTTTGAGTGCGGAGGTATGTGAAGACCGTCGCCGATGACGCCGTTGAAGCCTATATAGGTCAGCGCCATCCCAGTCATGACGAAGAGATGGAAGACAGCCGTGCGGTCGAACAGGGGATGCGGATCGATCCCGCCATATTTGAAGCCCGCGCCGAGAATAACCATGAATGTGGCCGCAATGCCCAAGAGGATACGCCTGTCGGCACAATTCAGATATTCCCGAATAAGAATGGCCGCGTGAAAAACAAGAACCGGCACCAGCGACAGAAGCGGCATCAGCCATTGTTCGAGATCGGGTTCATCCAGTGAACCGACGACGACGGCGCCACTCGCCAAAAAGATGACGCCCATCGCAAGCCCCGCCCAATAAGATGGGACCGGGAGCATCCGCACGCTGATGTTTGTCAGCAACGCGAGTGAGAGCGTCGCGAAAATGAAGGCGAGGAGGAAGAGGGCCATCTCAGCGGCGGAGGGCAACGCACCGACAAATGCAAAGCGAATGCCCATCATGAGCGAGGCGGCGGCAGCGCTGAAGTAGAACCAGACGGCGCGGTCCCTCAAATCCTCGCGATCGGCATCCTTTGCACGGATCATCATGGCGAGCACCAGCGCCTCGGCAAAGATGAAAAAGATCGTGAGTGTCGTTCCGACCGGCATCTCGCGGACCCCTTGAACGTCCGGACCGCGTTGAGGGCCGAATTGCCAATGTGTTACGGAGGATGGGCGCGTCCGGCAACCGTCAAACAATGCGCTTTGCGCAAATGAGCGGGCCTTGGCGCCGCAAGGGCGCTATTCGGATTTGGCGAGGTGCCTTTTGCGCAGGACTGCCAATGCTGCGTCGCGGATATTGACCGCCTTTGCGGCTTCGCTTTGGACACCGCCAGTGCCGGAATTGCGCAAACGTCCAGCTTCGCTGATCTCAAGTGCCCGGTTCGCCGCCTGCTTCGCCGCCTTGATGTCGTCCTCCGTCGTGCGCTCGAGCGTGACGCCAACGCCATTCGCGTCCCGGCGCGTGAGCCGGAAACGGTATTCTCCCGGCTGGTCCTTGATCTTCAAAAACCCCCTCTCGGGAACAAGGCCTGGGCTATCGATTTTCAGATAGGCATCATGCTCGGAATAATTGCGAACGACACAATTCAGGGTCGAGGCACGGTCATCGAAAATCACCGTGGCGCTTTTCAATGCACGCTGCCGTTGCGTAACCCGTCGTTCTGCTAATTTCGGTTCTGCCATAGCATCCGCTTCATGCCTAAAAACAACACCAGACGGACGCAGTATTAAAACCAGAGGTTTAAGAATTGCTTTCACCCAACCTTGCCTTAAAAGCCAGCAGGGGTTTGCCGGATCAGACACCCGGCACATGCCGGGTGAGTTAAACCCTTGAGTGACGTAAATCCATCTAAACGGATGGGCGGCTCTCAGTAACAGCACCTATATTTTAACGGTGCGGTCCTCATTCAGTGATCCCATGACACAGGCGTCAGACCTCCTTTGCCCAACGGAAAAGGGCCTTTACTGCGCTGCGGGCGATTTCTACATCGATCCCGTCAGGCCGGTTCCGCGCGCGCTCGTCACCCATGGCCACGCCGATCATGCCCGGCCCGGCCATGAGGCGGTTCTCGCGACACCTGAAACCTTGCGGATCATGAAAGCGCGCTATGGCGAAAACTTCGCTGGAACGATGCAAGAGGCTGGGCTTGGTGAGGAACTTGCCGTGAACGGTGTCGGCATCACCTTTCATCCCGCGGGCCATGTGCTGGGATCGGCGCAGATCGCCGTTGAAAAAGATGGTTTTAGGATCGTCGCCTCGGGCGACTACAAACGCCGGGCGGACCCGACCTGCGCCACCTTCGAGCCTGACCCTTGCGATGTCTTCATCACCGAGGCAACCTTCGGCCTCCCTGTTTTCCGTCACCCGGATGATGGCGGCGAAATCGCCAAGCTTCTTCAGTCTCTCAGGCAGTTTCCCGAACGCGCCCATCTTGTCGGCGCCTATGCGCTCGGTAAGGCGCAGCGCGTGATCGCGCTGCTGCGGGCTGCAGGCTATGGTGAGACAATTTACATTCACGGCGCTTTGAAAAAGCTCTGCGATCTTTATGAAAGCGAAGGGGTGACGCTTGGATCCCTTGCGCCTGCGACACTCGAAAAAGGTGAGAAAGGGGCGTTTGCGGGCGCCATTGTCATCGGGCCGCCCTCGGCCTTTGCCGATAAATGGGCACGGCGTTTTCCCGATCCGCTCGCATCCTTTGCATCCGGCTGGATGCGGGTGCGCCAACGGGCGAAGCAAAGGGGTGTTGAATTGCCGCTTATCCTTTCCGACCATGCCGATTGGGACGAACTGACCGCAACCATCGGCGAGATCGGGCCGCAGGAGGTCTGGGTGACCCATGGCCGTGAGGAGGCGCTTGTCAGATGGTGTACGCTACAGGGCATCGCAGCCCGGCCCTTGATGCTGGCTGGCTATGAAGACGAGGGAGACTGATGGACGTTCTATCCGAAACGACAGGCCTTCAAGCCCTTTTCGAGACCTATGCAAGCGGTTTCGACGATTATGACGCCGAGGCCATCGCGGCTCTCTTTACCTATCCGGTCACCATTTGGCAGTTCGACAAGGGCCATGTCTTTGAGACCGCTGACGACCTGATGGAAAACATCAAGGTGCTTCTGAACGCTTTTGAAGAGGCGGGTGTCGTATCTTCGCATTTCGCGATGAGCGCGGAAACCGTTTCTGGAAGCGCGGGTTTCGCCACACTGGACTGGCATCAGGAGGATGGGGAAGGCGCAATCGTTCACAGTTTCACCTGCCACTATCTCGTCACTCTCAATGCGGAGAACTGGTGTATCGCGGGGATCGTCAACGAGGCGCAGAAAAC
>JAKSCL010000284.1 GCA_022360615.1 Hyphomicrobiales bacterium
ACCAAAAGCGTCGTGATGCCGTCGCGCGCCAGATCAAGGGCTTCGGGACCGTTCATACAGTGCTCCGGACGCTCGTTTCAACCTGCCCTCAGATCGGCATGTTCATGATTTCCTGATAGGCGGAAATGACGCGGTCACGGACGGTGACGAGCGTTTGCATGGCCACCTCGGTCTCGGCGACTGCGGTGACGACATTCACCATGTCGCCCTCGCCGCGCACGAGCGATTGCGCCTGAGTTTCGGTCTGCCGGCCGGTCTCAAGCGCATTCTGCATGGCATCGGCCAGGACTTCGCCGAAACCTGAAACCGAATCCGCCTGCGGGCCCGCTCCCGCTGCTGTCTGTGTGTTTCCAGCATGCAGCTGCTGGGCCGAAAGATAGGCTTTGGCGGCTGCAAGTGATGAAGAATTCATGACTGCGCTTCCCTCGTGTCTCTTGTTCTAGGCCCGCAGAATATCGAGCGTGCGCGCGAGCATTTGCCGGGTGGATTGGATCACATTGAGATTTGCTTGATAGCTGCGCTGCGCCTCCCGCATATCGACCGATTCAACGAGGGTGCTGACATTGGGGGTCTTCACATAGCCGCGCTCATCGGCGGCCGGATGGCCAGGATCGAACCGCAAGCCAAAATCGCTTCTGTCGGGAACGATGCGTTCCAATGTGACGACGCGGCTGCCAAGCTCGCGGTCGAGCTCGCTTGCAAAGGTCGGCACCTGCCGCCGGTAAGGGTCCTGACCTGGGGTCGCGCCAACCGAATCGGCGTTCGCGATGTTCTCCGCGATCACCCGCATACGGCCTGTCTGGGCCTTCAGCCCTGAGGCCGCGACGAAGATCGACTTCATAATGCCTTCCATCGAACCATCCTTCCGTTGAAGCCAGTGTGGCAGCCATGAAATGCGTTACCGGCTGCCGGCCGCCACGCGGAAAAGACTGAGCGCACGGCTGTAAAGCGTGGTCGCCGCCTGGAAATCCATCTGGTTCTGGGCGACCTTCATCATCTGTTCTTCGAGAACCACGCCATTCCTTTCAGGCGTGACTTCCCAGCCCGCCACCTTTTTGCCCGATTGAACGGGTCCGGTACGCATTTCGGCGCTGATATGCATGGCGGATGTGGTGGCCATGGCGATTCGCTGACCGGCCACTTCATTCATCGCCCCGTTGAAATCGGGCGCTTTCAGGTCGCGTCCCTGATAGCCGGGTGTGTCGGCGTGAGCGATGTTTTCCGCAAGGAGATTCTGCCGGGTTTGGTGCCAGGAAAGGCGTGTTTTAAGGTCGCTGAACAAGGGAATGTCGGAGAACATGGCCTTTTTATCCACGCCAATCGTTAACAAGCCTGGGCAAAAATTGCCGGTCATGTGGTTAAAAAAGCCTTAATTCGATGTTCGGGGTAGACTCGGCAGGCGCTGTAACCTTTTAAGGACAGCAAGGCTTTGCGCATTTGGCGTTAACGCTTTCTTAGCGATGTACTGGGCAAAAATTGCCTGGAAGCGTTTACACTCGATGCGGTTACGGGCCGCGGAAAGACCCAATCGGAATGGAGAACAGTTAAAGTGCCCGACGCCCTTCCTGCACGCTTTGTCATTGCGTTCGTCATCGTGCTCGCGCTCATTGCGCTGAGCGCATGGCTGTTTCGCCGTTTTTCCGGCCATGCCGGAATCCAGCCCTGGGGTAAGGGCCATGATCACCGGATCGAGATTCTGGATGCCATGGCGGTCGACCCAAGGCGGCGTCTGCTGCTTGTTCGCTGCGACGAAGACGAACATCTGCTTCTGGTTGGCGGCGGCACGGATGTGGTGATTTCCCGCCATTCGAACATCGCCCATGTGGCGGAACCGCATCTCCAACGCTCAGAACGGCATCAACAGCAGTTGCGCGCGCACGAGGCCGAACAGCGCCGTACTATGGAAACCGAGCGCCAGCCTGCTCCCCGCGACCCGCGCCTCGAGCCGCAACAGCCATTTCCGCAGCACTATGATCCGGGCTCGAACGGCCGCATGGCGGCAGCAGCGGAGGCTCATCCAGCCGAGCGGCGTCAGCAGCCGCCCTATGCCCCGCAGCAGCATGAAGGGGGCTACGCCCAGACACCGCAAGCAGCCCGTGCGCCCCAGGCGCCGCAACCGGAACAGCGTAGCCTTCAGCGGCAACAGCAACCGCCCCGGCCGCTCCGGGCTGAAGACCTGGTTCCGCAGCAAGCGCCCGCATCTTATGCACAGCCTCCGCGCGAACCTGTCCAGCAAGCAAGCCCGGCTCCAGAGGCGGTCCCGCAAGCATCCGCGCAGCCCCGGCGGCAACCGGTCCAGCCCGAGCCGCAACTGGCTCCCCGCGCTGCGCCCGAATTGCCCAAATCCGCCGGGGAGCAGTTCAGCCATGATCAGGACGTCGACCTGACGGCAGCGCTGGCGCGTTCCTTGGAAGAGACCATGCCGTCCTCTCAACACGACAACGTTGAACCGCTACAGCCCCAGGCGCCCCAGACCCCGCCGCCCGCAGCCGCGCAAAAAGCGCCGCCACCTGCACCGGCGCCTGCGCCCGTGCAACCGAAAGCCCAGGCAAGCGCACCGCCTCCACCACCCGCACCTCAACCCGAGCCTGAGGCCGGGCCGGCGCCTGAACCCAGGCCTGAGGCGAAAAACCCGGTCTATGACGACATGGCAAAGCGGCTTGAAGCCGCGCTGAAACCGCTCGACACGACCTATGACTCGGCTGGAACCGACAAGAAGGCTAAAAACTAATTAGACGAATCGCCCGAACCATCGCTTGAAGCCTCAGGGCGCTTTCCCCGAACCGGAGAAACGGAATTCATGACGACGATGAAGCGGATTCTTCAGATCTGCTGCGTGGTCGCCCCTGTCATCGTCGGTATCTTGTTTTTCACGGGCGCCGTTCAGGCACAGGAAATCACCATCGGTTTTGGAGAGGGCGCGGGCGTCACCGAGCGCGCGATCCAATTGGTCGCCCTGATCACCGTTCTGAGCCTCGCGCCGTCAATCCTGGTGATGGTCACATCTTTCACCAGGATCGTCGTCGTGCTTTCGCTTTTGAGAACGGCGATCGGCTTGCAGACCGCTCCGCCGAATTCCGTGATCATCAGCCTCGCCCTCTTTCTCACCGCCTTCATCATGGCGCCTGTTTTCCAGGCGGCTTACGATCAGGGCATCCAGCCTCTGACCCAGAATGAGATCGAACTCGACGAGGCCTTTGAACGCAGCACTGCGCCGTTCCGCGATTTCATGCTCACGCATGTGCGCGAAAAGGACCTTGCCCTGTTCTACGACATGGCCGAGGAAGAACCGCCCGCAAATCCCGAGGATGTGAGCCTCAGGGTTCTGGTGCCCGCCTTCATGGTCAGCGAACTCAGGCGGGCCTTTGAGATCGGTTTTCTTCTGTTCGTGCCGTTCATCGTCATCGACATGGTTGTGGCTTCCATCCTCATGTCGATGGGCATGATGATGCTGCCGCCGATCATCATATCGCTGCCATTCAAATTGATCTTTTTCGTTCTGGTGGATGGCTGGTATCTGGTCGCCGGCAGCCTGGTCCAGAGTTTCGGGACATCTTAGCGACCGTCACGCCGTAAAGGCGAGGCGATCAGCTCCCAGGAACGGCGGATGGCAGAATCTCCTGGCCGCCGTAGCGGGATTTGTAGTCCGTGAGAAAACGCTGCAGCGTGTCGACATTCGCCAGATTGTTCACCAGTTGTCTGAATTCGACGCCTTTGTCAGCGATGGGCCGGGTTACCACTTGAAAAGCGACGCCGTCCGGGCTCTCGTTCATCTTGCCGGCAAATTTCGTCCCAAGCCGGTCCAGCCCCAGCTGATCGCCGGCGAGCGAATAGGCGATAGCGGCGCGCAAGACGTCCTGGCGTTCGGTTTCAAGAAGCGGTTCGCCGTCTTCCCAGCGCCCGCCGAGATTGAGTTCGATCTGCTCGCCTGCCCGCTGCCAGCGCTCAGCCCGCCACAGGATATCGGCCTTGACCCGCTGCACATCCTCACCGTCAATCGACCGCAAGAGTTCGACGCCGAGATCAGCCCGGCCCGTTTCCGCCAACGCACGCGCCTCAAGGATCGTGCGCTGCCGCCGCAACGCCCGAGGCAAAACCGCCTGCCGGCTGCGGCGGATGGTTTGCAGCGCCTGCGCCGGCCGGTCGTTCATCAGCTGCACCATGGCAAGCTTGCCGGCCACCTGCGCCCGTGCCGCACCGCGCAGGCGGTTCCCCACCTGATGGGAAAGCAGATTTTCCGCTGAGTCGAGAAGGTCGGCATCAATGAGCCGGTCGGCGAGCAGCCGGATCATCTCGTCCCCATCCCGTCCGATGGGCGTCAAGGTGCGAAAATCATAAAACAGGGCAAGCGCATCGACAACGGACAGCATGTCCGCACCGCCATGGAGAAAAAGGTCTTCGAAAACGGCCGCCATCCGGTCTTGAAAAGCCCGCGTCTGGGTGTTGTCAGGCTGGGCGATGCTGGCCGCCTCCATGAGTTCAAAGGCCCGCCGGTGCTGCCCGATCGAGACATAAACATCAGCAAGTGTCTTAAGAGCGAGGAGTTCCACCTCATCGCCACGCCAGGACACAGCCACCCGCTCAAGGTCCTCAACAGCTTCCGTTTTGTCGAAATTATCGTTGAGAAGACTGAGCCTTGCCCGGCGCACCTTCGCTTCGGCCACGGCCGGGCGAACTGTGCTCTCAATCGCCTTATCGTAGGCCGCCACGGCCTCTTCAAGTTCGTCCCGCAGTTCGAACAAACGTCCTTTCAGGACATCCAGCATAGCCTCTTCCCGCTCATTCAGCGGGGTATTGGAGAGGACGTCCACATGGAAGCTTGCATTGGCGATGTCGCGGGTCTCGATGGCCGCACGCGCGGCAAGCATGCGCAAACGGTTCTGCAGGGTCGGCGGATAATCGCGGATCACCTCCTCGGCCGACGCCATCTGTGTGCGCGCCGAATACCATTTGCCCTCCATGGCATCGGCGTAGCCGAGCCAAAGCTTCGATTCCACCTTGTCCCGGAGTGCGGGATCGCTCAATTGTTTTCGCGCAGAATCGTAGAAGCCGCTCAGGACATCTGCGATCGCGTGAAGCGCCTTGAAGGTAGGCTCACCTTCGATGTTCGGATCGTCCTCGCTGGCCAGCAGAATCAGACCATGCGCCTCGGCGCTGAAGCCGTGCGCAAGATAAAGCCTGGCAAGCGCAAGGCGCACTGAAGTCAGTTCCTCGTCCGTCGCCTCCGAGGCGGCCCGTTCAAGGACGGCGATCCGTTCGCGCAAAAGCGTATTGTCGCCGTGAGACCAATCCTCGAAGTTGATGAAGTTGGGCGCGCTGCGGGCAATGCCATTGCCAGCCCGCAAGGCCGGGATTTCCGCGTCCGTCGGGGTCAGCGAGAGCCCGCCATGACGGTTCACCACAACCTGCTCCCCGACCAGATCGACAACGACATGGTCGGAACGCGGGACGACAACGATCCCGTGAGAGGTTGTGATCGCGGTAAAGTCGACAAAAGACTGCGGTTTCACAACACCGCGCGCCGGGCCAAGCGCGGTCACCACGGCAAGCCGGTCTCCGACAACCGGGTCTCTCACCCAGTGGACGGCGCCCGCACCCGGAAAATCGGCGGAAACCACCGTTTCGTTGAGACCACGCGGCGTACGGCGGATTTCAAGCGGCGCGAACTCGTCAAGCACCATATCGCCGAGTGTGATGGTCCAAATCGTCTCGTCGCTCGCCGCAGATGTCAAAAACGGTTTTGACAGCACAAGCCGGATAACCTGCCCCCACTCCGTCCGCGTCGTCGAGACATCGGTCAAACGCGGTCCGGCAATCCGGCGGATTTCTCTCAGATCGATGGTCTTTCGTGTGTCGAAGACCAGCCAGACGACACGGGCGCGGGTGAAGACGGCGCCCGGTGTTGCTTCAGTGAAAGGGAAAATCAGTCTAACGCTGGCGCCATCCACTTCGGCGCGCGGGTTAATCACCTCGACTTGCGGCGCGATAGGCGGAGCCGGCGGCACCGTGCTGAGAGGATCGTAGAGGACCGTGCCGCCTTCTTC
>JAKSCL010000087.1 GCA_022360615.1 Hyphomicrobiales bacterium
ATGCCCTCCGCTTCCGCCGCTGCTTACGTGGTTCAGTCCAAGGCTCCATTGTCATGGAAACCTCCTTTCGGGTTGCCCTTGGCTGGATTACCAAGGGGTCTTTGCCAACCCGAAAACGGACACGTTAGCTTCACCATCATGCATAGACACCGCCAGTCTTTGGCGGTGTCTGCTTCGCGGCGCTGACGCTCTCACACCGGAGATCGCCGTCTGCGCAACAAGCGTTAGAGGAACACTCCTCCATGAGCCCGAAGGCTACAGGTCTAAAGACTTATCTTTCCGACACAGCCGTGCCTGAACAAACACACACTAGTTCGTGATTCTCACAATGTCAATAAAATTCACTTTCCGTGAATTTTTCGATCTGTAAGGTTTCAGCCTTTTGGCTCTAATTTGTCCATTAGTCCTGCCTCATTCCACTGTAATCGAGCGCATCCGGCTTGCGCCGGTCCGGTTTTCGCTTGCGGGTTTGCGATTGAAAGGCGGCGCTGATGGATTTGGGAGATTGCAAGATACCGCTCATGGCTGCGGCTCCTGCTCTTCAAGGTCCAACGCTTCAAAATCAACATGCTTCAGATGGTGGTTCCAATCCTCGAAAACCTCGAATAATTTGTTCGAGGTTTCTCCATTGAGGGGCACCATCGCTTCCTCGAGAGCAGACCCAGTCCGGAAGTCATTGAAAAACAAGGCTTTCAGTATTTCGGAAGCCGGACGGTCGTTTGTGTATGCCGTTCACTGGACCGTTTTGACGATGCGCGCGTTGGCGCGCATGGCCTCAAGTGCTGCATCGAATGTGGCGACCCCGCGGGCTTCCAGCACGGGCAGCATTTTCTGGAGGACCAAGGCGGTCGCTTCCGCGTCGCCCAATGCGGTGTGCCGTAAATCGGCGGGAATCTCGACCTCAAGGCGCTCGGCGATCGCATCGAGTGTATGGGGCACGTCGGCGCCGAAGATGGCGGCGGACAGAAGGATCGTATCGAAAACCGGGTTATCGAGCTTGGCTTTCGCATGCTCTGCCTCGCGTTTCATGAAAGCCATGTCGAAGGGTGCGTTGTGGGCGACCAGTATCGCGTCCTTGGCGAATTGCCGGAACCGTGCTCCGGCTTCCGCCATGCTCGGCGCGCCCTGGATCATGCTGTCCGTGATCCCGTGTACCTTGGTGGATGTCGCCGGGATCGGCCGCTTGGGATCGACAAGCGTGTCGAACACTTCGCCCTCCACCAACCGGCCATTGACCAGGCGAACGGCCCCGATCTGCACGACCTCGTCCTTTTCCGGCAAGAGACCCGTGGTTTCGGTGTCGAAAACCACATAGGTCAGGTTGCGCAAGGGGGTTTTGGCCAAATCGGGACGCTGTTGACCGTTGGCCAGATCGAAATCGAAAACGAGTGGGCGTTCGGCCGTGACGTCGGGCTCGGTCTTGAACGTCAACAGATAGCCGGCTCCCGATCCCAGGCCCCGCAAGTTCGCTTCAAAGACGTGCGCGCCATCAACGGTTGCGATCGTCAGTTCGGCGGTCCTCCGGCCTTCCGGCGAGAGCGCGGTGACGGCCTGCCTAACCGGCCCTTCTTCCAGATGCTCGAAAACCGAATGGCCGAGGCAAAGCGGCTTGAGCGGTTCGAGGGCGGCCGCCGCCTGGCCGTCGTAGAGAACGATCCGATGATCCTCCGACAGCATCAAGACCGCAAACGGAATCTCCGAAAGGGCGGCCGTCAACTGTGCCCGTTCAGCGGACAAGCGCGCGGTCTCGGCGGCAATCTGCTTGGCGGTGCTGACAGTGTCGGCGCCGAGCTTTTCACTCACCGCCGCTGCGGCCGG
>JAKSCL010000220.1 GCA_022360615.1 Hyphomicrobiales bacterium
AAAAAATCGACTACGATACGCATGAGATAAGAGAATATATACAGAATGTATTATCGGATCTTTCGGATGATCCCGAAGCAGCGCGGGAAAGGCTTCGAAAGTTCGGGCCGGCTGCTCAGAGCTTGGTGGATTACCTTGTAATATTAGACGATTTTATGGAATCAGAAGGTGAGAGAGCGCCATCCGATGTAAGCATTTCCAGTAATATTACATTGAATATTGCCGTATTGATGAATGAAGATCATCCCGATAATAGCATATACCGTTATTATCTCGTTGATCAATTCCTCTATTCCTCCTCATTTTTGAAAATCGATCAACGCCGAAAACATATGATAGTTTATAATCATATCCACAGGAAAAAGAACATTGGTGTCGATTTGACCGATGTTGAAAAGCATATGTTTATTAATAGCATGAAATTCCTGCGAAACTATGGCTTTAGATTCCGGAGTCACTATTCCAGTTTTGTTGCTAATTTAAATAATATATTTCCGTCTATAGCCCGTGACCGCCCTTATGAAATTGAATTGAGGGAGAAAGTGTGCGGTTCGCTAACAGAACGAGACTGTTATGATGCGCTTATTCGGAATTCTGAAGCTTATACAGGAGTCGAGGCAACCAGTCTATTGGAAGAGTTTTTTTGCAGACCCATCGTTCGGATAAAAAAGCGGTACATGGATTTTAAGGTGTGTTGAGTCGCATGGAAAAACGATTGTTTGAATTCTCTGTTTTTAGCGAATTAAATGGAAAAGGAGGCATTAAATTATGAAAAGTTTCAGATTGCCGGGACCAGTCTACCGTTGGTTGTGGAGATAAACCAATAAAGGACTCGACTATAGCGGAGCGAATGTCCGGAATCCGAATGCCGACGATCGATCCGGTTCAACTCATGTGGATATCCAGCCGCCTCGTCCGATAGACGAGCTTTTCCGGGAGAACATGCGTAGGCTTCAAATGCAGGATGCGCAGAATGAGGTGCTTGACGCACTTAATGAACGATATGCCCCGGGAATTGTCAGCGCGCCGGCTGTCCGCGGATATATCTCCCGCGCCTATGACAACGCGTTCGAGCGGCAGGACGAACTTTATAAGAACGATGCCGCGCGTTTGTACGAAGGTATGGAAATGCTGGCTCACGGGGCTTTGCAGGAGATACAGAACGACCTGGATGCTGGAGGATCGCGCTTCCGCGAAACGGGCGACAGCTTTGCGCCTCGGTATGCCGGTCTCACGATGCCGCCGCACGGCAACGGCGCGGCGCCTTTCTCTTCCATGCTGCCTGGTCCGAACGCGTTTTTGGCGCGGGGGAACGGCCAAGATACCGCTTTTGCGAGCGGCTTTTATGGCGGCCCCGCCTCTCGTATGCCCTATGATGTGGGCAACTCTCGATCTTATTGGGGCAGGCAGCCCGCCTCCTGGAGCCAGCGCCCCTACGCCCGGCACGGGCGGCAGGATGGCCGCGCCGCCGCCGGGCCTTTCCATCAGCGCGCCAGGCTGCGCCAGCCGGGCAGCATCAATGGATCGAGGAGAGGACTTTTGGCCGTGACCGCCAATGGGCCCGCCGGTCATCCGTCTGCGCGCGGCGGTTGGGGCACCAGCTGAACCCGGCGAAAAGCAGTGGAGTTTCGATCCCGAAACCAGGACGATTAACGCAAACGGTATTCGTGACCGCCATGTGACGAAGGATAACGATGAATTGGGATTCTATCCGGCGCGCCATCGCGATGATAATTTGAGCCGGTAACCGGTTATAGAGTTTCCTCGAACCGATTTGCACTGTGCACTGTGGATGCTTATCAACCGACCTCTTTTTCAGGTCTCAGGTGAGCCATGGGCACAAACATCGGTCGGGTGCTTTCTTAGGCTGGCTCCACTTCATCAATGCCCGTCCAAAACTGAAAGCGGGCGAGGGGGCTTAAGGGACCGCTCATCTCCTGTCTTTCCCATGTCCGCATCGGGTAGCCTTTGCGCGCTGTAAAATGAACAATGTTCAATAAACAATGACGCTGAACCCGCGCACCAACGGGCGGAAGAGGCAAGGGCGGTTTGCCGTGCGGCACGGCGTGCGCGCCTGGGTCTGACGGGCGCATCCGGTGCGCTGCCGGACGTGCAGGGCCTCTCTCCGGCCGGTTTCCTCTTTGCAATCCCACGCTGGTTTTGCGGCCCTTGGCTTCGGACTGCTCCTGGAAGACGAAATCCGGAACGCGGAAAAGGGGCCGCTCATCCGATTGACGGGAGGCGCTGGACATCATTCGGCATTCGGTATACCGAATACGAAATTCTGAATTGATGGGATGCCTGCCATGGCGAGATTGACGATGGCCCCGGTGCTCACCGCGGGCGAAAGCGCCTACCAGACGCTGACGCGCGCCATCGTCGATGGCAGCCTCAAACCCAATGAGGCGTTGAGCGACCGCGAACTCTCCTTGCAGCTTGGGGTCAGCCGGACGCCCATCCGCGAGGCTTTCGTTCAGCTCGAGGCAGCCGGGCTCCTGCGCCGCCGCGGCCGGATCGGCTGGGTCGTGACCGCGCTTGAGCGGCGGGACGTGGAAGAACTCATCGAGGTGCGGACCGTTCTGGAGACAGTCGGGATCCGCAAGATGCTCACCTGGAGCGACGACGCGCTCAGGCCGTTGACCGTGCTGTTCGATTCCTTCTCGCTGCCGATGAGCGAACCGGAGATCGACCGCTATCTGGCGAACGACCACAAGTTGCACGTGGCGCTGATCGATGCGACGGACAACCGCCGCATCATCGACTACTACCGCTATGTGGAATGCCATATCGACCGGGTGCGCCACTTCATCTCTTACAGCGGCATCCGCCGGGTGGATCAGAGCCTTTTGGAGCACCGCCGCATCTGCGACGGTTTGCGCGCCCGCGATGCCGGGACCGCCTGCCGCGCCCTCGCCGAACACCTGACGAATGTGAAGACGAGCTTTCTCGAATTGCTCGACAACGCGGTGTCGAACCCGCCATCGGCCATGCCCGATTAAGCCCCGGGCGGCCGTTGAAAGCCGTCCGGTCCTTAGACGACCCGGAAAAAAGAAAACGAACAGGAGGAAACGACGATGACTTTTGCTGCGATGACACGGCCGCTTTTGCTGAGTGCGGCCCTTGGCCTGGTTCTGGCCGCGCCCGCCGCCGCCGACACGACGATCCGCCTCGCGGTCGGCGATCCGATTGCCTCGGCCGTTGGCGCCGCCGCGCAGGACTTCGCCGAGCGCGCCGAAGCGGCGACGGACGGTGCGGTCACAGTCCAGGTCTTCCCCGATGGCGTCCTCTTCGGCGGCGATCAAAACGTGGCCGTCAACATGGTGCAGAACGGGTCGCTCGACGCGGTGATCCTGTCCACCTCGGTCTATGCGTCGTTCGAGCCGTGCATGAATGCCATCAGCCTGCCCTACCTCTTTGCCGATTACGATCAGTTTGCCGCCTATCTGGCGGGCGAGCCGGGCCAGCGCCTGCTCGATTCGCTTGACGATCTGAACACCGAAGGGCTGGCGCTGATGATCCGCACCTTCCGGCATGTCACCAATTCGCAGCGTCCGATCGCAGCCCCGGAGGATCTGGAAGGGCTGAACCTGCGCGTGCCCAACAACCGGTTGTGGGTCGAGTTCTTCGGCCCGCTCGGCGCCAACCCCACGCCGATGGCTTTCACCGAGGTCTACACCGCGCTTCAGCTCGGCACGATCGACGGGCAGGAGAATCCGGTCGAAGTGCCGTTGGCCAACAGATTTTACGAAGTGCAGGATTATCTCTCGCTCACAGGCCACCTGTCGGATGGCTATATCCTCGCCTTCAATCAGGACCGGTGGAACGGCCTCGACGAGGACACGCAAGCCGCCTTGCGCACGGCGGCTCAGGAAACCGCCGATTTCAAGCTCGAAAACGATGTCAACGAAGAAGACCGGATCGTCGCCGAGCTTGAGAGCCGTGGCATGGAAGTCAATCGCCTGACGGCCGAACAGCGCGGCGCGTTTCAGGACAAGGCGGTTGCGCTTTATCCGAATTTCGAATCGCTGGTCGGCGCTGAATGCATGGCGCAGGCGCTTGAGTTCGTCGGAGCGGACAAACCGCAAGACAACTCTCAATGAGCGTTGGCCACAAAGAAGAAGCACCGCCGCCGGCATCGGCCGGCGGCGGCCATGACGAGGGCAGGCGGGAGCCGCCGCCGCTGCGCAAGAGCCTGTTGTGGCGCCTTGTCGAGATCGCCATTTTCATTGGCGTGGCGGGCATGCTGGCGATGGTGACCATCCAGGTCACCTCACGGCTGTTGGGTCACTCGGTCCCCTGGACGGAAGAAGTCACGCGCTACCTCTTCATCTGGACGACGTTTCTCGGCCTTGCCGCCGGTTTCCGGTCGGCGGAGCACACGCGCATCACGCTCTTGGTTCTGTGCCTGCCGGCCCGGTTGCGGGCGGCGGCGGTTCATCTCTATTTCGTTGCCGGCGTCATCTTTTTCGGCATCGTCGCATTCACCGGCTGGCGGCTTGTGGTTCAGCAGTTCCACAGCGGCGAAAGCTCCCCGGCGCTTGGCATCGGTATGTATCTGGTGACCAGCGCGGTCGTTGCCGGTGCCGTGCTGGCCGTCTGGGCGCATATCGAATCCCTTTATCTCGACCGCAGAACCCGCGATCTCGTTGAGTCGGAGACGGTCCCGCAATGAGCCTGACGCTTCTTGGCCTTTTCCTGGTTCTTGCCGTCCTCGGTGTGCCGGTCGCCGTCTCGCTGGGGCTGGCGTCGGCGCTCACGCTCTATATCTACGACCTACCACTCTCGGTGGTCTCGCAGTCCATGTACACCGCGATGAACAGCTTTCTGCTCGTCGCGGTGCCGCTGTTCATCCTCGCGGGCAGCGTGATGGAGCGCGGCGGCGTGTCCGACCGTATTTTTTCCGCCGCCAACGCCTTGGTCGGGCGCTGGCGCGGCGGGCTCGGTCAGGTGAACATCGTCGCCAGCATGATCTTCGGCGGCATCTCAGGCTCGTCGGTCGCCGATGTGAGCGGGCTGGGGCCGCTCGAAATCCGCGCCATGACGCAACGCAATTACCCGCGTCCCTACGCCGCCGCGCTGACCATGGTGACCGCGACGCTCGCATCGATCGTCCCGCCCAGCATCTTAATGATCATCGCGGCTTCGACCGCCGGTCAGTCCGTCGGCGCCGCGTTGATCGGTGGGGTGGGGCCAGCGCTCCTGCTGTTCGTCCTGTTCGCGGCAATCAACTATTATCTCGCCGTATCGCGCGGTTACGGCAGCATCCAGGCGGTCTCGTTCAAGGAGGCGATGATCGCCATCGCCGTGGCGGTTCCGGCGCTCGGCGCGCCGGTCATCATTTTGGGCGGCATCTTCGGCGGTATCGTCACGCCGACCGAAGCGGCAGGTCTTGCGGTTCTCTACACGCTCCTGATCGGTACGCTGATTTACCGCGAGATCCGCTGGCGGGCCTTGCCTCGCATGATCACGCGGGTTGGCATCAATACCGGAACGATCCTCTTCATCGCCATGGCCGCCTCGGTCGCGACCTTTGTCTTCACGGTCGACGGACTGCCGGTGAAGGTCAGCCAGGCGATCCTTTCGGTCTCCGGCGATCCGTTCGTGATCCTGCTGCTGCTCGGGGTGATCTTCGTGGTCGTCGGCATGTTCATGGATATCATCGCCGCGATCTTGATCCTGACGCCCGTTCTCCTGCCGACGGCGCTTGAGGTGGGCATTCATCCCATCCACTTCGTCGTCTTCCTGGTGATGGGGTTGTCCGTGGGCCTTTCCACACCGCCGGTCGGCGTCTGCCTGTTTGCGACCGCCTACATCTCCGGCCTGCGGGTCGAATCGATCGTCCGTGCGGCCGTGCCCTTTTATGTCGTGATGGTGTTCGCGCTGATCGTCCTTGCCGCGTTTCCCATCATTGTGCTGTGGCCCATCGGGCCGCTGTTATGACCGGTCCGCACGCGCCGCGGCGGCTGTCGCAAGGAACTGAAGGAGTATGCCGGAATGACAATCCATCTTGAGCAGCCGTGGGTGAGTTTCATCGACGGGGGCTGGGCGCAAACGAAGAACGGCGAACCGTTCGAGATCGCCGATCCCGGCCGGCCTGGCGAAACCGCGTCGCGCTACGGGCTTTGCGATGTGGCCGATGTGGATTGGGCGGTCACATCCGCCAGCCGGGCCTTTGGCGGCTGGAAGGCAACGCCGGCGGCGGCCCGCGCGGCTCATGTCTACGGCCTGATCGATCTGTGGAAAGATCATATCGAAACGGTGGCCGAGATCGTCACCCGCGAGATGGGTAAACCGCTCGTGGAATCCCGTTCCGAGGCCATCCGCGCCGTGGATGAGATGCGGTTCTGGGCCGGTGAGGCGTTGCGCCTCGGCGACCGCACTTTCGAAAGCACGCGCCCCTTGACCGAAGCCTATACGGTGCGTCAGCCGATCGGTCCCGTCGCCGCCATTTCGCCATGGAACTTTCCCATCCTCACCCCGATCCGCAAGGTGATCCCCGCGCTGATCTGCGGTTGCACGGTCGTGCTGAAACCGGCCTTGCAGGCCCCCGGCGCCTCGGTCCTCCTGGTCGAACTGCTGCGCCGGACCGGCGTGCCGAAGGGCGTGGTGAACCTTTTGATCGGGCGCGGCGGCGATGTCGGCGATGCGCTCGTGAACCATCCGGACATTGCCGGCATCACCTTCACCGGCTCGACGCAAGTGGGGATCGGGATCGGCGTCGCCGCCGCGAAACGGAACGCCCGCGTGCAGTTGGAGATGGGCGGCAAGAACGCCGCTATCGTCGCCGGTTACGGCGACATCGAGCGGGCGGCCGATGAGATCGTCAAGGCGGCCTTCGCGGTGGCCGGGCAGCGCTGCACCTCGATCAGCCGGGTGATCGTGCCGGACAGCGAAAAGGCGGCGCTCGAAGCCGCACTGGTCGCGCGCGCCGAAAAACTGAAGGTCGGATACGGCCTCGACGATGGCATCGAGATGGGTCCGCTCTCAAGCCGCGGCCAGTTCGAGAAGGTGCAGGATTACATCGATCTGGCGAAAGCCGGCGGCGGCCGCATTCTAACCGGCGGAACATCCGCCGGGCCGGAGGAGGGGTGCTTCATCCAGCCCACCATCGTTTCCGATGTGGCGCCTGGAACGCCGCTCGCCGATGATGAAATCTTCGGGCCGCTGCTTGTCGTCATTCCCG
Organism: Hyphomicrobiales bacterium; assembly: GCA_022360615.1. Classification (GTDB taxonomy): domain Bacteria; phylum Pseudomonadota; class Alphaproteobacteria; order Rhizobiales; family JAKSCL01; genus JAKSCL01. Next base: position 7,184 of record JAKSCL010000220.1, read on the forward strand.
TGGCGGATTTCGAGGCGGCCGTCCAGGTGAACAACCGCATCAGCTATGGGCTGACATCGGCGATCTTCACCGACCGGATGGACTGGGCGCATGCCTTTTGCGCGCGATCCGAGGCGGGAATGGTGCATGTGAACCATGGCACGGCCAGTGAAGGTCACCTGCCGTTCGGCGGCTGGAAGAACTCCGGCCAGGGCGCTTTCGGAATCGGCGACACATCGGCGGAGTTCTACACCTCCCTCAAGGCGGTCTACCGCATGTACCAGCCTGCTTGATCGCAGGCCGGACCTTTTCTCGCGACTTCAGGGAGCCAGGGATTGAACTATCACCAAGACTTCAGTTTCGCCTTTGCCGGACGGATCGAGTTCGGTATCGGCCTTCACAAGCGTCTGGCGGAGTTCGTCACGTCGCTTGGCGGCCAGAAGGTTTTGATCGTCACCGATCAGGGCCTGGTGAAGGCGGGCATCATCGGCCGGCTCACGGCCGTTCTGGATGCGGCGGGCCTCGGCCATGTCCTGTTCGACGGCATCGAGCCCGAACCGGATGCGCGCTCGGTCGTCGCGGCCGTGGATATGTTCCGGGCTGAGGGATGCACGGCGATCGTCGCTGCGGGCGGCGGCAGCCCGCTCGACATCGGCAAGGCGGTGTCGGTCATGCTGACCAATCCGGGCCATATCAGGGACTATGAAGGGCTTGGCCGGATCGAAAAGCCCGGCGCGCCTCTTATCGCCGTACCGACGACCGCTGGCACGGGAAGCGAGAGCACGATCTGGGCGGTCATCTCCGAGAAGGACCGTTCGGCGAAATACGGGGTCGGCAGCACGCTGATGGTGCCGGACATCGCCCTTTGCGATCCAACGCTCACCGTGACCTTGCCGCCGCGCGTCACCGCCGTCACCGGCATCGACGCGATGAGCCACGCCCTCGAATCCTACGTCAACAAAGCCACCCAGCCGATCTCCGAGGCGCTTTCCGAACAGGCCATGCGGTTGATTGGCGGGTCGCTCCGGACCGCTGTGTTCGCCGGCGATACCGTGACCGCGCGGGCGGACATGCTGCTCGCTTCGACCATGGCGGCAATGGCCTTCAACGCCACGCGGCTGGGGATCGCCCATGCGCTGGCCATGCCCTTGGGCGCGAAGGCGAAGATTCCCCATGCCGACGTCGTTTCCATTCTCATGCCGCCCGTCATGCGTTTCAACATGCTGGGCAATCTGGAGAAATTCGCCCGGCTTGCCGGTATCTTCGGCGAACCGGCGCCGTCCGGCGCGCCCGTTCGCGAAGCGGCCGAAGCCGGTGTGCGTGCGGTTGAGCGGCTGATCTCGGATGTGGGCGCGCCGGCCCGGCTAAGCGATTGGGGCGTTCAGGAATCCGACCTGCCGGCCTTTGCCGAAGCGGGAATGAAGACCGGCAACATCCCGGTCAATCCCCGGACGCCCGAGGCAGACGACCTGGTGGCCATCATGCGCGCCTGTCTCTAACGCCGTTCGTCACCGCCGATTCAAACGCGCGGCGGCGCCACCGCCATGGCTACACATATGCCCTCATGCCGGGGAGCGGAATGGCCAAGCCGGGGCGCGTCTCCCAGCATGGGAACGGGGGTGGCGGTCGCGGCCATCCTTTGAGACGCAGCCTTGGGCCGCTTCTCCGGATGAGGCGCTGCAAACAGACCTCGCCGCGGCCGAGGTTCAGGATGGGCAAGGCGCGCGCCATAGCAAGGCGAGCCGTGTTCAAACGCCTTCAAGGCATCCGCCGCGTTGCCGGATGCTTTGATGCAGCGCCTTCTCGGCCTCATGCCGTTTCGGCCTTTCTGCCCGCCATTCTATGGGTGAGGCACCCGCCCGGCGCGGACGGGTGCCTCCGTTGCCTCAACTGGGTTGCGGATAGTCGAAGGGCAGCTTGCGTGCCTGCGCAAACGGAATCTCGGTCAGTTCGCGCCAACCTCTGATCTGCATGCGCGCCTCCAGATAGCTGTCGAAGATCGCCTGGTGCTCCGGTGCGGCCTCGCTGCGCAGGCCGTCGAGGATCTGCGCCGTGATCTCGCCCATCCGGGTCAGCGCGTCGTCGGGCAGCATGGCGATCTGAACGCCGAACTCGTTGCGCAGCCGGGCGAGCGCGGCGATGTTGCCGGCATGCACCTCGGCCATATTGGCGTGATGCTCGGCCCGCGCGGCCGTCTCGATCATCTGCTTGAGATCGGCGGGCAGGGCGTCCCAGCGTTCCTGATTGACGATCAGTTCGATGGAACCGGCCGTCTGGTTCGTTGACGGGAACATGCAGACCGGAAAGTGGCGGTGCACGTCGAGTGCGATGTCAACGGCCGGGCCGACCAGTTCGAACGCATCCAGTTCGCCCGCCTCGATCGCCGGGCCGATGTCGGAAGGGCCCATCACGCGAGGGACACCGCCGAGTGCCTCAACGATGTCCGCCCCGACGCCCGTCGTCCTGAACCGCAGGCCCTGGAACTGCTCGAGCGCCGCGATCGGCTCGGCGAACCAGCCAAAGGATTGGGCGCCGACCGTGCCGGTCAGAAACGGCTTGATACCGAAAGGCGCGTAAAGCCCGTCCCACAATGCCTGTCCGCCGAGATGGTCGAGCCAGATCACACGTTCGCTGTCCGTCATGCCAAAGGGCACGAAGGTAAAGATATCGAAGCCGAGGCCGCGCTCGCGCCAGTCATAGGACAGGCTGCGCGCCATCTCGATCTCGCCTGCCGATAGCCGGTCCAGGGTTTCCCGGTAGGGACCGAGATCGTTGGCGTTCAAGATCTCGATGGTCAGCCGTCCGTCGGACATCACGGCGATCCGCTCGGCGAGCCGCCGTGCGGCATCCAACTGGTCCGGGAAACCTTCGGGCCAACGTGACACCATGCGCCATGTCTGGTTACCGCTTGCCACGGCGGGGGCCGGAAAACCCGCAGCCGCGATTGCCGCCGCGCCGGTCGCAGCGATGCCCGCACCGGCGATGAACTGTCGTCGCTCCATGCCATTGTCCCTCTTGATCAGTGTTGCGATACGACCGGACAGGTATGGAGCGGCCGGTGATCGATCAAATCGAATTGTTTTGCCATCGCAATCGATTTTAATTATCGCCTTGGGGATGGACGCACGGAGCCTTGAATGCTTTTCGGAAATTGCATCAGCGGGCTCTTTCCGCCTTGCGGCAAGCCGGCTTGGCCTGTCGCAGCCGGCGCTGACGGCGCGTATTCAGCGGCTTGAGGATGAACTCGGTTTTGCGTTGTTCGAACGTTTGGCGACCGGGGCGGCGCTTACGGAAAGGGGGCGGCTGTTCCTGCCGCACGCACGGCAATCGGTTGATGCGCTTGCGCGCACGCGCGCCGCGGCCGCGCCGATCCGCGATGGCGGCGAGGGACGGCTGCGCGTCGGCTATACGGCGATCGCGGCGCTCAGCTTCGCGCCGCGCCTGATCAATGCGTTTCACAGCGCGCATCCGCGCGTTCTCCTCGATCTGAAGGAAATGACGTCGGAACCGATCGAGGCCGCGCTGGCGGAAGGATCGCTCGACGCGGGCATCCTGCATCCGCCGGTGAGGGCGGGCGGGCTCGCTCTGCAGAGGCTGCAGTCGGCCGGTTATCTGGCCGCCGTGCCGAAGGCCGACCCGCTTGCCGCGCGGCCTTCGGTGCATCTGGGCGATCTTTCCGGCAGGTCTTTCGTCATGGCCGCCCGCTGGGTCGGCCCTTATGCGTTCGACCGGATCATCAGCGATTGCTTGGCGGCGGGTTTCCACCCCCGCATCGTCCAGGAGGTGGAAACGTCGGTCTCCGTGCTGGGCATGGTTGCGGCAGGCATGGGGGTGGGGCTCGTCGTTGCGCCGCTCGCCCAGTTCAAGCACCCGGATCTGGCGTTCATCCCGCTCACCGGGCTGTCCTACCGGTTGGAGTTCTCGCTCGCATGGCGAGCAGGGAGCGACAATCCGCTCATCGACGCCTGCCGGGACTGCGCGCTCAACTGCTTTGGCTGACCCGGGCGGATCATGGCGGTCTCGCGGATTACTGCATTGCCGGTTTCAACCGCTTCAACTCGTTGACCGTGAGGCTGCTGACCGCATGATCCGTATTGAGCGTGGTCGCGGGTTCAAACATCAAGACTACCGGCTGCTCGGTGAGCGATCTCGGGCGATGCTCCACCGTCCGTGGCACGACCAGGAAATCGCCTTCTGCGAGTTCGACTGTCCCGTCACGAAAGTCGATCGCGATCCGCCCGCGCAACACGAGAAAGCCTTCGTCCTCGTCGCGGTGCGAGTGCCACTCGAACATCTCGCCGAATTTCGCAACCTTGACCTGTGAATCATTGACGTCGCCGGCGATGTGCGGATCGAAGACATCGGTGGTCTGGCGGTCGGCGGCATCGAGGATATTCAGTTTGCTTGGAGGCATGAACGCGTCTCTTCCGTTGTTCAGGTCCGGAGCTCCGAGACGGTAGCAGCGCTCGTTCACGCATACAAAGGCAAACGGCGCGCATCAAGTATGGGCCTGCCGGCGCACGCCTTGCACCGTTTATGCCTTAGGAACCGGTCCGCAATCGCTACCGCGATCCGCGCCGCGCTTGCGCCATGCTGGAAGCGGGTGGAGCGATGGCCTCGGTGCCGCGGTTTACCGTCATCTGCGGCGACGTCGTCCTGTCAGGTGCGGAATGGCGGCTCGAAACCGGGGCGCGGGCGGCACGGTCACCGCGAAAGGGGCTAGCCTTGAAGCGCTGCGCCGCCAGTCCGGTGGCACATGGCGCTATCTGATCGATTGTCCCGCAGGCATCGTCAATGGCCGTCGCGCATGATTGCGGCATTGCGGCCATCGACCCCGGTCCGAAGGGTTTTCATGACGAAACGCCCGTCGTCCGACGCTCCCGACCGCCGTGTCAGGACCAGGAAGCCGGCTGAGCCAGTCAAGCCGCCGCCTCGAAACGTTCGGTCACCTTTTCCCAGTCGACAAGGTTGTCGATGAAGGCATCGGCGTATTTCGGCCGCATGTTGCGATAATCGATGTAGTAGGAATGCTCCCACACATCGCAGGTCAACAGCGCGGCATGGCCTTCGATCAGAGGGGTGTCGGCGTTGCCTGTCTTGGCGATGGCAAGCTTTTGGCCGTCGAAGATCAGCCATGCCCAGCCGCTGCCGAACTGCGCGATGCAGGCGGCCTTGAACGCCGCCTTGAATTGATCGACCGAGCCGAAATCGGCGATCAATTGCCGCTCGAGATTGCCCGGTATCGGGCCGCCGCCATCCTTCTTCATGCCGAGCCAGAAATGACTGTGATTCCAGTGCTGGCCTGTCTGGTTGAACAGCGTCCTCTCGGCTGGAGCCGCCGCGCTTCGGCGGATGATCTCTTCAAGGGTCATCTGCGCATAAGCGGTGCCCGCGACCAATTCGTTGAGCTTGTCGACATAGGCTTTGTGGTGTTTGCCATGATGGTATTCGAGCGCTTCGGCGGACATGTACGGTGCGAGCGCGTCCATGGCATAGGGCAGGTCGGGCAGTTGGAACATAAAGGTTCTCCGGATTGTCTGGCGTGTTTCGGGTTCAGGACGGCTTGCGGCCGGACGGGCCGTTTCCGTCGGCCACCGCGTGGCGGACGACGTTCAGCACGTCGATGGCCGTTGACTGGGCGGCGTCGATGAGCGCTGCGATTTCGCCGGGATCGTGAACGCAGTCGCGCAGATGGGTGACCAGCATCGACAGCGCGTTGTCGAACTGCTTCACGCAGGCCAGCCGTAGCGCGAGATTGGCCATCGGCGATTTCGCCGTTTTCAAAAGGCGGTCGTAAGCGCCACGGTAGTGCGTTTCCGCCGCCTGGCGGTCGCCGAAGCGTTCGGCAAGCGCCGCCAGATTGTGGCACGATATCGTGCAGATGACCGGCACCGGTATCCGTTCGGGATCCGGCGCCAGAGCCAGAAGACGGTCGGCCTCCGTGAGCGCCTGTTCGTAAAGCGGGCGGGCGGCGCCGAAATCGCCTGTTTGATAGACCCGGTTGGCCTGTTCCGTAAGGGCACGCCAGCGCTTGTCGCTGGCGGGTTCGTCCCGCGCCGCGTGGACTTGCTTACCGCCGAGCCGATAGAGATCGGGATCGATCATCGCTGCCGCCTTTCAAGCGGCGTTCAGAACATCGTCGCCCGGCTGCCAGTTGCAGGCGCAAAGCGATCCGGTCTGCAAAGCATCGAGCACGCGAAGCGCCTCTTCCGGATTACGGCCCACATTGAGATCGTTGACGCTGACGAAGCGGATGATCCTCTCGGGATCGACGATGTAGGTCGCGCGCAGGCATACGCCTTCGGACGGGTGCAGAATGCCCAAAGCCGCGCTCAATTCGCGCTTGATGTCGGAAATCATCGGAAACGGCAGATCGGTCAGATCGGGGTGGCTCCGCCGCCAGGCCAGATGCACGTAGTCGCTGTCGGTCGATACGCCGTAAACCGCCGCGCCGCGCTCTCCAAAGGCCGTATTCAGCCGGCTGAAACCGGCGATCTCGGTCGGGCAGACAAAGGTGAAGTCCTTTGGCCAGAAAAACAGCACCTTCCACTTTCCGGGCGCGCTTTCATGCGTGATGCGGGTGAAGGCCGTTTCCGCATCGCTTGAGATCACGGCAGTGAGATTGAACGGTGGCAAGCGATCACCGATGGTCAACATGGACAGCGTACTCCTTTGGGTTGAGTGGCAAGGTGAACCGGTCAGATCTTCGCAGCGTTCCCGCCGGTTGGGATCGGCGGAACGCGCTCGTCCCGCGCATGGCGCCCGGTTGCGGTTCGCGGAGGTTTCGTATCGCCGCCCGCACCCGTGGGGCCGGTCAGGCGGCGCAGGCCAATGACGACGTCCACGCGGGCGATTTCATAGCCGGGCGGCGGGACGGGGAGCGCGCCGATGCGGACACCGCCTGACGGCACATCGACGATGCGCTGCTCCTCTTCGATGTAGAAGTGCTGATGGTCGCCGGTATCGGTATCGTAGAAAGTCCGGTCGCTGGGCAGTGAGACGGCGCGGATCAGCCCGGCCTCGGCAAACTGGTTGAGCGCATTGTAGACGGTGGCAAGCGACAGGGCCGTTCCCGCCTCCAGCGCATCGCGATGCAGATCCTCAGCCGTCAGATGACGCTGTCCTTTGCCGAACAGGACGTGCGCGAGCGCAACGCGCTGGCGCGTCGGTCTAAGCTTTGCTGCCCGGATCATATCGCGAAGGCGTTCGTTCATTTGCTCCCGTTCGCGGTTCGCCGAAGCGACGGCGCAGGCCGTGCAAGCGTTCCCGGTAGCGGCAGACGCGGACGGATCGTTGATTCGATCAAACGGCATGGTTATGGAACCTAACTGGAATGCGACTAAGGAGCGTTTGCAATAATTAATCGGCTAGGTCAATCCTTTTTGCAAATGAGAATGAATTGCATTTAAAGGTAGGGCCGATATCTCCGTCGACCGCGCTGGCGGCTGCAATCGGCGAGGCGGCCAAATCGGTTCAAATACGCGCACTCTCATGCGCGTATTCATGAAACCGGGGATGTCTCCGGCGGGTTCTTCGGCTCGGGGGCATGAAGGTTCGGCCGGAATCCGAAGGGCCCCCGCCGGGATGCTGGAAGCGGTCGGGGTGCGCTGCACAAGGGCCAGCCTTGGGGTATGCGCGGCCGTTTCGATGGCGCGGGCGCTATCTGATCGATTGCCCCGCAGGCGCCGTTAAAAGCCATCCCGCATGGTTGGGGCGCCACTGCCGTGGAATTCGGCGCGCAGGTCTTCCACTGTTTTGCCGGTGATGGATTCGCTGTTGTCCGTCGCCAACGGCACCCCCTTGCGGCCCCATTGAATGACGATGTTGCGCCGCGGGCGGCTGGAGGTATTCGGCGGTCCGCCATGCAGGACAAGCGGATGGATCGCGACGATACCTCCAGGAGCGCAAACGGCGGCGGCAATGTCGGCATCGTTTTCTGCAATGGACGATGCCTGGATGCCGGGTGTTTTGTGCGATCCGCGCAGGAATGTCGTTGCGCCGTTTTCCGGCGACATGCCGTCAAGGCAGATCATGGTGCGGACCATCTCCGGCGTGACGGGCGAAATGAATTTGTTCGGAAAGTCCCGGTGCCAGCTGATCCCGCTGCCGATCCCCGCGGTCTTCGCGGTGAGGTTCGCAAAATGCGTGACGATCCCGGATGCGCCCAGCAGTTCTGAAACGAGGCCGGCCAACTGTGCGTTCAAGATCACCGGCAGCAATTCGGGACAGAAGCGGGGCAGATCGCCGAGGATGAAGACCGACATGTCATCCTCGCGGACTTCGGCCCCGCCGCGCTTTTCCTTCGGTTGATCCCTTTCGAAGACGCAGTGCTCCGCCATCGCGCTGTCGCGGGCCGCCCTTTCGCACAAGGCATCGACGCTCCGGATGATCGTTTCGATGTCTTGCGGCGGGAACACCGGACCGGTCACAAGGAATCCATCGGCTTCGTAGCGCTCGATGCCGTCATGCATGATCAGCGCTCCCGCCGAGATGCCGACCGCGCGAACCGCCCGGTCACGCCCAGCGCCTCAAGCAGCGGCGTTGTCAGACCCGGCCAGTCGGCGACCCGGTTCATGGCCATTGGCGGCGTTCCGCCATAGCCGGGGCGTTCGATGACAATCCACTCAAGCCCCATTGTTTCGCCGAGCCGCGTCCAAACCGGTCCAAGCGTTGCGTCCGCGATCGGGCCGTGATGAACGAGCACCGGCCTGCGGCCGGTCCGGCCCGGCGTCCATAGCCCCAAAAATGACCGTCATCGGTTTCGATCGCCGGCATTCTCAGCCTCCGGAACAGCGGACGATATGGGTGTGGGCTGGGTCACGGCGCGGCTCCGTTCCGCGCCGATCGCATTGCGGAGCTTGGGCCTCTCCCGCAATGGCGGACC
>JAKSCL010000277.1 GCA_022360615.1 Hyphomicrobiales bacterium
GGCACGTAGCCTCCTCCCACCGGCGGAGATTCCGCTCGGCTTGCTGACCGCCCTGATCGGCGCGCCCTTCTTCATGCTCCTGCTGGCAAGGCGCAGCCGTCGGTGACTCAGGCAATAGCCACATATAGCCCCCTTGCGCGCCTTTCGGACCTGCGTCTCGCCAAAGCCGGCCGCCCGGTACTCAACGGCGTTACACTCGACGTCTTCGCAGGGGAACTGCTCGCCTTGGTCGGCCCGAATGGTGCCGGCAAGAGCAGCGCTCTCAAATGTCTCGGAGGCGTCGAAGCGGCGTGGAGCGGCAGGATCGAGCTGGAAGGACGCCCCTTCGTCGACTTTCCAGCGAACGAAAGGGCGCGCCGGATCGCTTATCTCCCGCAGTTCTTCGCACCGCACTGGGAACCGAGCGTCGCGGACCTCCTGGACATCGGTCAACGACGCGGCCTGTCGGCGCTCCGATGGAGCACGCCCAGACGGCTCGAACCCACAGCCAGAAACATACTGGAAAGGCTGGGCGGTCTGCTTCAGGACCTAGAGCTGACCGAGCTTCTGGAGCGCCACTTTGCCTCGTTGTCGGGCGGAGAGCGCGCCAGAGTGCTGCTCGCACAAGCACTGATCACAGGACCGAGTCTTCTGCTCGCCGACGAGCCGACCGCCAGCCTCGACCCAGCCCATCAGCTTCGGACAATGCAGTACCTGCGCCAATGTCGGACTGAAATTGCGTCACTCGTCGTGCTGCACGATCTGAACTTGGCGCTACGCTTCGCCGACCGCATCGCGGTCATGGCTGAAGGCCGCGTCGTCGTTTGCGGAACGAACGAAGAAATTGCGGCCTCCGGGGTCCTCACCGAGGTCTTCGGCGTTCGCTTCGAGGCACACTTGACGTCCTGGGGGCGGGCGTTGTTGCCCAGCTGATATCAGTGGCAGACTTGTCATTAGCATACTAACAGCTTTCTTTTGCGCTCATTACTCAAGTTCGGCCTTCACGCCTTGCTCTCCCGCTCGGTACTGTCATCTCCGCCGGAGCCGGCATTTTCTTTGGCTTCCGTGTCAGCTATCCGGTCATGTCTTCGACTGCCTTCTACCATGAATTTAGGCCGGACCTGTCGGCCGCAACGATTGATAAGCCTGCCATATCGCGCGTCTTTAATCTCTCCATGCTCCCGGGAAGCAGACAATCAAAAGCGACGAAAGAAGCGGCAAGGCGGCTCCGCGAAACCAGCCTTAGGAGGGCCGACGCCGGAAAATGGTTCGTCAGACCCATTGTGTAAGATACGGCCCGTTCTGTTTGCATAGGGTGTTTCCGATTTGCGTTTCTGAGGACCAACATCGGGAATATCCGATATTGGGTGTGCCGCGTATCGCCTTGTCCAAGAGTGTGCGGCGAAACATCTTTCAGCGCTGTTATTCGCTTTTAACGTGATGCATTTGCATTCGGTGCATGATAACGAACTTACTATGGGGCAGATTGCGTCAAATCCGAGGATGCGTGCGCTGGCGGTTGTGCTGGTTCTGTTCCATGTGCTTTTGCCTGGCACTGCCGCAGTGGCGCAGGCGAATGGCATTGACGTTGCGCATGTCCTTTGCCTCACCCCAGGCAGCGAACCGTCGGAAGCGGCAAAGCGCCATGCGCAGATGCTCGCCGAGTTGATGGGGGAAGAAGCGCCGACCGATCCGCAATCGGAAAAAGACTGTCCGCTTTGCGTCGTCGCGAAGGCTAAGGTTCTGACGCCTGTCTTCGAGATTGCCGTACCGGCCCCGGCTTCAGCCGAAACGCGGTTTTGGCGTTGCGTGCCCTGCTTCGTTCATTACCGGAGCGGGCCAAGGCTTGGTGGTCGCGCGCCCCCCCTTTCCATCTGAAGACTCTTCGACATTTCAATCCCGCTCCCTCTCGAGGGAACGGTTTCCGCAGGCTGTATGTCTGCTGTCTTCAGATGTTGAGTGAAACACCGTGTATAAACGCATACTAGGCGGTCTCCTGAAGGGAACCGCTGGCGTGGCCATGACCGCTTCGGTTCTGCCTGTGCCTTCTTTAGCCCAGTCCCAGCCTGACGTTGATGGGGTTCACCATCTCGATGCAATCGTATTGACCGCCGGAAGACGCGAACAGCCCATAAGCGATGTTCAGGCAAGCGTCGAAATCATCGACCGGGCCGAAATAGAAAGCTATTCCGGGGCGTCGGTCACGGAAGTTCTGCGTCAGTCGGTCGGCGTTGATGCCAGGACGTCGGGGCCGAATGCGACAGTTTCGATTCGCGGTCAGATACCCAATGCAGGCACTTCGGTGCTCATTCTATTCGACGGCTTGCCGCGGACGGGTAAGTTCGGCATCACCAATCTCAACAACTTCCCGATTGAGGATGTCGAGCGTATTGAGATCATTCGTGGACCGATGTCGGCACTTTACGGCGCCAATGCCTCGGGTGGCGTGATCAACGTCATAACCAAGGCAGCTGGAACCGGCGCGCCACTTTCGGTGCGCAGCACGCTGGCCAGCGCGGCAAGCAACGAGGGCGGTGGACGGGAAACGGCCAATTTCGGGGTGACGGGCAACATAATGACCGGCGAGGTCGGTCACAGCATCCACATGGATTACCGGAATGCTGAGAGCTTCCGGTTCAACGATACGTTCGATTCCGACGATCTTTCGGGAATTGAGCATTTCGCGCTCACCTACAAAGGGACCGCTGGGATTGGAGATACTGGGGAGCTTCGTTGGACCTTCGAAGGTTTTATCCAGGATGACCGCGCTGATGCGGTGACGGCCTCGCGCAGCCCCAATGTCCCGGGCACGCCTTTTGAGCTCATCGAAAAGGAGGACCGCTTTTTCGGCTCGCTTGCCTATGATGACGAAATCGGACCCGGCATGCTGACGCTGGAGGGCTCGCACGGCTACTCGGAAGGATCGGCGAACCGGGGCTACCCAGGGCCCGATGAGAAAACCGAATTCATCCAGTCCCTCGCCCAAGGCCGTTATGTCGTTGAAGCGGGTAATCATAACATTCTTGTCGGGACAGGCGCGCAGAGAGACGAGATCGATGTATCGACACTCTCCGAAGTCGGCGAGGAGACCAATCTCTTCGGCTTCGTGCAAAACGAATGGAACTTGTCCGACTACTTCAAACTGGTCGGCGGGGTGCGTTTGGACAATTTCGATTCATTCGGCACAGCAGTGACGCCGCGGGTCACCTTGGGCTCGCGCGGTGATGGTTTGACCTGGCGGCTTGGATACGGTCAGGCTTTCCGCGCGCCAACGGTCTTGGAACGTTTTTCCCGCTTCAGACGCAGCCGTTTCCTCATCGTTGGCAACTCGAATTTGGAACCTGAAGAAGCGGAAACCTACGAAGCCGCCGTTGGCTGGCGCGGAACGCGCGGTGTTTTCGAACTCGTTTACCATCACACGGACATCTCCAACCTTATCGAGGCCGCTCCGAACGGTCAGGTCGAAAACGGACTGATCGTTTTCCCTTATCAGAACATTGCCGAAGCCGAGATTTCAGGTATCGAGCTTTCGGGTTTGTACGAGTTCGGCGCGGGCTTCGTGGTCGATGCCTCCTATGCCTACCTCGATGCGGTCGACGCCCGGACCGACGACCGACTGACAGGGCGGGCGCGGCATACGGTCAAGGCGGCCCTGACCTACAACGCCGACCGGTGGCAGGCGACTTTGCGTGGGCGCTATCTCGGGGATTTCTTCGACATCGACCCGGATGATCGCGCGAGGCCGGCCTTCAACACCAATTACGCGGTTGCCGACGTCAATTTTCGCTATGACGTCACGGACCAGCTGTCCTTTTCGGCCGGCATTGACAATCTGTTCGACGAGCAGGTTCCCGAGAACTGGGCCAGGAACGGCACGATCGAGGATCCTCCTGGCCGCTTCGTCTACTTGTCCCTACGTTATTCCATGTGAGGTTATCGATATGGCCTTACCCAAACAGAAAACGGAAGCTGACCGCCTGTCTATCCATCCCGGCCAGCCCGGGAACCGCCCCCGCGATCCCGACGCGCTGCTGAAGGCTTGGCGCCATTTGCTGCAAACCCACCACCATCTGCATGCGCCCGAAGCCGCGCGTATGCTGGGCGTTCCCGAAGCCGCGCTCGTTGCGTCGCGGATCGGTTCCGGCGCGTTACGGCTGAAACCCGATATAGCCACCATTCTTGCGCCGGTTTCCGCTTGGGGACGGGTGCTTTGCGCCTTCTCGAACCCCTTGGGAGTGCATATGCCGCTCGGCGTGGTTTCAGCGCATATCCCAAGTGAGGACGGCATGTTTTGTCTGCATGGCCTGCATATGCAGGCCGAGATCGCAATAGATGCGGTTGCCGACGCCTATCTCTTCATCGACCATGACGAGAGCCATGGCAATACGCGCAGCGTTCAGTTCCACGATGCCAACGGCGTACCAATCCTAAAGGTCTTCATATTTCACAAGACCAAGTTCGACGCCGCCCAAAAGCATATCATGGGGTTGAAAGCCGACGATCAGTCGCGGGGATTTCACCTTGCGAGTGCAGCGCGTGGCCGATTCGATGCGCGTGCTCGCTCGCTCGCGGAAGACCCAGTAGCCGAATGGCTTGATACCGCCGATATGAAGACACTGATCGCAAAGTCTTTCGACGCGAGTTTGGCGGAAGGAAGCGTCGGCTTTGGCATAGAGATGGTCGGCGATCACGCCCGCGTCGGCTGGAGCGGCATTCTGTCGAGCGTGCGCCTGGACGAGCAGATGTTTCATCTGCACGAAGCGGATATCAGGTCGCATCTGCGCTATGGCCCGATGGTCCGTGCCGCACGCACGCAAGCCGGTGCCCTGTCCATCGACGGCGAGGGTGGCCGTCTCTTGCGGATCGCGGGGGAGGAAAACGGATGAGACGTATTCTCGCCTGCGTTGCGGGACTGTGCATGCTTGCATTGGCAACCCGCGCAGTTCTAGCGCAAGATATTCCTGCGCCGGATCATGAGCGTTATGTCGTCATCGGCAGCTACATCGCGGAAATCATGGCCACACTGGGGGCCGCAGACCAGATCGTCGGGGTCAGTAGCGGGACGGACCATATTCCCGAACTCGAAGGCGTGCCACGCATTCCCGGCTTCCGCAACACCTCGGCGGAGCCGATGCTTGCGCTCGAGCCAAGCGTGGTGCTCATGGCAGGCCGTCAGACCCGACCGGAGGTGGTCCGGCAGCTTGAGGGAGCGGGCGTAGCGGTCAAGGTCTTCCCGGACGATGTAGCAAATCTCGACGTCGTTCCAGAAAGGATCGACCAGATTGGCGATTTACTTAACCGCACGGACGAAGCCAGCGCTCTTAAGGAACGGTTCCGGGCGGAACTCAACGCCGCGCTGGCTTTTGTCACACAGGCAGCTTCGAAGCCTCGCGGACTGTTCATCCTGTCGGGGGGCGGACGGCCGACGTTGGTTGCAGGCGCCGATACGCACATTGCGCTTTTGATCGAACTGGCCGGTGCGGACAACGTCACCGACGGCATCGCACACTTCAAGCCAATGAGCCCAGAAGCGATGCTGCAGGCCGCACCTGAGTTCATTTTGGTGAATGAGGAAGGGCTTGAGCTGTCTGGCGGCATTCCGATCGCGTTGACGGCTCCCGGTGCAGCCCTGACGCCCGCCGGCCGATCCGGCAATATCTTCGCTTTGCCCGGCGGTTATCTGCAAGGGCTGGGGCTCAACAGCCCGAAGGCCATCCGGGCCATTGCAAAGCACGTGCACCCTGAGCTCCAGGGCGGGACCCAATAACGATGGCGGTGACGGATGGCGATAAGACGCTAAAGGACCGGGCGAAAAAGTGGCAACCGGTTTTTCGCTTCATCCGACGCGGTCACTTAAAACCAGGATTATCAAGCATTGCTCATAGCATGCCCGATGATCTAGGTGGAGGCCTGCGCGCCCATCCACATCTGGCGCTCGCCATAGCGAGCGTTTTGCTTGTGATCACGCTGTTCCTCGGGCTCGGCATCGGGGCCGTTGCGATTAGCCCTGTGTCAATCATCGACGCGGTTGGGAAAATGCTTGGCTTACCGGGCGCCGGTGCGGTTTCGACGCCGATTGAGGAAAGCATCCTGATGAGTGTCCGTCTGCCGCGCGTAATCCTCGGTGTGCTAGCGGGCGCCGCCCTTGCACTGACGGGTGTTCTGATGCAGGCGTTCTTTCGCAATCCACTTGCCGATCCGGCTCTGATAGGCGTTTCGGCGGGCGGGGCTCTTGGCGCCGTTTGTATGATCGTCCTCGGCGCGGCGTTTTTCGAGGGGCTTTCGCAGGCGGCTTCGGTTTTCGCTCTTCCGCTTGCCGCCTTTTTCGGGAGCCTCAGCGCCTGCGCCATTGTCTTTGCCCTCGTCGTCTAAGCGTTCGCAGCAGCCTTGCGTACCGCGCCCACTGCCTTCTCGATGTGCTCTTTCTCGGATATCAGCGGCGGCGAA
>JAKSCL010000035.1 GCA_022360615.1 Hyphomicrobiales bacterium
GCGGTGCCTACGGCCTGAGCATCGACTACGCATACGCCATGCTGCCGGCCTATCGGCACAAGCCGACCGTGGCCGCAAAGTAAGCGGAGGTCGTAGCCGTGTCTCTGGGCCAATTGGTCAACGGGCGCTGGACGGACGACGACATGCTGCATGATTCGTCCGGCGCTTTCCTGCGAACCTCAAGCGGCTTCGGGGGGGAAGTGATCGGTCAGGGCGAAGGCAGATCTCATCCTCTCGCACCGGCACGGTACAGCCTTATCGTCTCTCTCTCATGCCCATGGTCGCACCGAGCGGTCATCGCGCGAACGCTCGCGGGCCTCGATGCGGTGGTACCGATCAGCGACGTCGAACCCGTCATCGGAGCTGAGGGTTGGGCCTTCCGGGCGGAGAACGAAACATGGCGGGAAAGGGACGTGCGCTGGTTGCACCAACTCTACACCGCCACCGATCCCGATTTCACCGGTCGCGTAACGGTGCCGGTCCTGTGGGACGAGGTCCAAAACCGCATCGTCTCCAACGATTCGGCTGCGATCATGCGGATGCTGGACGAGGTCTTCTCGGTTCTTGGTGAGCCGGGTTGGCCTATGCTGCGCCCGCACGCCTTGGCCGGCGAGATCGACGCCGTCAACGATCGTATCTACCGGGGTCTCGCCAATGCAGTTTACCGGGCAGGTTTCGCCGTCGCGCAAAGAGCGTACGACGAGTCGGTCGAACGGGTCTTCGAAACGCTCGGGTGGCTGGAGGCGCGGTTATCGGGTCAACGATACCTGGTTGGGAATGCGCCGACCGAAGCGGACTGGCGGCTCTTTCCTGCGCTGGTTCGCTTCGACGAAATCTACAACACGCACTTCAAGTGCAATCGGCAGCGGTTGACCGATTACCCTGCCCTATGGGCCTACGCGCGTGATCTTTACCAACAGCCTGGCATTGCCGACACCGTTGCGTGGAGCGACATCCGTATCGGCTATTACCGAAGCCACCCCGACATCAACCCCCACGGGATCGTGCCGATCGGCCCGAAAGCCGACTGGTCCGCCCCACACGGGCGCGAAAAGCTGGTGGCGTGAGATGCGCACCGCGGTCAAGTCCCCGGCTTTGGCTATGGGAGGTAAAGGTGAGTAAGCGTAAGGAGGCGCAGTGATGGCGCACTCTACCGGTGCCGTTCGCTTCGTCGCGTGGACGGTGTCTCTTTTTCTTTCCGTCGGGGCCGTTGGTGGCCTTGGCTATCTGAAATACGAACAAATCAACGCAGCGATGGCCGAAGCTGCGTCCTTTCCTGAGCCGGCGGAAACCGTCGAGCTCGTCACGGTCGGGACCGCCATGGTGACGGATACGATCAATGTCATCGGCGAATTGCAGGCCGTGCAGCTTGTCGAGCTTCGCATCGAAGTTCCGGGCGTGGTCGACCAGGTCGGGTTTTCGTCCGGGGATGAAGTGCGTCGCGGTCAGGTCCTTGTGCGGATAGACACGTCCGCGGAGCAGGCCGATCTGGCCGCCGCTCGGGTCGACGCTGAAAGAACGGCGAGTGAAGCGGCGCGCGATGAGAAACTCTTCGATCGCGGCGTTACGCCAGCGGCTATTGCCGAACAGACACGCGCGCTCGCCGCCGCCGCCGAAGCCCGCGTTCAGGCTCTTGAAACCCAGATCGCCCGCAAGACCATTCGGGCGCCCTTCGACGGACGAGTGGGCATCACCGATCTCAAGCCCGGACAGTTTGTGGGCGTCGGCGACCTGATTGCGCAGATCGTCGGCCTTCAGGATGAAGTCTATGTCGACTTCACGGTTCCCCAGCGCTCGGCCGTTCTCATCGATCGATCCCGTTCCGTCGGGGTCAAGCTTGAAACGCTGGAAGCGACCGGCGCCATTACGGCGGTCGATCCACTTATCGACCGAGCCACAAGGAGCCTTGGCTTTCGCGCCCTTGTCGAGGATCCGGCCTTCGTCAAGGCCGCCGGTGGATTGGTGCGCGTCATTCTTCAGACCGGTGGGCCGGAAGAAAAAATCGTTGTTCCGCGCACCAGCATCGCCCGCAGTCCCTATGGCGATGCGGTCTATGTCGTCGCCGACGTGAATGGACAATTGCGCGCCGCATCCCAGCAAGTTCACCTTGGGCAAACCGTCGGCGATCACTTGATCGTCATCCTCGAAGGCCTGGAGCCCGGCGTGGTCGTCGCAGCGGACGGCTCGTTCAAGCTGCGCGACGGCGCGCGGGTCATGCCGCTTCCCGATGATCGCGAGGCTGACAATCCCGAGGCCGGCGACGCAGAAAGTATAGAGGCTGCACCCTTGTCCGATGAGCAGGGGGTGGAGTGAGCATCGCGTCCCAAGAGCCTTCCCCGGTCCGTGTGCGGCGGTCCCCGGCGGACGTTTTCGTGACGCGCCCCGTCCTGGCTGCGGTTCTGAGCCTGTTCATCGTGTTACTCGGGCTTCGCGCCGTCTTTGATCTCCCGGTGCAGCAATACCCCCGCATCGACGCATCCAGCCTCGTTATCACCACCGTTTTTGTCGGCGCGTCGGCGGAGGACGTCCAGGGGTTCGTCACCGAACCCATCGAGCGTGCCGTCGCACAGATTCCCGACATCGATTATGTCGACAGCATCACGACGGCGGGCCTCTCCACCGTCCGGGTCTGGCTCAGATTCGACGCGGATGCTGATGCAGCGCTCGCGCGGGTTTCCGCCAGGCTAGACGCCATCGCCTCGGATCTGCCTGACGATATCGAACCGCCGAGCATCGACGTTCAGCGGGCGGACCGCCCCAACGCCACTTTCTACATTTCCGTCACGTCCGACC
>JAKSCL010000358.1 GCA_022360615.1 Hyphomicrobiales bacterium
ACCCTTGCCAAACGAACGGGTGCCGATCACGGTCGCGCGGCGGTGGTCTTGGAGCGCACCGGCCACGATTTCCGATGCGGAAGCAGAGCCGCCATTGATCAGGATGACAACGGGCTTGCCATTCGAGAGGTCGCCCGACCGGGCATTGTAGCGCTGCGCTCCATCGGCATCACGGCCACGGGTCGCAACGATCTCACCCCGTTCAAGGAAGGCATCAGACACGGCAACCGCCTGGTCGAGCAGTCCGCCTGGATTGTTTCTCAGATCGAGGATGTAACCTCTTAGATCATCCGCTGCGATTTCGTCCCTCAAAGCACTGATCGAATTGCGCACGCCGTCAAAAGTATGTTCGTTGAAACTGGTCACCCGGATGTAACCGATATCGTCCTCGGCGCGATGACGCACGGAACGGATACGGATGACATCACGCGTAATTGTGAAGGTAAGCGGTTGTTCGGCGCCTTCGCGGCGCACCGTCAGCGTGATCGGCGTCTTTACAGGGCCGCGCATTCTTTCAACCGCCTCGGAGAGAGTAAGACCTTGCACAGTTGCGCCATCAAGATGCGTGATTACATCGTTTGCAAGAATGCCCGCATCAGCCGCCGGCGTTTCGTCGATCGGGGCCACGACCTTCACGTAACCGTCTTCCATCGTGACCTCGATGCCGAGACCGCCGAATTCACCGCGGGTTTGAACTTGCATATCGCGAAAGCTGTCCGGCGACAGATAGCTCGAATGCGGGTCAAGGGCGGAAAGCATGCCTTGAATGGCCGATTCAACGAGCTTGCTGTCCTCGGGCTCCTCCACATAATCGGAGCGCACCTTTTCAAACACATCGCCGAAAAGATTGAGATTCCGGTAGGTATCGGGACTTGCCGCGATTGCTGCGCCCGAGCGCGGCATGTGGGACGGGTTTGCAAGCCAAGTCAGGGCTCCACCCAAAAGTACCCCGACGAAGAGAATCGATGCTTTCCGCATTATCCGCCTGCCTTTTCGCCTTTCTTCAACCACCATGGTGCCGGATCGATAGCGCTGCCATCGCGCCGCAGTTCAAGGTAAAGGACCGGTTGCGATCCTCTGGGCGCACCGGCGGCGGCTGCCACCAGAACCCGCTTGCCACCCATTACCCCGATCGGTTCGCCCGCCAGCACAAATTGCTGCGGCTCCCCCCATATCTCTTCCATACCAGCAAGCACCATATGATACCCACCGCCGAGGTCTAGGATCAATAGCTGACCGTAACTCCGAAACGGGCCCGCATAGGAAATCCAGCCATCGGCAGGTGCGACGACTTGCGCACCCTCCCGGGTCGATATGGAACTTCCCCGCGAGATGCCGCCAAATCCATCATCGGCGCCATATCGCGTAAATTCGACACCCCGTACCGGTTTAGGTAGTAATCCGCGCGTCTCAGAAAAGGGAACCGCTGGTGCAAAACGGCTGGGATCGGCGCGCGAAATCAATGGATTCGTTGAGCGCACACGCTCTTCTTCGGTTTCTCTTTCGGCCAACCAATCGAAATAGGACGCGAGCCGGTCTGGTGCGCCGCCGCCCTCAATACGTTCGGCCAGAAGCACATCGGCGCGCGCCCGCTCGGCCCGAATCACAGAGAAAGTCTGGATTTCCGTCTCAAGCGAGCCGATCAGGTCTTTCAGCGTCTGCGCTTCCGCGCCCAGCCGCTCTGCCTGCAGTCGGGCCGCTTCGAAATCGTTTCGCCGCGCGCGCAAAAGCGCGCTCCTCTCGCTCACAAGGCCGCCAAGCGCCACCCGTTCTTTTTCAAGATCTTGCGCTTCTTCGGTCAATTCGCCGCGGGTTGCCAAAAGGGCATCCTTGACCCTTTTGAGAGCTTCGAGGTCATCGAGGAGCACATCGACCTCAGCACGAATCTCCGGCATGACCGCACCCATCAGAATCGCGCCTCGCACAGCATCAAGTGCGTCGTCAGGCCGCACGAGAAGTGCCGGCGGCGGGTTGCGCCCCATGCGTTGCAATGCACCCAAAAGGGCCGTTAGCACTGTTTCGCGTTCCTTTAGCGCGATGCGCAGGTCGGCGTCCTCCGCTTCGAGGCCCGCAAGCTGCCCCTCAAGCGCTGTCATCGCCTCTTCTTTTTCCTGAATGCGCTCTGCCGTTTCGATAAGGCGGCGGTTCAATTCTTCGTGTTCGGCTTCTGTGAAGGCGATCTGGTCGGTGATTTCGGACTGTTCCCGCTCGTTTCGCTCAAGCGCCTCTTCGACGCCGCGTAGCGTCTCGCGCTCATGTTCTATGCGTGTCTGGGCATGTGTATCCGGCACACCGCGCAGCACGGAACCCGCCGCCAGGACAGCCGCGCAACATCCCAGAATTGTCCAGCGTTGGCCGCGTCCCATACGCTCAACCGCCTTGTTCCATAACCACCCACGAAAACACGTCAGGTACAGCAAGCCCTTCAACGATGATAGGGATGGCCTGAAAGAATCGTGACCGCCCGATAGAGTTGTTCGCAAAGGATGGCGCGAGCAAGGAGATGAGGCAATGTCATCGGGCTGAGTGACAGAAGCATGTCTGCCCGCGCACGCACGGCCTCCCCATGCCCATCCGGCCCGCCAACAAAAAAGGCGCATAGACCGGTACCGCCATCACGCCATTCCGCGATTTGGTTGGCGAACGCGACGCTCGTGAGGCCGCGGCCGCGCTCATCGAGCACGACGCAGCGGTCGAAGCTGCCGGTTCGTGTCAAAAGGTTCTGCGCTTCGGTATCGCGACGTTGAACGGCTTCGCGATATCTGGCTTCGTCGAATTCGCGCAAGATCGTCTCGCGAACTCCAATTGCGGGTCCAGCAGCGTTAATGCGCTCAAGAAAGCGGTCCGAGAGCTCTGCTTCCGGTGAACCGCGCTTGCGGCCTACCGCACCGATCACGATCCTCAAACGGCCCCCAAATCAGGCCTGCTGGTACGGGGAGCGGGCCGCCTAAGCCTGCCCAGCGACCTGATCTTCACTCGGCCGGTCCGTCATCCACATCTTCTCAAGCTTGTAGAAATCGCGGACCTCCGGTCTGAAAACGTGCACCACAACGTCGCCTGAGTCGATCAGCACCCAGTCGCTCTGCTCGATCCCCTCGACGCGCGGACGGCCTGCGCCCGCTTCCTTAAGCGCGCGCTGAAGCTGATCGGCGATCGCGCCGACATGGCGCTGCGAACGCCCGGACGTCACAACCATATGGTCGCCTATGGAAGACTTGCCTTGAAGGTCGATGAGAACGGTGTCCTCGGCTTTCGCGTCGTCGAGGCACTTCAAAATCCGATCCAGCAACTGCTTCGATGCAGCTGCCTCGGAGGGCGGCATGGCGGACGTTGTGCCCGGAGCCACCGTTCCAGGATGGGCTATCATATGCGGGAAATGGACCTCTCTCCTTGGTCGCACGGGCGGTTTCAGCCGATTCGCGCTGCCCCCGCCAATCTCGATTATATACGGGCGTAGTATGTCGATTCAATAAATGCCGTGAGCGCTTAAAAGAGCCCATGGATGCCAATCGCCATCCTCACGACGCAAGGCCGTCGAGGAGAGGTCGGAGCGCGGTCCGAAAACGAAACTCCAAGCGGGTGGACGCAACATCGGAAGAACCGCGGCATCGGCTTCATCAATGCGATGGGGTGCGAGCGCTTTCGCAGCCGGCGAGGCAAGCGCCTTGAACGCGCAGCCCGGCCTGTCGATGACGGCAAAAGGCACCATCTTCGCCAAGCGGTCCCAATGATCCCAACGGTGAAAACCAGCCAGGTTGTCGGCCCCCATCAGCCAAACGAAATTGAGCCCCTGCGCCCGCACAAGAAGGTTCTTCAGGGTATCGAAGGTGTAATGCGTGTCGATCGTCTCCTCAAAGGTGGAGATATCGATCTTGGGATGCGCGGAGACGAAACGCGACGCCTCGGCACGCTCACCAACAGTATAGAGGCCACGTGTGTCCTTCAGCGGATTACCTGGCGACACCAGCCACCAGACCCGATCAAGCTTCAGCCGCTTCAGGGCAATCAGGCTGATATGCCTGTGACCGACATGGGGTGGATTGAACGACCCGCCCAACAACCCGATCCGCATCCCCGACGCATGGGCCGGGAGAACCGGAAACTCATAGGGTTTTTGTGTCATCGGCGGTATGGAGACGATAAAGGAGATTTTGCATTGTGCGGGGAAGGACTGCGCATCAGGTTCGGGTCTGCCCGTCGCCGTATACCCGATACTGAAAACTGGTCAACTGTTCGACGCCGACGGGTCCGCGGGCATGGAACTTGCCGGTTGCAATGCCGATTTCCGCACCCATGCCGAACTCGCCGCCATCGGCGAACTGGGTTGAGGCGTTGTGGAGGAGAATGGCCGAATCAAGCGCCTCAAAGAAGGTTGCGGCCACTGTTTCGTCTTCGGCGACGATAGCATCGGTGTGGGCGGAGCCGTGGCTCTCGATATGGCTGCACGCCTCGTGAACGTTGTCGACCACTTTCACGGCAACAACCGCATCGAGGAATTCATGCCCCCAGTCGCTGGCATGCGCCGGCACAACACGCGGATCGGCGGTCTGAACCGTCTGATCACCGCGCACTTCGCAGCCCGCATCAAGGAGCGCCATAACAACGGGCTTCAAATGCGTCTCCACACAGCCCCGGTCGATGAGCAGGCATTCAAGCGCCCCGCAAATACCGGTGCGCCGCAGTTTCGAATTGAGCGCCAGATCGACTGCCATCGCGAGATCGGCGGAAGGGTGGACATAGAGATGGCAGATGCCTTCTAGATGCGCAAAAACCGGCACCCGGGCATCGTTCTGGACGCGCTCCACAAGGCTGCGCCCGCCGCGCGGTACGATCACGTCAATCGCACCATTCAGCCCTGAGAGCATCATGCCCACAGCGTCACGGTCGCGCGTCGGCACAAGCTGGATGGCGGCTTCGGGAAGACCCGCCACATTCAACCCCGCGACAAGGCATTGATGGATGGCGCGCGTCGAATGCCAGCTGTCGGAGCCGCCGCGCAGGATGGCGGCATTGCCCGCCTTCAAGCACAGCCCGCCCGCATCCACCGTCACATTGGGACGGCTCTCGAAGATGACACCGATAACCCCAAGAGGCGTGCGCACACGCTCGATCTTGAGGCCGTTCGGCTGCTCCCATGCGGCGATCACAGACCCCACCGGATCATTGAAAGCAGCTATCGCGCGAAGCCCGGCCGACATGGCGGCGATCCGTTCGGGCGTAAGCGTGAGGCGATCGACGAAAGCCGGGGACATACCGCCCGCCTGTGCCGCTGCCACATCGACGGCGTTGGCCGCCATCAGATCGCCGGCCCGCGCCTCGATGGCACCCGCCATCGCCTCAAGCGCTTCGTCCTTTTCAAGCGCATCGGTGCGCGCAAGCATGCGCGCCGCGCGCCGGGCGGCCGCGCCAAGCCCGGCCATAACCGCCTCAAGCGATTGTCCGTCTTCTCCGGCGACAGAAATGTTCGTTGGACTGGTCATCGGCTCCCGCACGGCCAGCAGCGATCAAAGCGCCTGACCGTCCACATCCTCTTCAAGCGGCACATTGCCACGGCCCGCCTCGTCAGCGCGGCCCCTTTCATCGTTCAACGCCAAATTGTCCCGGTGCACAAGAGCCGCGCGTCCCTGATAGCCCAAAATCGATTCGATATCACGGCTATGCCGCCCGATGATACGCTCCGCCTCGCTCTTGTCATAGCTGGCAAGACCCCTGCCAATTTCACGATGCCGATGGTCGCGGATGACGATTGCATCGCCGCGCGAGAAAACGCCCGACACAGAGACGACGCCGGCAGGCAACAAGCTCTTACCGCTTCGAAGCGCCCGCACCGCGCCGTCATCGGCGACACACGCGCCCCGTGGCTCAAGCGTTCCCATGATCCAGCGCTTCCACGCCGTGCCGGGCGTTCCCTGCGGCTGGAACCACGTGGCACGCGCGCCCTCGTCGATCGCCCGAATAGGATGGGTGCGACGGCCGGAACCGATAACCAGCGTTGCGCCGGCCCCGGTCGCGATTTTGGCAGCCTCGATCTTCGTCACCATCCCGCCGCGCGACAGCCCGGTGCCCGCATCACCCGCCATCCCTTCGATACGGGCATCGATAACATCGACGTTTTCGATAAAAGCGGCATTGGGATCGTCGCCGGGCGGCGCCGAATAAAGCCCATCGACATCGGAAAGCAGCACAAGGCAATCCGCGCTGATCATGCTTGCCACTCTGGCCGCTAGCCGATCATTGTCGCCATAGCGGATTTCACTGGTTGCCACCGCATCGTTTTCATTGATGATCGGCACAACGCCGAATCTCAAAAGGGTCGAAATGGTCGAACGGGCGTTCAGATACCGGCGCCGGTTTTCGGTATCGAAAAGCGTGAGCAGAACTTGCCCGGCGCGAAGCCCCCTGCGCTCCAGGACCTTCGTATAGGTTTCGGCAAGCACGATCTGGCCGATCGACGCCGCCGCCTGGCTCTCCTCAAGCTTCAGCGCGCCATGCCCAAGACCAAGTGCTGCACGCCCGAGTGCAATCGAACCCGAGGACACAACCGCGATCTCGACCCCCCGAGACCGCAGACGCGCCAGATCGTCGGCAAGCGTCTCGAGCCATGCGATATGCGGCTGATCCGTCTCCCGGTCCACAAGGAGAGCCGAACCGAGCTTGACGACGATGCGCCGGAAGGACGCAAAGCGGCCCGCCACGCCGGTCTCACCGGTTCCCTCGTCGTGTCCCGGCACGGTTGTCATGGCTGCCACGCCATCTTCGGTTCATTCTCGCGCTCTTCCTCGCGGGCGACATCGATCTCGCGCAGAAGCGCGGCAATCACCGCCTCACGCCCCTCGCCGCTTACGCCGGAAAGGGCATAGACCGGACGCTGCGCTTCCTGAGACAAGGCTTCCAGGCATGCGCTGCGCGTTTTTGAATCAAGCGCATCCACCTTGTTGAGCGCTACGATTTCCGGCTTTTCGCAAACGCCGTGGCCATAGGCGGCAAGCTCCGAACGCACGGTCCGATAGGCTTCGGCGACATCTTCGCCGGTCCCGTCCACCAGGTGCAAGAGAACGCGGCAGCGCTCGATATGGCCAAGGAACCTGTCGCCGATCCCGGCCCCTTCATGAGCGCCTTCAATCAACCCAGGAATGTCGGCCAGTACAAACTCCCGCGTATCCAACCGCACAACGCCGAGATTGGGATGAAGCGTTGTGAATGGGTAATCGGCGATCTTCGGTTTCGCAGCGGAAACGGATGCAAGATAGGTTGATTTTCCTGAATTGGGCAAGCCGACGATGCCGGCATCGGCAATCAGTTTAAGCCGCAGCCAGACCCACTGTTCGCGTCCCGGCTCTCCGGGATTGGCATGGCGCGGCGCTTGATTGGTGGAGGATTTGAAATGGCTGTTGCCGAAACCGCCATTCCCGCCTTTCAGAAGCAGCACCCGCTGTCCGACCTCGGTCATGTCGGCAATCAGCGCGTCATTGTCCTCTTCCAGGATCTGGGTCCCCACCGGAACCTTTAGAACGACATCCTCGCCCGATTTGCCGGCACGGTTCCGGCCCATGCCGTGCTGCCCGGTACCCGCCTTAAAGTGCTGCTGATAACGGTAATCGATGAGCGTGTTGAGCCCTTCGACGCATTCGGCCCAGACATGGCCGCCTCGTGCGCCGTCGCCGCCGTCCGGTCCGCCGAACTCGACATATTTCTCGCGCCGGAAGGAGACGGCTCCCGCGCCGCCGTCACCGGATCGAACATAGACTTTGGCCTGATCGAGGAACTTCATGGCGCAGCCGCGTGATCTTTCTCAAGACTGAATCGCATATCGATGTGAGGGAATGCGCCGCGCCGGGCAACGCATTGCTTGAGGGACTGGCCGGTCACCTTGAAGCCGGTCTTTTCGAGAATGCGCAGCGAAGCGACGTTGTCTGCAAAAGCGCCCGAATCAATTGCTTTGGGCGAACCATGCGCGGCAACGCCGGAAACAAGCGCGCCCACGGCCTCGCTCATGAAGCCCGAACCCCAATAGGGCTCGCCCAGCCAATAGCCGAGCACCGGAACGCCACCGGACCTTGGGCTGAGCGCTATCCCGCCGATAAGCGACCCGTTCCACGCGATTGCCAATGCGAGGCCAACCTTGGGGTCGCCCTCCTCAAGCCGTTCCAGGAACCCTTCTGCATCGCTTTGGCAGTAGGGGTGCGGCAAGCTCGCAAGCCGCCGCGCCACATCCCAATTGTTCAAAAGCGCAACCAGCGTCTCAATGTCCGAACGGTGATAATGGCGCAGGGACAACCGGGCCGTTTTCAGAACAACCCTGTCATCCGCATCGCCCGTAAGCACCACACGCGTCATGCCGCCTCTTCGCTTCGCGCCATCTCCCAGGTTTCGCGGTCGATTGAAAAATTCAGGACCGGAACCGGCTTATCCTTATACCGCGAATACATCATGCCGAGACCATCATAAAGGAAACCGCACTTATCGATGACCCGCCGCGAGGCATGATTGGTGACACGGCATCCACAGCCCAGAACCGGAATACTCGTCTTATTGAAGACATAATCAATGACCGCCCACCCGGCTTCGGTGGCGTAACCTTGTCCCCAATAGGGCTCGCCAACCCAGTATCCGAGCTGCGGCAGCCTAAGATCCTTCACTGGACCGAATCCGCATGCGCCGATCAGCTTTTCGCCGCCGCGCAGCAGGATCATATAGCCGCCCCGTGTCTTGCCATCGGCATGCTTGAATCGCGCGACCCACTGGGCGGCGTCTTCCTCGCCAAAGGGATGCGGCATCGACGCAAGGTTCTGCGCAATGCGGTGGTTATTGGCGATGGCCGCGATTGCCGGAATATCCGCGTCCACCGGACGTCGCAGGATGAGCCGGGATGTTCTGATGGTCCGTTCGTCGATTTCGCTTCCCGTTTCGGCCGTCATCGGTTTCTCCAGGAAATGGGAGTCTTGGGCGGACTCCAGGTCAAAAGAAAAAGGGAGATGGTTTCCCATCTCCCCGATTTCTTTGTCCTTTTCAGGCCGCCGGTTTGATGGAATACCGGCAGACTCTGGATAAACTCTGCCGTTAGGTTTGCGCCTCCGCCATCGGTTGTACCGATACGTAAGTTCGGCCATTGGCCCTGGTACGGAACTCCACATGGCCTTCGGCAACGGCAAAAATCGTATGATCCTTGCCCATCCCAACATTCATACCAGGGTGCCATTTCGTGCCGCGTTGGCGCACGATGATGTTGCCGGGGATGACGTGCTCCCCGCCGAACTTCTTGACGCCGAGGCGGCGGCCGGCGGTATCCCGCCCGTTCCGTGATGAACCACCTGCTTTTTTGTGTGCCATCGGGTGCTCCTTGACCTTAAACGGCCAACCTGTTCAATCCCTACTCGGTTTCGGGGTTTTCGCCTTCAGCAAGCGCTTTCGCTTGGCTGGTCCAATCCTCGCGCTCGATACGGCCCTTGAAATTCAGGACTTCATCGACTTTTGCGATTTCATCCGCCGAAAACGCCGCAATCTGATCATAGCGCGTAATGCCAAGATCGTTCAGCTTCTTTTCCAGAACCTTGCCAACGCCGGAAATTTTCTTCAGATCGTCGGCTGGGCCCTCCGGGGCGGTAAACAGAGCAACCGGTGCTTCTTTTTCAGCGGGCTTTGCCTTTAACTCGGCCTTCGGCGCTGCATCAGCGGCTTTAGCCGGCTTGTCTTCCGCTTTTGCCGGTTTCGGTTTAGCCGCCGCTTTCGCCTTCGCCGGCTTTTTGCCACCGGTCAGGATTTCGGTGATCTTAACCGCAGTCAGTTCCTGGCGATGACCCTTCTTGCGGCGGTAATTCTGTCGGCGCTTCTTCTTGAAAACGATGATCTTTTCGCCGCGGGTCTGCTCAATCACCTCGGCAGCGACACTTGCGCCTTCGACAAAGGGCGCACCAACGGACACGCTCTCGCCCTCACTAACCATGAGAACGGAATCGAACACGATCTGCTCGCCGGGCTCACCGGCCAGCTTTTCGATCTTGAGCGTGTCGTCCGCGGCAACCTTATACTGCTTGCCGCCCGTCTTGATGACTGCGAACATCTGACCAAATTCCAGGCGTATGAAAATGGATGCGCGCGGCACATTGAGAGCCGCGTGAGCCTGCGTGAGGTATATGCACCTCACCGCGGTGTCAAGCATTTCGCGCCAGTGAACGCGGTTAAATGGCTTTTGCGGACGCCACACGGGGCTTGTGTGTGAACAAGCCTTCCGTTTATTGTCCCGCCTCGTTTTCGACGGAGAGGTGCCGGAGTGGTCGAACGGGGCGGTCTCGAAAACCGTTGTGCCTTTACGGGTACCGAGGGTTCGAATCCCTCTCTCTCCGCCACTCTGGAACATAAATGCGAACGTCGTTCGCCGCCGAGCGCGCGATCTTGAGGTGTTGCGGCGGGACTTCGCTGATAGCGGCGATTTAGTCGGGCCGGCGTAGTTATGGCCGAGGGTTCCGAAGCGGCCACGCTTCATATGCAGCACGGACGGTATCGCCAACGAGGTGGGGATTGAAGCAGTAGACGGTGGAGCTTGCAATTTCTCCGGGCTCAAACGTCTTTTCGCACACAAACCCGATTACATGGATGCGTTCGCGAATTGTCGGCGCTGCGCGCCCACGGCAACGTTCCTCGAAAAGACCGGCGATTGGCTCATTCACACGGCTGTTTGGATTGGTCCATGTGCGGATCGCACAATCAGGTAACCCATTTGGACCATTGGCGATGTGGCGCCAGTCATAATGATCTCCGCCGCCGCCAATGAACCCGCGCACGTCCACCATAATCATTTGAATTTTGCCAGCGGGC
Source organism: Hyphomicrobiales bacterium (assembly GCA_022360615.1). Classification (GTDB taxonomy): domain Bacteria; phylum Pseudomonadota; class Alphaproteobacteria; order Rhizobiales; family JAKSCL01; genus JAKSCL01. Next base: position 10,816 of record JAKSCL010000358.1, read on the forward strand.
TGCGGAAACTTCACAGGAGTCCCCTGGCGGAAAGCCTTCTCGCCAATGCGCTCCTGCGCCTTGATGATCTCGGCTTCTTCGCTCTGAATTTGCTCAGCGAATGTCGCCTTCGGCTGAGGGCTGCTGAGCACGAGCGAGGCGTACACACCATTATCGTTCGTTGCTGCCTCCACCGCCTTCGACGCTCGAAGTCCAACGAGCTCAACGAGCCACGTCGGTTCTGAGAGCACGCAAAAGTCGACTGTGGTGTCGCCAACACCAGCATTCACTTCGTACTCCGCGCGGGCTTCTGCGTGGTGCAGCGTCTCCGCGTAACGTAACTCGCAAAGCAGCCCGCGCTCGTTGTCTCGGACCGGACGCCCCGCGGTTCTGTCGTCGAGTCGAATACGGAGGTTGTTCACCGTGTCAGCGTTATGCTTCAGAAGAGGCTTTGCCCATGGGACGCTGGCTAGCGCGTCAGCGGCGCGCAAGGTTGCGACGACCTCCTCAGTGCTCAGCGAATAGAACATATCCCGTCATACCTGAACTGAATGTACTCGTTAGCGCACGCGACCCACTGCCATCGGCGGGTTGCGCCAGCCTCGGGTCTCTGCCGCCCCGATCTCGTTGGGGCAATTGACTAGAATGGACCGTTCAAGGTCGTAGCGCAATGGCGAAGGAGTAGTTCGCATTTTTGTCACGCTTGGCCCGCCATTCGCCGCCAACCATGCGACGTTCTGCTACCCGGGTCCGGTGGTCGCTTCGCGGACGGAGTAGACATTGCCGGGCTGGGATAGCATGTC
>JAKSCL010000032.1 GCA_022360615.1 Hyphomicrobiales bacterium
GAGCGTCATCTGCGCAAGGGCGGCGCGGCCACTGCCTTCGGTTTCGGTCCGCACGCGCACCGTGACCTCATCCTCGCCCTGCGCAAAGCGCCGGGCAATCGCACCTTCGATGTTGTTGCGAACCTGCCGGCCGACCATCTCACCGTCAAAGCCGAGCGCGCGTCCCCGCGCGGTCAACTCTAGGATAATCTCCGGCTTCCCAAAGGGCAGATCATCATCGATCGAGGAGACGCCGGGAAAACTTGAAAGCAGATCGCGCACCTCAAGCGCGGCCGCCTTCAACACGGCAGGTTCGGCATCGGAGAGTTCAATGTCGAGATCGCGTCCGGGCGGGCCAGGGCGCTGGGCGACAATCGCCACCCGTTCAATACCGGCAATGTCAGGCAGGGCCTCCCGCCAACCGCTCATGAGCGCAGACGTACGAACACTCCGCTCCTCGGAGGGAACGAGCTCAGCGGTAATGTTTGCGAATTCATCCCCCTGGTTGCGGCCCGATTGACCAAGCACGCTGAAGACATCGCGAATGACTGCTTCACCGCCGCCCAGTTCGGCCTCGACCTGACGCAACGCATCCTCGATGGCTGTGAGATGCTTTAACGCCGTCTCGCGCGGCGTACCCGGAGCCAGCGTTATCCTGGCATCGACGGTTTCACTCTCGGGCGATGGAAAGAACTGGAAGCCAAGCCGCCCCCCAGAAAGAAGGCCGATCGTGATAATCAGGGAGGCCACCGCAAGCGCCACCGTCGTGTAGCGCCAATGGACGGAAGCAGTCGCAACGGCGTGCATCGGGCCGTCGCGGAATCTGGCAAATCCAGCATCGAAATTGCGCCGAAACCAGCCGGGTTTCTTTGCCACATGGTCCGCCGAATGGCGCAGATGACCCGGTAGGATGACGAGGCACTCGATAAGGCTGGCCGTCAGGACGGCGATGACGACGAGGGGAAGCGCCGCCATGATCTGACCCAGGATGTCCTGCACGAAAAAGAGTGGAAAGAACGCCGCTTGCGTCGTCAGGATTGCGGCGACCACCGGCCAGACCATACGGCCGGCACCGC
>JAKSCL010000181.1 GCA_022360615.1 Hyphomicrobiales bacterium
ACTGCGCTGCAAATGCCCGGTGCGAAAAGCGCAAGGAAGGGCTCGCCCCCTTTCGAGCTTTTTCGACAGTGAGGACCGGTTCGGGCACAGCCCGGCAAAAGGTCCGGTGGACCTTTTGAGGTCTGAACGCCCGAAGGGCAGGGGCGATTTTGGCCCAACCCATGAGGGCCGGGCGCAAATCCGCCATTTCGGCGTCACGCGTCCTCGAATATGCGCAAAGCATGTCCGTCGTCCTCGTTCCTTGCACCGACGAATTCTCGCTCCGGCGCAGACATTCCTTAAATCCTCACAACGACCTAGAACACGGCAAGCAAGGCATAGCACGATCCCGGCCGGTTGCAGTCAGACGACCGCACCGGCCGGTTCGCATTTGCCGCAGGTTTTTTCCCGTTTTTGATTTGCCTTCACCGGTCCCACTTTTTTAAGTTCACGGCGTTCCCAGACATGGAAGGCACGTTAGAGACGGTATGCCGCAAGACAAGCCGAGAAACCACCTGCGTCTGACGGGCTTGGCCGTGCTCACGGCAGCGCTTCTGGCTTTTCCGGCAACGGCATCCCTCGAACCCGCTCATACCGACCGGCGCCTTATTGACGGCTTCATGAAAACCGTCTTCGGTTCGGAGAACTGGCGTGTCTCGCGGGCGGCAAGGGAGCGCATTTCAAAGTTCACCGAGCCCGTACGGGTTCACGTCACCAATCTCTCTCGCACAAATAGGGATGTTGACGTCCGGACTTTTGTCGGGGACGTGAACCGCCGCATCAAAGGCCTGAGCATCAGTGTGACGGCGCAGCCGCGGTCGGCCAATTTTTTCGTTTTCGTTGTCGACCGCGCAAACTACCGATCAGCCATCCGGGAGGTTCTTCCCGATATCCGCACTGGGTTTCTTGAGCGATCCGCTTGTTCCGGTATTGCGTTCTTGCGCCATGACGGGGCCATCGAGCAATCGATGGCCTTCATCGTAGCGGATGAAGGTGGATCGTTTTTTCGCCATTGCATGATCGAAGAGATTTTACAGGGCCTTGGTCCGTCGAACGACCACCGTTCCCTAACCCACTCAATCTTCAATGACCGCAATTCGATCGCGGACTTCACCGCTTTTGACGACTACATCTTGAACATGCTCTACGATCCACGGGTAAAGGCGGGCATGGACCGTAAAACCGTCAAACAGGTTCTGCCGGTTATCGTTCAGGATGTAAAAGCGCGGCGGGGCGCAAGCTGAAGGCTTGATTATTGCGCCGCTGGCTGCCGCCACATGGCGGCGGCGGTCGCATCGGTGAAACGGCCCGAGAATGCGGCATCGTCTTGTTGCAGGACAGCGACAACCGACCTGTCATCCTGAATGAGCACAATGCTTTTGTTGCGGACCCGCCAAATCGAAACATTGGCGAGCTTGCCGGAGTTGCATCCCTGCGGCGTGGCGCCATTCTCGCCGCCGGGCCCGTTGCCGACATCCAGCGTCATGCGGCAAGCGCAAGTGAGAACGCCGTCATTGATCAGCCATTCGCCCCGGAAATCGCGCGGATCCAAAGCATCATCCCCCCGCGCGCGGCTGCTGCCCAGGCGCGGGCGGTTCAGCTCGACACCCAAAAAGCGCCGGTTCGGCGTAGCCGCAACCGTTGAGGATTGTGTGTCTCCGGCATCGCCAAGATCGAATAGTGTGCCGCTGCCGCCGCCCGCAAGCGCCCCGCCGACTGGCGGTCCGCCCGGAACGCTGATGGCGCCCGGACCGCATTGGGCCGGTGTCAAGTCTGCCGAAGCGATTTGCGTTGTTGCTTCCGGCTGAGGCGCCGGGGCGGGGGCGGCCTGAAGCGCGGGTGCAGGTACAGCTTGCGGTGCCGCCTGTGCAGCAGCGGTATCGGTTCCTGTGGCGGCTGTTGAATCCGGGGCCAACAACTCCGTTCCCGCGGTCACCGGCGTGGTCGCAGCCGCTGTCACTCCATCCTGACCGGGGCCAAAGCCTGGAAAACTGAGATTTGAACCCGTCCCGCAAGATGCCAGAAGGATCGCGGCAAGCGTAACGCCGCCACAGCGCAACATTACCCCTTTTTCGATTGAAAGCCTCATTCCGGTCCGTTTCCTGACGGTGTTTCCCTTATTGGCATGGAAATTGTGATGGTTTTGCGATGTCGAAAATCACTCACACGGCGTTGTGATGCCCCAACGGTACGTTTTGCTTGTATTGCCAAACGTGTGAACCGACGTGTGCCTCACCACCGTTGGAAAGACCGAAGCATGGACCTGAAGGAGACTGCATGGAAAAGAAATGGAAAACCAGCATCGCCGCGATTACCGCCACATCAGGATTGTTTTTGACCGCCGCGCTCGCCAGCGACATTCAATGGGACTATCAAGCGCCCCACGAATGGCAGGCGCTTCACCAAGACTTTGCCGCATGTGCGGGGTCCGAGCAGTCACCGATCAACCTCGTAGAGCAAGAGGCCCATACCGTCAAACCGGCGGAGATCGAATATCATTGGACCGCCTTCACCCCGGACGTCGTTAACAATGGCCACACAATCCAGGTCAACACCGGCGGCAATGGCGGCCATGTGATGCTGGACGGGACGCGCTACGATCTCATTCAATTCCATTTCCATGCAGGTAGCGAACACCTGATCGACGGCCAGCAAGAACCCCTAGAGATCCATTTTGTCCATGCATCGGAAAATGGCGATCTGCTCGTGATCGGCCAGTTTGTCCAAGAAGGCGGCGCGAATGAAACGATCGAGACGCTTTGGAACCTCATCCCGGAAGAAGGCGTGGCGATCACCGGAGACGCTGCCATTGACCAGGCGGCTCTTATCAACACCGGCAGCCCCTTTTTCCGCTATAAAGGCTCTTTGACGACACCGCCTTGCTCCGAAATCGTGACATGGCAGGTTTACGCTGAGCCGATCTCTGTGTCGAAGGAACAGATTGAAGCGTTTACGGCGCTTTATTCCGGCAATTTCCGGCCCGTTCAAGAGGTCGGCCGCCGCTACGTTCTGTTCTGGCGCTAACGGGGACGCGTATTCTGAGACCGCGGTTCATTCCGCGGCTTCAGCGAATTGCCGTTCCGGGATGGGACGCTCACCGGGCAGGCGCATTTCCTCCAAAGCTACGGGGCGAATGCCGCCGGTCACCCAGTTTAAAAGCTCGATCGTGTGGATGATGGGTATGTCGGTGCCCTTTCCGATCTGTGTCATGCAGCCGATATTGCCGGTCGCGATCAGGTCCGGCTTTACGCTTTCGATGTTCTGAACCTTGCGGGCGCGCAACTGGGTGGCGATTTCAGGCTGCATGATGTTGTAGACCCCGGCCGAGCCGCAGCAGATATGGCCTTCGGGCACGTCCTTCACCCGGAAACCCGCTTTTTTAAGAAGCGTCTTCGGCTCTGTCTTGATCTGCTGGCCATGCTGCATCGAGCAGGCGGAATGATAAGCGATGACAGCATCTGTTTCGATGACGGGTTCGGGCATGCCGAAGGTGGTGAGGAATTCGGTGATGTCCTTGGTGAGCGCCGAGACCTTTTCCGCCTTCTTGGCGTAGGCTTCGTCGGAGCGGAACATGTGGCCGTAATCCTTTACCGTCGTGCCGCAGCCGGACGCCGTGATGATGATCGCATCGAGCCCTTCTCCCTCAATTTCTTGTGTCCAGGCATCGATGTTCCTGGACGCTTGCGCGTGGGCTTCTTCTTCGCGGCCCATGTGATGGACGAGCGCCGAACAGCAGCCCTCGCCCCTCGGCTGGACGACCTCGACACCGAGGCGGTTGAGGAGCGCGACCGTTGCGTCGTTGATGTTCGGCTCTAGCACGCGCTGGGCGCAGCCCGACAAGATCGCAACCCGGGCCTTGCGCTTGCCTGCCGCCGGAAAGACATTCGGGCCTTCATTCATCGAACGCGGACGCAGGCTGGAGGGCGCCAGCGACAACATGGCGGCAAGCCGCTCTCCAGGCCCCGGCAAGAGCTTCAAAAGCGGCGCGAAGGGACGGCCAAGGAGCGCCGTATAGAGCGACAGCCGGAAACGGTTCGGATAAGGCAGCACGAAAGCAAGAAGCTGACGCATTGCCCTGTCCCAGAATGGGCGGCGATAGGTCTTTTCGATGTAAGCCCGAGCATGGTCGACAAGGTGCATGTAATGCACACCCGAAGGGCATGTGGTCATGCAAGAAAGACACGAGAGACACCGGTCGATGTGTTTGACCACTTTCTCCGTCGCCGGTTTCTCATTCTCCAGCATGTCCTTCATCAGGTATATGCGCCCGCGCGGGCTGTCGAGCTCATCGCCAAGAAGCAGATAAGTCGGGCAGGTCGCCGTGCAGAAGCCGCAATGGATGCATGTCCTTAGAATCTTCTCCGACGACGCCATCTGCGGGTCTTTGAGTTGTTCGGGCGAGAAATTGGTCTGCATGGTCCGCCTCACACACCTGCATACATGCGGCTGGGATTGAGGATGCGATCAGGATCGAAAACGCTCTTGGTGGCACGCGTGAGCGCCATCACAGGCTCCGCAAGGGGTTCGAAAACATCAATTGCGGCGCGGATGGTTTCGGATGCGCGTACGAGGGTCGCGTGGCCACCCGCTTCTGCCACCGCCGCCCGCACAACCGGTTCCGCCGCATCACTCCGTTCCGGCACGGTGAGCCAAATGAGGCCGCCGCCCCAGTCGTAAAAGAGATCAGCATCGGTTTTCGTGCGAATGGCGCGCGCCAAACTGGGGGCGCGTGTCGGCGCCGTCGAGATGCGCCATAGGGCCTTGCCATCTACCCTTTCGGCAAGCGGTTTCACATCGCGGATGGCGCGCCACTCCGCTTTGGAAGCTTCGGTGTCAAGCACCTCCGGCGCACCATAGCTTCGCAATTCGCGCCGTAATTCTCCGATGCGGTAGGTGATTGAAGCTTCAAAACCCTCAAGCCGCAGAAGCGTGCGGGCCTCATCGCCAAGCAAGCCAGGCAGATGGGCCGCCCCCGTGATCTCGAACGGACTTGAGAGCGCCTCCGACATGAGCGTCCGTGCGCTTTCATCATCCAGCCCGGAGAACACAAGGGTCGCGGTTGTCTCGGCTTGCGGCAAGACTTTGAACGTGACTTCCGTCAAGATACCAAGCGTTCCGAACGCGCCTGCGGAGAATTTCACGAGATCATAACCGGTGACGTTCTTCATCACACGGCCGCCATTCTTCATCGCCTCGCCCTTACCTGTAACCACACGGACGCCAATGAGACTGTCGCGGGCAGCGCCCGCGTAAATCCGCCTTGGACCGGAGAGATTACAGGCTGCAACAGAGCCAATTGACGGACGGCCCGCGGGCGCACCGTAGATCGCGCCATAGTCCATCGGCTCAAAAGCTAGCTGCTGGCCTTTCTCGTCGAGCGCAGCCTCGACATCGGCAAGCGCCGTTCCGGCCTTTGCCGAAATCACCAATTCCGCCGGCTCGTAAAGAGTGATGCCGGTGAGCTTTGCCATCGAAAGCGCCGCACCCGCCTGGATGGGACGGCCAAGCCCGCGCTTGGTTCCACCGCCGGCGATCTCCATCGGCAACCCTTTGCTTCGGGCCTCGGTGACCGCTTCAACCGTCTCCTTCTCGTCAGCTGGCTCGTATGATGCAACCATACTGTTGATGCCCTTGATGAGATGACCGTGTTGGTCTTGCTGGCTCAGGCCGCTTTGCCAACCGGCGCGCGCGCCGGTTCCGGACGGCCCTCGAGCGGGAACACCTTGGCAGGGTTCAAGAGCCATTGCGGATCGAAGACGCCTTTGACGGCCATCTGGTAGGCCAGGTCCGTCTCCGTGAACTGGTGAACCATCAGGTCGCGCTTTTCGATTCCGACACCATGCTCACCGGTAAGGCAACCACCGGCTTCGACACAGAGCGTCAGGATATCCGCGCCGCAGGCCTCGGCTTTTCTGAGGTCCTCAGGATCGTTCATGTCGTAAAGGATAAGCGGGTGCAGATTGCCGTCGCCCGCATGGAAGATGTTAGCGACGCCGAGGCCATAACTCTCCACGATCTCGCCGATCCTTTTGAGGACTTGCGGAAGCTGGCCGGTCGGGATCGTACCGTCCATGCACAAATAGTCCGACACGCGCCCCATGGCGCCGAAGGCGGCCTTCCGTCCTTTCCAGATCGCGGCGCTTTCCATGTCCGACTGGGAGACCTTCACAACGCTTGGCTTGTGTGCTTCGGCGATGCTGGCGATCTTGTCGAGATAAAAGGCGATTTCTTCCTCCGAACCCTCGACCTCAATGATCAGCAGCGCTTCGACGTCGAGAGGGTAACCGGCATGAGCGAAGTTTTCGCAGACCTTGATGGCCGGGCGATCCATGTACTCTATTGCAACCGGAATGATGCCCGAGCCGATGATATCGGCAACGCAGGCGCCCGCCGCATCGGCTGAGTCGAAGCCCATAAGGACGGGGCGCGCACCTTCGGCTTTCCGCAAGATGCGCACCGTGGCTTCCGTCACCACGGCCAATTGACCTTCGGACCCGGTTAGAAGCCCAAGGAAATCATAGCCCGGCGAATCCAGATAATCGCCGCCGAATTCGACGACGGTCCCATCCATGAGGACAGCTTTCACGCCAAGCAGATTGTTCGTGGTGACGCCGTATTTGAGACAGTGCGCGCCGCCTGAATTCATCGCGATATTGCCGGCAAGCGTACAGGCAAGCTGGCTCGAAGGATCCGGTGCGTAAAAGAACTCCGCATGCTCGACGGCCTGCGAAATGGCGATATTGGTGATACCGACCTGTACCTGGGCTGTGCGGTTTTCGTAGTTGATGTCAAGCACCTTGCTCATCTTCGCAACGCCGAGGACCACGGCATCTTCGGCAGGAAGTGCGCCGCCGGCGAGCGAAGTGCCCGCGCCACGCGCGACGACCTTCACGCCTTCAGCATTCAAGAAGCGCAGAATTGCGGAGACTTCCGCGGTCGTTTCAGGGAGCACAACGGCAAGCGGCAGGCGGCGATAAGCCGTGAGCGCATCCGTTTCGTAAGGCCGGCGTTCGTCGATATCGGAAATGACACTTTCTTGCGGCAAAAGGCGTCTCAGGCCGGCGATGATCTCGCTTCTGCGGGCAAGCGTGCCTTCGTCAGGCGGCGGCAGAATGATATCGGTCATTGTCGTTTCCTCGCGGCGTATCGCGCGTCTTATTGTTTTAATCGGCGGCACCGGAACGACACGTGCCTGCCTGGAAAGGCAGCGTATCGGGGCGGACCGGCACCTTTGGTCCAGATGTTCCACCGTTTTTCCGCCAATGGCCAACTGCTAAATTGACCCACTCGGACTTTTTCTCAAATATGTATAATCGTATAACTCCGTTTCCGTATGGGATATGGTGCCCATGCGCCTACTTGCCGAGTAAAGTGTATGGCCGACCTTGTCGACATGGAGATTTTTGCGGGCGTCGTCCAGTCGGGAAGCATGTCGGCTGCCGCACGTGAGATGAACCTTTCTCCCGCCGTCGTCTCGAAACGCATCCAAAAGCTCGAGGACCGGCTTGGCGCCCGGCTGCTTCAGCGCACAACACGCCAAATCGCACTTACCGAGGCCGGACAAGGCTATTTCGAACGCGTGGTCGCCATCCTTGCAAGCATTGAAGAGGCGGAAAACCATGTGGTCGGGGGCAACACCTCGGCACGCGGCACCCTGAAGGTCTCAGCGCCCACATCCTTCGGGCGCATGCATCTGGCACCTCATCTAACGCCTTTTTTGGCGCGCCACCCCGATCTCAAACTCAGCATTCAACTGACGGATGATTTCGTCGACATTGTCGGCGAGAGCTACGATCTCGCGATCCGGATCGCCGAACTCCAGGATTCGAGCCTTGTGGCGCGGCGGCTTGCGCCGAATACGCGCGTTATCTGCGCAGCACCGCAGTATCTGGCTGAACATGGTGAACCGGAGACGCTGAACGAACTCGTTCAGCACCACTGCCTTGCCGCCACCACACAGGACATCTGGCGTCTGGAAAGCAAGGAAGGCCCCACGCAATTGCGCGTGTCGAGCGTCATCCAAACCAACTCCAGCGAACTGATCCGGGAGGCGGTCATCGCAGGTATCGGCATTGCGCTTCGGTCGACATGGGATGTCGGTGAGGAATTGCGCAGCGGCAAGCTGAAAGTCGTCCTGCCCGAGTACCGCGCCTCGCGCCATGTTGCCGTTTACGCGGTCTACCCAAGCCGCCGGTTTTTGCCTGCGAAAGTCCGGGTTCTTATCGATTTTCTGAGCGATCTTTATGGCCCGGAACCCTATTGGGACAACGGCGTCGCACTCAATGCATAGCGGCCAACACAGTCCGCGGCATTTTCTAGTTTGGAACCTGTAAAAAACCGGATATTGCAGGCTTCGCCGCATGCGCTAGAACCATGGAGGACGCCCAAGAAACCACTAGGGAGCATTCGATGTTCAAGCACAGTTTCGTCGCGGCCTTCGCAGCACTTGCGTTTTCGGGCTCAGCGCTTGCCCAGGATCTGACTGGCGGCGATCCGGAAGCCGGTGCGAAAGTCTTCAACAAATGCAGAGCATGTCACATGGTCGGGGAAGACGCGAAGAACCGCGTGGGGCCGACGCTCAACGGCATTGTGGGCATGGAGTGGGGTAAGGTCGACGGATTTAAATATTCGAGCAGCCTTACCGAAATCGCGGCGGCGGAAGGCAAGAGGTGGGATTTGGCGACCCTATCCGCCTATCTGGAAAAACCGAGAGACGTCATTCCCAAAGGCCGTATGGCATTTGCCGGATTGAGAAAAGCGGAAGAACGTGCCGATGTGATCGCCTATCTCGCAACCTTCGGACCCGACGGCGCAACCGTCGATCCTGCTCCTGTGCTCGAAGCAGCAGCCGGCGAAGGCTCTTGATCACAACGCTTTAAGAAGGCCCGCTTGATAAGGCGGGCCTTTTGTCATTGGAAACACGCTTACTCACCGGAGGCGTTAGGCTTTCCTTCATGCGACCGCCTGATGCGCCGTACGATCATCCAAACACCAAGCACCACGACGGGAACCGAAAGCGCGGTGACGGCACCTGCCGGTACGCCCATCCCCGTCTTTTCCCAACCCTTTGCGAGATAACCGATCAGACCGACGACGTAGTAGCTGACGGCGGCGACTGAGAGGCCTTCGACCGTTTGCTGGAGCCGCAGTTGCATGCGGGCCCGGCGGTTCATCGAACGCAGCAAATCGCGGTTTTGCTGTTCGAGAGCGATATTCACCCGTGTGCGCAGAAGGTCTGCCGCGCGGGTGAGTTTTTGCGAAAGCGTTGTCAACCGCCCTTGCATCGTCTGGACCGTCCGGATTGCCGGTTTCATGCGCCGGTTCAAAAAGCCCGACCAGGTGAAGTACGCCTCTTCACGGTCTTGTCCGATTGCGGCCAACCGCGATTCTATGATTTCCGCGTAGGCTTGTGTCGCGCCAAATCGGAAGGACGTGTCCGCCGATATCGCCTCGACTTCCGCCGCCAGATCGATGAGTTGTTCAAGCTGGCGGCGATTGTCCTCGAGCGCCCCGGCGGAAGACTTCTGTTCAGAGGCCAACCTGGCGAGATGGCCTTCGATCCGCGCCACATCGGGCGCGATGCGCTGGGCCTCGGGCAAGCCGAGGAGAGCCAGGTTCCGGTAGGTCTCAATTTCCAGAAGGCGCTGCGCAACCGAGCCCGCACGCGCTGCCCCAAGCCCCCGATCGATGATCAGGATGCGGGTGAAGCCGTGGGCATCCTGCTTGAAATCGGTGGCAGCCAACGCCGTTCGGTCCTCGACCGCTGAAACGCAGAGGCTTGAGGGATCGAAAAGCTCATCCAAAGGAGCGGCATCGCCCTCCTTCACGATCGCCAGATGGATCGCGACGATCGCTGGCCCGGGTGCCGCAGGCGACCCCTTGATCGGCACATCGGCAAGCGCGGCGTGTGAAAAGGCGGGCGCCGCGCCAACAGCGGTGTGCCAGGTGTAGGTCGTGAACTCGGAATGCTGCTCCCAGCGCAACCGATACTTTCCAGCTGTCACCATATGATGCCGGGCATGCGCGTCGGGCGGCGGTGCATTGTGGCTCGCGCAGAAACGCTCGATGTGCTCGCGATCCTCGTCAGCCTGTTCTCCATCGGTGAGATAACCCAAAAGGAAGAACCGCCGCGGCGTCTCGATCGGCTCGAAGGGGCGGGCGTGCACCTCGTTCGCGACCCTGTCGCGCAAATGATGCGCGGACAGGCTGTCGCCATTGGCGAAAAGGCGGATACCGTTTTCGGGCGAAGTGGAAGCTGGCGGGTGCATCGCGAGCGTCACCCCCTGGTTGTGAACGATTCCCGCTGAGGCTTAGGGCGCTAAATGGCGCAGCGCAAGCGTGCGTTCAATTGTGCGTTACCCGGTTTCTAGTCCAAAAGGACACTTGGAAGCCATAAGGCGAGTTCGGGAAAGGCCAGAACACAGCCGAGACCGAAGAGCTGAAGCAGCACGAACGGAATAATTCCGCGATAGATATGCTGGATGGTGACGCCGGGCGGCGCGACGCCCTTCATGTAGAAAAGCGCAAAACCGAACGGCGGCGTCAAAAACGATGTTTGCAGGTTCACCGCCACCAGGATCGTAAACCATATGACCTGTTCCTGAGAGATGCCCGGATAATCGTGCATATGCGTGCCGAAATCGAGCAGACCGACAATCGGTGCGAAGACCGGCAGAACGATGAGTGTGATCTCAATCCAGTCGAAAAAGAAACCTAAGGCAAAGACCATCGCCATCAGAACGAAGAGGATCGACCAGGCGCCAACACCGGTCGCTTCGATGAACTCGATGATGAGATGCTCGCCGCCGAGCGTCCGGAACACGAAGGAAAAGCAGGTGGCGCCAACAAAAATGCCGAACAACATGGCGCCCGTCAGCGCCGAGCGATGGCAAACCTCCGTCAGCACCTCCATGTTGAGCTTGCGGTTGAAGGCGGCAAGGAGGATCGAACCGCCCGCACCGACGCCGGCCGCCTCCGTCGGTGTCGCGAAACCGCCGAAAATCGAACCGAGCACCAGCACAATCAAGACAATCGGCGGCAGGAAGCTCTTCATGATCATCGCGGTCATCTCGGCCGGGGTATCGGGACCGACAGAATCCGGCAGCGCGGGTGCGAGACCTGGCCGCAACTGGCAAAGAACCGCAATATAGAGCGTGTAAAGGCCCGCAAGCAGCAATCCAGGAAGGACGGCGGCAATGAACACCGTGCCGACCGGAACGGACAAAAGGTCCGACATGATGACCAGCATGATCGAGGGCGGGATGAGAATACCGAGCGTCCCGGATGCCGCAATCGTGCCGGTCGCAAGCGGGATGTGATATTGCCGGTCAAGCATCACCGGCAGCGCCAGCAGCGTCATCATCACGACCGAGGCACCGATAATTCCCGTGGTCGCCGCCATGATGGTGCCCATCAATGTGACGGAGAGCGCCAATCCGCCAGGCACGCGGCGCAGCAAAACCTGAAGGGCATAGAGCAGGTCCCTTGCGACGCCCGATTTCTCAAGCATCGTGCCCATGAAAATAAACATGGGGATGGCCACCAGAACCGGGCTTTCCATCGTCCCGCCATAAATGCGCAGCGGAATCAAAAAGAGCTGCTGCAGGCGGAATTCGCCGAGCAGCGAGCCGATAACCGCAAAAGCAAGGCCGACCCCGCCAAGGATGAAGGCAACCGGATAGCCCGAAAAGAGGAGTATCCCGAGCGCAAGGAACATCCAGATGGGCAAAAGCTCGATGAAGAACTCCATGATGCGCCTCGCCTCCTATTTCCCGGCATCCCTCACGACATCCTCCGGGATGTCGGCATGGTGGGTTCCAGCGTAGTAAGAGGACTTCTGGCGCAAGTGGTCCGGCCCGAAGAGATAGACCACGCATTTAAGCGCGACCGAAAGACCGGCAAGCGCAAGCGTCAAAAAGCCTAT
>JAKSCL010000150.1 GCA_022360615.1 Hyphomicrobiales bacterium
AGCCATGGAAGAACTGAAGGCCGACTATGTCGTGGTCGGCGCCGGTTCAGCTGGCTGTGTCTTGGCGAACCGGCTTAGGGCTGATCCGTCCAACAAGGTGGTTTTGCTGGAAGCCGGCGGCCGCGACCTCAACCCGTGGATTCACATTCCGGTCGGCTATTTCAAGACCATGCACAACCCGAGCGTGGACTGGTGCTACAAGACCGAGCCCGATCCGGGCCTGAACGGCCGCAGCCTCGAATGGCCGCGCGGCAAGGTGCTCGGCGGCTCGTCCTCTCTCAATGGTTTGCTCTATGTGCGCGGCCAGCACGAGGACTATGACCGCTGGCGGCAAATGGGCAATGAGGGCTGGAGCTGGGACGATGTCCTGCCCTTCTTCAAGCGCTCGGAGGATCAAGAGCGCGGTGCCGATGATTACCACGGCGCCGGAGGTCCGCTTTCCGTTTCCAACATGCGGTTGAGGCGTCCCATCTGCGATGCCTGGGTGGCGGCCGCCCAAAACGCAAATTACCCGTTCAACACCGATTATAACGGCGCCAAGCAGGAGGGTGTCGGCTATTTTCAACTGACCGCGCGCAACGGACGCCGTTGTTCGTCCGCCGTTGCCTACCTCCATCCGGTCAAAAGGCGTCCCAATCTGACTGTGATTACCCGGGCCCACACGTCCCGGATCGTGTTTGACGGCAAGCGCGCCGTTGGCATTGTCTACACGGACAAGCTTGGACAGGAGAAGATGGTGCGCGCCGGCGGTGAGGTCATTCTGTCGAGCGGCGCCATCGGCTCGCCTCAGATCCTGATGCTCTCTGGCATCGGCGAGGCAAAGCATCTTAAGGAGCGCGGTATCGAGGTGTTCGCCGACTTGCCCGGTGTCGGCAAGAATCTTCAGGACCATCTCCAGGCCCGCTTGGTGTACAAATGCAATGAGCCGACGCTGAATGATGAGGTCCGCAGCGCTCTCAACCAGATGCGGATCGGGCTTAAATATCTCCTCTTCCGGGCAGGGCCGATGACGATGGCCGCCAGTCTCGCAACCGGCTTTCTGAAGACCCGGGAGGAGTTGGCGACCCCGGATATCCAGTTTCATATCCAGCCATGGTCGGCCGATAGCCCAGGAGAAGGCGTGCATCCGTTTTCGGCCTTTACGGCTTCGGTGTGTCAGCTCCGGCCTGAGAGCCGGGGAGAGATCAGGCTTAAGGACGCCGATCACCGGACCTACCCGTCCATTCACCCCAACTACCTTTCGACCGAAACCGACCGGCGCACCATTGTCGACGGCGTTAAGATCGCCCGGCGGATTGCCGGGCACCGGCCGCTTGCGGGCAAGATTGCAAGCGAGTTCCGTCCAGGCCCTGAGGCCGAAAGCGACGATGCGCTCCTGGAATGGGTCCGGAACACCTCAACGACGATCTATCACCCGACCGGAACCTGCAAGATGGGTCCTGATCCGCAAGCGGTTGTCGATGCGAGGCTCCGGGTGCGCGGGGTCGAGAACCTGCGCATTGCCGACTGTTCGATCATGCCGGAGATCGTCTC
>JAKSCL010000029.1 GCA_022360615.1 Hyphomicrobiales bacterium
CAGCGGCAGCCGCCCCAATCAATCGTCTTGCGTTCGCAGCTTTTGCAAGGGTCCGGCATCCAATCGACGCCACGGAACGCTGTGAATGCAGGTCCCGTCCGCCAGATCTCGGCAAGCGAACGCTCCTTGACCGTTTCGAAGGTCAAAGAGGAGATCGTCTGCGCGGCGTGACACGGCAGGACTGTCCCGTCGGGCGCGACATTCAGTCCGGCCCGGCCCCAACCGCCCATGCATGCTTTTGGATATTGCGCAAAATGGTCGGGGGTGACGTAGTCGATCGCAAGGATACCCGCCAGCCTTTTCCGTTCCTGCGCAACGACGCCGTTCGCCTGTTTTACCTGATCGGCCGTCGGCATGAGGGCCGCGCGGTTTTTCAGCCCCCAGCCGTGATATTGCGTGTGCGCAATCTCCAGACGCCGGGCACCCAGATGCTCGGCGAGCGCAATGGTTTGCGGCAGGCGGTCGAGGTTGTGTCGATGGACCACGGCATTGATGGTGAGCGGCAGTCCGGCATCGATCACCCATTGCGCGACCTTCATCTTGATGTCCAAGCCGCCCTTGTAACCGCTGATGAAATCCGCCGTCTCGGCATCCGCGCCCTGAACCGACAGCTGGACATGATCGAGACCGTTCTCAACCGAGGCGTCGAAGGCCGTCCGTTTCAGTCCAACGCCGGAGGTGATGAGATTGGTGTAGAGATCCGCGTTTGCGGCTCCGAGAACAAGATCCGGCAGGTCGGAGCGGGCGGCGGGCTCCCCGCCGGAGAGATGGACTTGCAGAACCCCCATTTGAGCGGCTTGATCGAAGACCTGAAGCCAGTCATCGGTCGGGAGTTCTGACGATCGCCTAGTCAATTCCAGAGGGTTTGAGCAGTAAGGGCAACTCAGCGGGCATCGATGCGTCAGTTCGGCCAGTAAAGCGACCGGCGTTGGCGCTTCGGAGAGATCGTCGTCCGGACGGGAAGGGGAGGAATCGGTCATGCGATATCCACCATTCGGTTTTGGACGAGGTATGCCAGAAAACGTTCTACATCCTGGCTGATGCGCTCCCGCGGGGCCTTGAAGTCCGCTTCCAACTTGGACACGAGGGCGTCGAAATCACGCTCTCCGTCAACCGTGCCGAGGATTGCAACGCCGATTGCATCGAGCTTCAAGGCCCGTTCCGGTGCCAGAAGAAACCAGGAATTCCTGACCTGGCAATGCTTCAGGCGAACGCCGGAGGGCAGGACAGGCACATCGTTTGCGCTGAAACGTCGCGTCATGTCATGGGCTCGGTAACCCCGGTACCGGGTGCCCATGCCCCTGGAGCCGGCGCGCCGTTGACGTAGACATGCTCGATGGCGTCGAGCTGCGCCCAGAGCATTCCGCATTTGAATTTGAGTGCTTCGAGCACGGCCTTTTGTGTTTGCGGCGTGCGCGCATGTTCCTTCACATAGTGCAGGGTCCAGTCGGCATCGCGCGGCGCTTCCGACATCCGGTGATCGAAATAGCGTAGGGTTTCCTCCGTGATGAAATCGTAGTGCGCCAGCATGCCAGCGACCCGCTGCTGAATGATCATGGGCGAGAACATCTCGGTCAGACTTGAGGCAATCGCTTCGAGAAGGCTGCGTTCCCGGACGAATTGCAGATAAGCGCCACAGGCGAAGCGGACGGCGGGGAGCGCGCCGTCCATCGAGACGATATACTTGCGATCGAGGCCGAGACCGTCCGTTAGCACCAGCCAGCGGCGCAACCCGCCTTCCGGCGCGTCTCCAATCTCGCCGTCATGATCGTGAATGCGCTGGCGCCAGATGCGGCGGAGTTCAACATCATCCATGCGCGCAAGAATGGCGGCATCCTTGAGCGGAACGGTACGTTGATAGCAATACCGGTTTAGGGCCCATGCCCGCACTTCATCGATCGTGCATCCGCCGCTATGGAGCCGTTGATGGAACGGATGAAGGTGGTGATACCGCTCGTCGCCAATTTTCCGCAATGCGGCCTCAAGGCCGCGGGGGGCGAGACAGCGGGCGCTCATAAGGTGATCTCCATGCCGTCGAAAGCGATTTCCCAGCCTGCCGCTTCAGCCTCTTGCCGCTCCGGGCTATGCGGACGCCATACCGGATTGGTGTTGTTGATGTGGATGTAGATTTTCCGGCCGATGTCGATATCCCGGAACGCCTGCAACGATCCGTCGTCTCCCGACATCGGCATGTGCCCCATCCGGCGGCCGGTTTTCTGTCCAACGCCTTCGCGTTGCATTTCATCGTCATGGAAGACGGTTCCGTCAAAAAACAAAACGTCTCCCTGCTGCAGTTTATCTCGAAGTTCCGCCGTCAGCCGGGCGCATCCGGGAATGAAAAAGACGGTGCGGTCAGCAGCCGATAGCCGGACGCCGACCGTTTGTTCGCCTATCAGGTCGGTCACCACGGCATCGCCTTCGAGGAAAAGAGGGACTTTGCCCGGCACCGGGAAGAGTTCCGCTTGCAGATCTGGGACAATCTCAAAAGGGGCGTTGGGCGCCGTTTCGCGCCGTTTCACCAGTTCGGGGTCCAGCGCGTTGAAAATCGGGTTTCCGCTCAGCACACGATGGATCTCGGCCGTCGCAAAAAGATCGAACGCATGCCGTTCCCGAAGCGTGAGGAGACCGGCAATATGATCGATATCGCCGTTTGTCAGGAGAACGGAGCGGACCGGGCTGTCGCGCAGGCCGTATTCCTCTGGCGCGCGGGGATGAAGTTCGCGGCGGGCTATGATCTGCGCGCGGATATCCGGAGACGCATTGACAAGCGCCCAGGACGAACCGTCGGCAGTCACTGCGATTGAACACTGTGTTGCCGCCTGGAGCGGTTGATCCCCGCGCCAGAAGCTGGCGCTGTTTATTGCATTGCAGTTCCACTGCGGCAGTCCGCCGCCGGCCGCTGCACCCAGAACAAGAATGCGAAGCATATCAACTATGTCCTGTTCCGGGCATTGTGTCTCCGCGTCCGCAGGCAACCGAAAGAACGTATCTTCGCAGCGTTTGCATCCGCATGCCGCGCGAGGGACTTACCGCACACGGGCGAAAATGCTGCGAATGACGGATCGCGCGCGTAGAACGGCGCGCGCGCCCGTTGCGCTCTGGCGAGGTATTAGAAAAGCGGGTCACCGCCGTCGGCCGGAAAATACATATTGATTTCCATGCCGCAGTTCAGATCTTCGATTATCGGTGTCGTCCAGATCATGACCGTCCATCCTTTTTCTGTATTGATAGAGTTCACGGATGCCCAATTGGGTTCCGTAGGATTCGCCCGTGGAAGAAGGTCCGCGGGCGAAACTTCATGACGGAGCCGGCCAAGCGATGGCGGCCCCGAAAACCACGCCGCCCCGGCGCAGCCAAACCGCTATCCGATAAGGGACCCGAAGCAGTGCGGCGGCAAATGGGCCGGACGCCACCCGCAACACGGGAGCACCGTCTTAGATAGTCGTACCAAAGCGGGCTATCGAGGGGCCCAATGCCCAAATCGGTTGATTCATTTCGTCTTGAGCCGAATTGCCGAGAAAGGACGGTCCGGGAGTGATGGGTGTTGTGTGAAATCATGGGCGGGAATTCGTTCGCCAGTCCGGGCGGCGGTTGCTACCGGTATGAACCGGCAGTTGTCTGCTATGAACGCTGCAAGGCTGGCCGGAGAGGCGGTCGCCCGGGCAAAAACAGCACGGCAACCAGCATTGCGTGGGTGCAATCGTGACGATTGAACGCCGGCACCGGCGAGCCGGGCGACTGACCGCGGGGCGGGTCGAGGGGCACCTGGTGCGATTGGCCATGCCGACGGCGTGGGGTGTTTGCATGGTCATGAGTATCGGCCTTGCTGACATTTACTTCCTGGCGAGGTTCGGCGACCGCGAGCTTGCTGCGATAAGTTACGCGCTTCCTATTCAACTTATTTTGACCAGCGCTGCGATGGGCCTTGCCATGGCGACGAATGCCCTGGTTTCGCCGGCGCTCGGAAATGGCGACGAGGCGCGCGCGCAAGCCCGGGCGAACGCCGCTCTGACCCTTACCGCCGTAACCGGTTTGATCATTGCCGGTCTGGGCATTGTGACGGCCCGGCCGTTGTTTTCCTTCATCGGAGCATCCGGCGAGACGCTGGATCTGATCGTTTTTTACATGCGCGTCTGGTACCCAAGCTTTGTGCTTCTTGCCCTTGCGATGGTCGGGAACGCAGTAATCAGGGCATCCGGGGACGCCGTCCGTCCCGCGATCGTGATGACCTTTGCGGCGGGATCGAACATCGCGCTTGCTCCGCTCTTCATCTTTGGATTTGGTGTTGTTCCGGAATTCGGGATGACGGGCGCGGCAATCGCGACCGTGATCGCGCGAATTGCGATGTTCGCTGTTCTCTTAGCCTTTCTCTTGCGTGCACTAAGGCTTCGCACGCTACGCTGGCGTTTGAACATTGCCATATGGGCAAGGCTTTTCCGTTTTGGTTTGCCCGCTGCGGGCTCAAACGTCATCAACCCCATCGGCATTGCCGCGGTCACCGCAGCGCTTGGCTTCATGGGTGAAGAAGCCGTTTCAGCCTTTGGGATATCGAGCCGCATCCAGTTAATCGCGATCGTACCGCTCCTGGCGCTGGCAACGGCCATCGGTCCGGTTGTTGGCCAAAACCATGGTGCCGGCTTGAAACCGCGTGTGTGTCGCGCATTACTCGTCGCAACCGGGGCCGTGGTTGCCTATGGTTCGGCGTTGGCGGTCCTCTTGTTTTCTTATGGGGGGTGGCTCGCCGGGCTCTTCACCGACTCGCTCGTCATCGGGGATTGGATTGCTCTTTATATGCATATCCTCCCCGCAAGCCTGATCGCCTACGGCGTTTTGATTGTCATGATGGGAGCGTTGAATGCTGTGGGGCGCCCTGTTCCCGGCCTGATTGCGGCAGCGGTCCGGACAGGGGTCGTGACGATCCCGGGTGTGTTCCTGGTGGCCCAGCTTGGTTACGTTTGGCCGGTCTTTGCGGTGATCGCCGTGGGAAACGTCATTGGCGGAGCGATCGCACTGGGCGCTGCACGGGAGGCACGCCTTTTTGAGCGGAGACCGTCTCTTTCTCTCGGTTCAAGCGCCGGTTGACGGTTGGCTGACGATTTGGCTGTTGGTGTGCGGCTCACGATCTGTTCCAGCGTGATCCGTTCCCACACCCTGTCAGTCGCCGGGTAGATTCTGCGCACGCATGAAATCGACAAACATGCCGATTGATCCCCTTGCGTTGTTTGAATTCCAAAGGGCAACGGTGGTCAGCCGCTCAGGCACATCCTCAAGAGGGATTGCGACCAGCCCTTTCACGGCAAGGCTGTGCGTGCTCTCCGTCAGAATTGTCACGCCCATCCCGCTTGCGACAAGCCCCAGGATGCCTGCGGAGTTAAACGCTTCTTGGACAATGCGCGGAACAAATCCGCATCGGTGGCACAGCGGCATCAGATAGGCGTAAAAGTGCTCCCAATCCCGCGTTGGCCCATGCACGAAATCCTCGTTTGCAAGCTCGTCCAGCCTGACGCTGCTGCGTTCGGCGAGCGGGTGATGTTCATAAACGACGCATATGAGACGGTCCCTCTGTATCAGGCATTGGTCGTAGCCGGGACGCGTGATCGGTCCGGTGACGAAGCCGATGTCGAGATTTCCCTCCTCGAGCTTGCGGAGCTGGTCGGCCGTAACGTCATGATGCGGCTGCAGGACGATACCCGGCTGCATGCGCTGAAATTCTTTCATGAGGTTTGGCAATGCGCCGGCGATCGCAAAATCGGTGTAGCCGATGCGGAGCGTGCCGATCTGTCCGCGATGAACCTGGCGCGTATCGTCGACCGTGCGCTCAACTGTATTGATTACGGAGCGGCAGCCCTCAAGGAATGTCTTTCCGGCTGGGGTGAGGACAACGCTGCGGTTCGAGCGCTCGAACAGGGTGACGGCCAACTCGTGTTCGAGATAGCGAATGGCGCGGCTGAGCGCCGGCTGGGCGATGCCAAGCCGCACCGCTGCACGGCGGAAATGAAGCTCCTCCGCCACCGCAGTGAAATATCGTATATGCCGTAGACCGAATTTCATGATGCCGAAAAAGCATCGATTATGACCGAATTGATATTGTACATGTAATCGCCGCCATGTCACCCTCGCTCCAAAATAACAATGCAAACGATTGATCAACCATCGGGGAACGACTCATGCAATTCGCTAATTTTCGTTCTATTGCCGCATCGCTGACAGTACTGGCTTTCACCGCACAGGCTGCTGTTGCGGAAAATATCGTCATCAACTTGGGTTACGCTGCGGCCGAAGGAGGTTCTTACAGCGTTCTCGCTGACAAGTTCGAGGAGCTGGCCGAAGAATACTCAGGCGGTACGATTGATGTGAAAGTGCGATGCTGCGGTCAGCTTCTGGGTGAGGACGAAGCCTTCAAGGCGATGCAGCTTGGCACCGTCGATATGCACATCATCACCGGTAACAACATCTCGCCCCACTTCCCGCTGATGGACGCCTTCGTTCTGCCTTACATCTTCGAGGACAAGGAGCATGCCTATCGTGTTCTTGAGGGCGAGGTCGGCGCCGGGTTTTCCGAAGCCTTGCGCGAGGCAACCGGGGTGCATTTGCTCGCCTATGGTTTCGTCGGCGACAGGGACTTTTACAACTCCCGCAATCCAATCACCAAGGTGGAGGATATGGCTGGTCTCAAGGTCCGCGTTCCAAGAAACCAGGTGATGATCGACACCTTTAACGAATTCGGCGCCGCGCCGATCCCGTTGCCCTGGGCGGATACGCCGACAGCGCTGCAGACTGGAACGGTCGAGGGCGCGGACAACGGCACGTCATTCATCAAGTCGCAGAAATTCTACGAGATCATGCCGTATTTCACGGTTCTTGAGCACTTCACCTATTTCTCGCCGCTCTTTGCGAGCCCGCGGATAATGA
The DNA here is from genome assembly GCA_022360615.1 of Hyphomicrobiales bacterium. Lineage (GTDB taxonomy): Bacteria > Pseudomonadota > Alphaproteobacteria > Rhizobiales > JAKSCL01 > JAKSCL01. The sequence goes on from JAKSCL010000029.1 coordinate 6,913, forward strand.
GCAGGCTGGATGACGCCCAGCGTGAGGCGGTTTTGCGTGCGGCCAGGGAAGCCGGTATCCACCACAAGGACGAAATGACCCGGCAGATCGATGACATCCGCGCCTTCCTGACCGGCGAAGGCGGGATGAAAACGGCTGACTTCGACCGCAGCGGCTTCATCGCCGCCGGCCAGCGCGTGCAGGACAAATACGCAGCCGAGAAAGGCGAGGATTTCGTCGCGCTCGTTGCCGCGATCAGGGCTGCCGCCAACAACTGATACCCTATCCTACCTAAGAGACTTCGGGCACGCAGGAAAAAGGTGTTGCGTGCCCGCCTTTTCCCCGTCTGAAGGCAAAGCCGTGCTGTCAAAGCTCGACCGGTATTTCGAGGAAGTCCTCTGCACCTTTTTTCTGAGCGTCGTCGTCGGTTCGGTGCTCTTGCAGGTGCTCTTGCGCTTCGTTTTTCACTCCGCCGCCGCGTGGGCCGAGGAAACTGCGGTCTACGGCATGATCTTCGCTGTTTATCTCGGGGCGTGCATGGCTGTCCGGGACCGGGCGCATATCCGCATCACACTGTTGGTCAACCGGCTGCCGCGCCCCGCGCAGGTTGGATGCATCGTCGTCGCGGACATGCTGTGGGTCGGCTTCGTGATCTTCATGATCGTGCAGACGACGGCCTATGTGCAGCTTCTATTCGAAGTCACCTATCAGACCCCGGGCCTCGGGATCGAGCAGCGATGGGTGCAGATGTTCATCCCCATCCTGTTTGGACTCATGCTGCTCCGGATCGCCCAGGTTTACTGGCGCTGGGGCTCTGACGGCTGGAAGAATCTACCGCTGTGAATGGTCCCCTTATCATGGCCGCAACCTTCGTGGTTGCGCTGGCGATTGGCGTCCCGATTCCGTTCGCGGCCGGCCTTGCAACGGTTGCGGGCCTGCTGATCGCCGATATCCCGCTGACGTTGATGGCTCAGGCCGCCTGGACGGCGTTCGAGCCGTTCCCGCTGGTGACAATTCCGCTTTTCATCCTGGCCGGCCAGTTGATGGAGCGGGGCGGCATGTCCGAAAAGCTGGTCAACATCGCCGAGAAGCTTGTTGGCGCGTATCGGGGCGGGATTGGCCTCGTGACCGTTGTCGCCTGCATGTTCTTCGCCGCATTGTCGGGCTCCGGTCCCGCCACCACCGCTGCGATCGGTTCGATCACCATTCCCGCCATGCAGGAACAAGGCTACCGGTCGCGCTTCGCGGGCGCGATCGCCGCGGCCGCAGGCGCGCTTGGCAGCATGATCCCGCCGTCGAACCTCTTGATCATCTATGCGCTCGTCACCGATGTTTCGATCCCCCGCCTTTTCCTCGCGGGCATCGTTCCCGGCATCGTGCTGGGCGTGATGCTGATGATCGTGATCTTCATCATTTCCACAAGGAACGGCTACGGCGGTACCGGAGAACGCTTCCGCTGGGGGCCGCTTTTGGAGGCGCTCTGGGAAGGCAAATGGGCCGTGTTCGCGCCGTTTCTCATTCTTGGCGGCATTTATGCTGGCGTCTTCACCCCGTCCGAAGCAGCCGCCGTTGCCGTCGCCTATGGCCTTTTTGTCGGGCTGTTCGTCTATCGCGGGCTGACCTGGCTTAAACTCTTCCAAGCCTTCAAGTTCACCGCCATCGTCATCGGCACGGTGTTGTTCATCCTGGGCTCCACCAAGGCTTTTGGTCAGTTGGTGACGATCTTCGACATCCCCGCCTCGGTTCTGGCGCTTTTCCAGGGGCTCGCGGAATATCCCTGGCTCGTGATGCTCTTCATCGGCCTGTTCTACATTGTTGTCGGCATGTGGCTGGAAAGCATCCCGCAGATTATCATCTTCACGGCCGTGTTCTTTCCGCTTGTCACAAGCCTTGGAATCGATCCCGTGGTTTTTGGCATCTTCACGGTCATCACCTGCGAGATCGGGTTCCTGACGCCGCCCATCGGCGTCAACCTGTTCGTCGCGGCAAGGATCAGCAATATCACCATCGAGGACATTTCCGTCGGCGTGCTGCCGCTGCTCATCCCCTACGTTTTAATGGTCCTCCTTCTCGTCTTCTTCTCGGGATGGGTTACCTATCTTCCCGATCTTGTCTACGGGCCGAGCCTGTGAACGCTTCGCCAAAGCCTCTGCCTTTGCTGGGCTACGCCGACCGCCTGTCCATCCGGCCCGGCGAAACGATAGGGTTCAAGGTTTCATCCGTTTCCGACAAACCCTTCATCGCGAGACTATTCCGGTCGATTTGCGCGGATCCGAACCCGGCCGGGCAGGGCATTGTCGAAGAAGACGCATCGGCTTATTTCGCGCCGGAAACCGTCGACTCGGTCAAGCGCCCCTTCTATCCCGGCTCCTATGGCGTCACGAAGGCGGATATAGAAGCGGCGCCCTCGCAATCGGTGGTGCTTGAAGCCATTGTGTTTCCGACGCTGCGTTCGGAAAGAGCACAAAGCATTCTGACATGCGGCCCGCTTGACCTTCACTTGGATCGGGCAGGCGCGGCCACGCTGGGCCTGGGACCCGATACCGTCTCGACCGATGAGCCCTTGAAGCTGCGGCACTGGTGCAAGATCGAAGCGAGCATAACGGCGCAGGACATCGCCATTCGGCAAACGCCCCTTGGTCGCAGCTATGACGGTCCGGTTGAAAGGCGCTTTCCCAACGCTTCCAGCCTGCCCTATCTTTCCGGTCCGGTGCTTGTCGCCGCTCGTTTAACCGGGGGCAGGGCGGGTCGGCACTTCAACGGCAAGATCGAAGCCCCATCGCTTACCGTTGACGGGCAAACGATTGCCGCATGGGATTTCTCGAGAGCGATCCCAACGACCACAGGCGTTGCGCTGTCCGGTCCCGATCTGCGCCTTGTCAACTTTCCAGCCCGCGCCATGACCGGCGCTGCCTGGGACGGTTCGGAGATGAACTGGAACCACAAACCGGACCACTACGCCGCGGTCCATTTCCACGAAGACGACATCTACGATTTCGGGTGGGAGACCGATTTCAGCTTCACGGTACCCGATGACATGCCGTCAGGGATTTACGTCATGCGTCTCGAATGCGAGGGGCATCATGACGCCATCCCATTCTTTGTCTGCGCGCCATCTGGGAAACCCCGGGCGAAGCTCTGTGTTCTCGTTTCGACGTTTACCTACGCGATCTATGGCAACCATGCGCGGCCCGACTACGATCCGTCCTGGCAGAACCGGGTGCGCGCATGGGGCGCTTACCCTCATAATCCTGCCGAATATCGGCAATACGGCCTGTCCACCTACAACTACCACTCCGACGGATCGGGTATCTGCCATGCCTCGCACCACCGGCCGCTCTTCAATCTGAGGCCGGGGTATCTGACATTCGGCGCGACGCCATGCTCCGGGCTCCGGCACTTCCAGGCCGACAGCCATCTGATTAGCTGGCTGCACGCCAAAGACATGGATTATGATCTGGTCACCGATCTCGAATTGCACAAAGAGGGCGTTGATGCGATCCGCGGTTACAAAGCGGTCACAACGGCGACCCACCCCGAATACCACACCGAAGAGACGCTGAATGCGTTGCGCGACTACCGTGACGGTGGCGGCCATCTGCTCTATCTCGGCGGCAATGGCTTTTACTGGCGGATCGCCGTTCACAGCGAAAACGAAAGCCTTTTGGAAATTCGCCGGGCCGAGGACGGCATTCGCGCCTGGGCGGCCGAGCCGGGCGAATACTATAACGCTTTCGACGGAACATATGGCGGCCTCTGGCGGCGCAACGGGCGCGCGCCGCAGGCCTTGGTCGGCGTTGGGTTCGCTGCACAAGGCGAGTTCTATGGCCACCCTTACAGGCGCGTTTGCACCGATCCCGCCTATGACTGGGTATTTGAGGGGATTGCGGATGACGTGATCGGCGATTTCGGCTTTTCGGGAAATGGCGCAGCCGGCTTTGAACTCGACCATATGGATCGGCACATTGGCACGCCTGAGAATGCGGTTCTTATTGCGACGTCAGCTACACATGGCAATGCCTTCATGCTGGCGCCGGAGGAACAGCTGACTCATCTGACGAACCTCAGCGGCGTTTCCGCGAGCGAGGCGATGCGGGCCGATATGGTGATGTTCGATGTGCCGGGGGGCGGGTCGGTTTTCTCGGCCGGTTCGATCACGTTCTGCGGCAGCCTGCCCTGGAACGGTTTTGAGAACAACGTGTCACGCCTCTTGGAGAATGTGTTGAGGCGGCGTCTGAGCTGACAGTCTAGCCGCGTCCATTTTTTGATGCACCATTTGTGATGTGACGTGTTTCGGCGGTTCTGCTTCAAGCTCTGCAGCGATGGAGGTTATTTGGATGGGCCGGGCTCTGAGCATGGATTTGAGTGAACGGGTTTTGAAGGCTTGGCGGTGCGGGCTGTCAGCGCGCCGCGCTGCAGATCGGTTCGGGGTTTCGGCATCGACGGCCATCCGCTGGGCTGAGCGATCCCGGCAGGGTGAAAGGGAGCCCCGCAAGCCCCACTTCATCGAAGCTGGCTGGGCCTGATATAGCCAGTGGATTGTTGGCCTCCACGCGCATCCCTTCAAGGCTCTCGTAGAAGTCGATAGTGTCGTCTTCCGGGAAGCACATCGTTTTTCGATGTCCCGACGAGTTTGTCCGGCCGGAAATTGCCAATACGGAAGACGCCGAAGCCGTCATCGTCATGGCGGCCGCCACGGTCGTTGCGGTCCTCTCTCTCATCGCGATCATCATCGTCGCGGCGGTCGCGGTCTCTGACATGGCGCGCATAACCGTGATGGGCGGGCTCCCAATAGGACGAGGCAAGGCTTGAAGTGTATGCGTCGCGCTTGTCTGAGCCGAGCCCAAACGGCTCCACGACGACCAATGCCTGCGTAACCACGAAAAGAATGCCATGTGTTTCTCCTAATGAATTGTGACGGATCGTTTCTGGGCGCAACCCCTTCGCGCGGGGGGCTGGTAGTTTCCCGCGGGAGGTGTGTCTTTCGAGTGCTGCTTTACTGTTGGGACTTCTAGCGCCGCGGCTGTGGTCCAAGCGTTGGCATGGCGGAACGGCTCAGGAAGCGCGAGCGGTCGTAGCTCTGGAATCTGAAAATGATTTTACGGTGATGTGACGGTTTTATTATGAATAACGCGTTTTGCGTGCATTGCGATTAAAATACTTTTATTAATTGTAAGTCAGATTTACGGGGAAAACGGCGGCTCTTCAGCTGAACCGCCGCCAGCAGCACCTTGCCGCTATGGCCGCTCCGGCCCGCCCGAACAGGCGGGCGCATCGGCTGCGCCCGTTATGCCCGCCGGTCTCGCCATTTAACCTGTCAGGTGCTGGAGAAAGAGCGAACCAACCGCAGTTTTGGGCAGAGCGGTCGGAACAATGAGGTGGATCACCTTTTCAACCATCACGTCTTCAAAGGGAAGAGCCGCGAGACGGCCGGAAGCCACCTCATCGGTGACAGCACAGGCCATGACGATCGAAATCCCAACGCCCGCCTGAACGGCCCGCTTCACCGCTTCGGTGCTCCCGAGACCGCCAATGGTTGTGAGCCGCGATGCTGTGCGGCCGAGCGCATTGCGCAAGGCCGTGCCTGTGCCTGTGCCCGGCTCACCGCCCAAAATGCGGTGGCCGATGATATCGGTGCTTTTCACCGCCTTTTTTGATGCCAGCGCATGATCCGGCGGCACGATCACGACAAGGGGTTCGCGCCGCCATTCCATCGCGAAAAAACCTGGCCGGTCGTCCCACCATTCCATGACGCCGGCGTCCGCAAGCCCCAGTCCGAGGCGGTTCGCCACCTCATGATTGCTGCCGATCCATTGCTCGACCGTAATGTCATGCGCGGCCGTGAGCGCTGAAAGGGCAGGCTGAAGCAGATAGATGCCGGTATTGCTGGAAGCGGCAACGCGCAGGCGCGCTTCGGAAAAAAGGCCGACCGCCCTGTCGGCCGTGCTGACCAGCGCGCGCGCAAGGGGTTCGAACTCGGCCCCTTGCGGTGTCGGCTCGACGTGTCCGCGCTGGCGCACAACGAGGGGGGCGGCAAGCTCCGTCTCCAGATTTTGAATGTGCTCGACCACAGTGGACGGAGACACCGACAAACGGCGTGCGGCGGCGCGGAACCCACGCTCGTCAAGCACCGTGAGAAATGTTTTCGTGTGAACGAGGTTGAGCATGACCGTTGGTTGTCTTTGGATTGTTGATGGCGCCTGGTGGGATCTGGTCCGAAAGAGCCGCAACAATGCTTCTTGCGGCTGAGAGTTCAATCTCGCGGCGCACCGATGTTACTGCCGAGCCGATATGAGGGGTCAGAACCGTTGGCGCGCCGCGCGCCGTCAGTCGCGGATCAATCGCCGGTGGACGATCCTCGCGCGCCCAATCCTCGCACTCAAAGACATCGGTCGCGTAGCCGCCCAAATGACGGCGTTCGATCGCGTCCGCGACCGCCCGTTCATCGACGAGTGAACCGCGCGCCGGATTGATGAGGAGTGCCCCCGGCTTCATACAGGCAATCGTCCCATGATCGATGATATGCTGGGTCTCCGGTTTAAGCGGCAGTGCAAGCACCACATAATCGGCCTGTCCAAGCAGGTCAGGCAATCCGGTGAATGAAACGGCGCCGTTCAGTTCGTGTGGCTCGCTTTCGCGCATGTCGAAGGCGAGTATCCGGCAGTCGAATGCGGCCAAACGCGCGGCGATCGCCTGCCCGACCCGGCCGAAACCCACAAGACCAACGGTTGCGCCGGCAAGGCCGGTTCCGTAGAGACTTGGCCGCCATCCTGAAAAGCCTTGCGCACGGATGCCCGCGTCGCCTTTCAACACGTTCCGTCCGAGCGCGAGCATCAGCCCAATCGCCAGTTCAGCCGTCGGCACGGTCAACAGGTCGGGTACGATAGTGACCCAGACACCCGCGCGCTCCGCCGCCTCAACATCGATGTTGTCATAGCCCTTCAAGGCTGCGCCGATGATGTGCAGGTTTGGGCACCCATCGATGAACCTGGCGTCGATCTTGTCGGTCATGAAGGAGAGGACGGCGTCGGCATCGGCTGACCCCCGCCGTGTCTCCTCATAGGACCAGGGTTCGCCGGTCTCATTGACCTCAAGGCGCGCATGCGGCGCGAGAAGGGAAAGCGTTTCGGGAAAGACCCGGTTGGTGACGATGACTTTTCTATCGCTTGGCATTTCAAACACTCTTAACAGTATGCACTTCTGGCTCCAGGTGCTTTTACTTCAAGGATTTGCGCAATTGCGCGCCGATACCGTCCACGATGGTCACACAGGCCAGGATACATAGGAGGATTGCGGAGACCTGCGCATATTCGAGCACGCGGAGTGCGGCAATCAGTTCGAACCCGATACCGCCTGCGCCGACGGCGCCGAGCACGGTGGAGGCGCGAAAATTGTATTCCCAGCGGTAGATCGTCGTGTCTGCCAGCTGCGGCATGACTTGCGGCAGCACCGCATGCCAGATCACCTGGAATGGTGTCGCGCCCGCCGCGCGCGCCGCTTCGATTGGCTTTTCGTCCACATGCTCGATGCTTTCGGCGAAGAACTTGCCGACCATCCCAATCGAATGGAGACCCAGCGCCAAGACACCCGGCAGCGCGCCGAAGCCCACCATGGCGACGAAGATGATCCCCATGATCAGTTCCGGGATCGAACGCAGGAGGTTGAGGATGAGGCGTGTCACTTGATAGACGATGGCATTGGGCGTGGTGTTACGGGCCGACAAAAGCGCGAGCGGCAGAGAGAAAGCGACGGCCAGCGCGGTTCCGGCAATGGACATCGCCACCGTGTCGATCAGCGGCATGATCCACGATTCGAACCGGCCGAAATCGGGCGGGAACATCTCGCTTGAGAGCTGCGCAATGGCTGGCCACGCATCGGCGAAGCGCTGGGCATCCAGCGTTCCGGTGACCCAAAGCGCGATGACAACGCCCAGCAAAATGGCCGCCAGGACGGCGTTGCGCTTGAAGCGCGCAGCACCGTCCTGGATGAGAATTGTCTCGTAGGAGCTGTCGCTCATCAGTTGAACTTCGCCAGGTCGAGATTGAGGACTTTCGCCGTTTCACGAAGGATGTCGTAGGCGCCGTCATCGGTCGCGACAAAGCCTTCGGCACGGAACGTCTGCAAGATCGCCTCATCATCGAGGTCGAGGAAAGCCTGTTTGATCGCGTCCTTCAACTCCGGCGCCAGATCACCCTGATAGACCATGGGATAGTTGGGGATCGGGTCGCTTTCGGCCAGAACCTTCACTTTATCCGAGTCGATGCTGCCACGTTCGATAAGGCTGTTGAAGATCTCCTGGCTTAGGCCGCCAGCGTCCACATTCCCGGCTTCAACGGCGCGGGCCACCGCGTCATGCGTGCCGAGATGTGCGAACTCGTAATCGGTTTCCGCCTCAAGTTCGTGCCGGGCGAGAAAGGCGCGCGGGATGAGGTGGCTTGACGTGGAGGCGTTATCGCCAAAGCCCATCGTCCGGCCCTTGATGTCGTCGATCGACTGCACCAGACTGTCGGCTTGGGTAATGATGACGCTTTTATATGTCGGCGAACCCCTCGACACACCTACGGCGAAGGCCTCGATTTCAGGCGCGCGCGATTTTGCAAGCACATAGGAAAGCGGGCCGAAATAAGCAACGTCGATACGGCCGAAGCGCATGGCCTCGATCATCGAGGAGTAGTCGGTGGTCACGACCAGCTCGATCTCTTTGTCGAGCGCTCCGCCCAGATACTCTTTAAATGGCTGTGCGTTCTGGATGATAGTCGACGCATTCTCATCCGGCAGAAGCGCGACGCGCAGCGTGTCCGGATTGCGGCCCTCGGCTTCAGCAATGCCACCGGAGATGAGAAGAGCGGCGCCGGCAAGCGTGCCCATCAAAAAGTTACGACGTATCATGGTCTTCGTTCCTGTTCAGTTGCCCTGTTTGGTTTGGAGTGATGCACCTACTCGGCGGCCTCGGCCGCAAGCGGTTGCGGTGCCTCGTAAATCTTCGAAATGATGGCAGGGGTCAGCTGGTTCGCATTGCCATCGAAAACGACATGCCCCTGGTGCAGTCCGACAATCCGGTCCGCAAAACGGCGGGCGAAATCGACTTGATGCAGGCTGACGATCGCGGTGATCCCGTCTTCGCGGCAGATGCGATGGAGATCGGAAAGCACGCGCTCCGCGGTTGACGGATCAAGACTGGCAACCGGCTCGTCCGCCAAGATGATATGCGGCTGCTGCGCCATGGCGCGGGCGATCCCAACGCGTTGTTGCTGCCCTCCGGAGAGCATATCGGCCCGCTCGAGCGCCCGTGGCAGGAGGCCAAGACGCTCAAGCGCGTTGAGTGCGATGATCTTTTCCTCTTTGGGTGCCGGCAGAAAGGAGCGTCCCGCGCCACGGATTCCAATGCGGCCCATTAAAACGTTGGCGAGAACCGTGAGACGGCCAATCAAATGGTGCTGTTGGAAGATCATGCCCGTAAAGAGCCGGTGCTTCCGCATGATTTTTGCCGAAGCAAGGATCGGCCCCAAGTCGCGGCTTTCGACATGGCCCTCGGTCGGCCGTACGAGGCCGTTCAAAGTGCGCAAAAGCGTCGATTTCCCGGCTCCCGACGGTCCCAAGAGGACGGTGAACTTCCCCTTTTCAAACGTGAGATCAGTCGGATGAAGGGCAGTAATCCCATTCGGATAGGTCACCGTCACATTGCTCAGCATAACCATGGTGAGGCCCCTTTGCGCCGATGGGAGAAGATGCATATTGGTTGTATATTTCGAACGTTTAGATATTTCGTTCGGCAAAAGTGAACTACCGGACTTCCATGTCATCTGGATGACGGGCAGCACGATTGCGATATTCGCCAACGGTTAGAGCGCGCGGGAAAGGGAAGGCGGTCTTTTCACCGTGCGTGCGGTGAACGCCCCCGCTTGTTCTCTGCCGGGGAAAGGGCTTAGTAAACCACGGGAACCGAACCGACCGGCACGGCCCTGTACCGACACATGTGCGCCCTAAGCCCAGGCCTGCGGTCGCCGAATGCGAGAATGGGAGCCTTGAGCGCAAGCCGGAACGGCACACCTGCTGGAGCTTTCGCCGTTCGCGACTGGCTGATTAGCGAGGCGCGGCTGATGGGCGACCCGGATGCAATGATGGTCGAACTCGTTGGGCGGCTTGAATGCGCCGGGCTGCCGCTCGACCGGGTGACGACGGCAATTCCAACGCTTCATGCCATGCGCCGCGGTCTTGGCCGCATTTGGACACGTGGGGAGGGGGTGCGGTGGCTCCATTTTCCCTGGAACAATCAGGCGGTTTACGAAAGAAGCCCGTTCTTTCGCGCGCACCAGACGGGTGAGTGGGTGGCGTTTCGGCTGGACGGGGTTTCCGATGAGACCTTTGAGATCGTGCCGGAGCTGCGCGCCGCCGGCTACACGCACTATGTCTGCATCCCGATTGTCTTCCGCGATGGCAAGGGCGGAATCACCTTCGCGACGCGCCGGCCCGGCGGATTCAGCTCCGCCGATCTGGAGATGATGCGGATTATTGAGCCCGCAATCGCGATCGAACTCGATCTGAGACGGGCATGGTGCCTGATAGACGACACCTTGCGCATGTATGTGGGCGATGAGCCGCATGCGCGCATTCTGGCCGGCACGGTGCAGCGCGGCGAGGTGATGCGCATCCGCTCGGCAATCATGTTCACCGACATGTCGAAGTTCACATCGCTTTCGAGCACCATGTCGGCGGAGGAAACGGTTGGCCTGCTCAACCGCTACTTCGATTGCGTGGTGCCGCCCGTCGAGGCATCCGGCGGTCAGGTGCTGAAATACATCGGTGATGGTGTCCTCGCCATACACAGCGCTGGCGACGATGATTGCGATTGCTGCGCCAAAGCCTTGAAGGCTGCTCAATCGATTCTAAAGCGTGTCGAAAGTGAACAGTCTGGTGTCGCGGCGGACCGTTGTTTCAGGATCAAGATCGGGCTTCATTTCGGCGAAGTCGCCTACGGCAATATCGGCTCGGGCGCGCGGCTCGATTTCACCGTCATCGGTAAGGGCGTCAATATCGCAAGCCGCGTCTCCGATCTCGCGGGCAGGCTTGACCGGTCCTTGCTTGTGACGGGCACATTTGCCGAAAGGCTGCCGGACAACGCCTTCAGCGCTTTGGGCGAATACGAGCTCAGGGGTATCAAGGAGCCCCAGCTTGTCCTTGCGCCGACCGCAAACGCCTGATCCAGGATTGGGATGCCGGCGGCCGCCATGAACCGTGCACCGCGGAACCGCAACATTCCCTAATCATGACGGTGAGAGCCGGGTGGCGCTCCCGCAACTGAGACGCGCTCCAGCATCTCTAGCAAATCGATGTCCGAGCGCGTGGTGAGGGAAACATAAGTGAAAGTCAGGGTCTCGCGCTCGCGAACCATCGCGCCGGGATAGGGGAGATAGACCAGTTCCCGTGAGGCAAAGGCGGGCGACGCCGTGCCGAGCTGCCATTTCGACTCAATGGTTGCATCAACAAGATGCATGGCGAGCCCATCTTCTCCGTCGATCTTCGCGGGAATACCCGCAAGGCGCAAAAAGCCGGGCTTGTCGTCCGCCTTGCGGAAGCCGTCGATGAAGGTTGCGGCGAGGACCTGGATTTCCTCGGCCCGCTCGCGCTCCGGGTGACCCCCGACATGGGAATGCAGATGCCTGGCATCCTCGCCGATATGATTGTGGCCGGGGCCGGGATGGACGGCGTGGTGATGGTCGCCGCAGTAATGGGGATTGCGGTGCATGGCTTCACTCCACATCAGGTCCGGCCGGAACGGACACGGGCTTGTCGATGATCGCCTTGTGCGATCCCATTTTTCCAAAGGAAACAAGCGTGCCGAGCACGTCGACAATCACGCGCGTCGCTAGAAGAGCGGTGATGTCGGAGGTGTCATAGGGCGGCGAGACCTCGACGACTTCGAGGCCGCAAATCCCTTCAGCGGCGACCAGCGAGACCAGTTCGAGCGCCTCGCGCGGCAGAAAACCGCCCGGTTCCGGCCAGCCGGTGCCGGGGACAAAACCGCAATCGACCGAATCGATGTCAAAGGAGATGTAAACCGCGTCGGCATCCTTCCAGGCCAGTTCGAGCGCCCGCGCTGCGGTCTCGGCGAGGCCTAGCTCTTCGACGTCACGCATGGTGAAGATGTTGGTGTTGCGCTTGCGCGCTTCAGCGACGCCCTCGCGCGGCACCTGCCAGCCGCCAATCCCCACCTGCACCAGATTGACGGCGGGCACATTGACGAGATCGGTTGCGTGGAACCACGGCGTCGTGTGCATGCGTTCGTCGAGGTCCTTTTCCTGGATGTCGATGTGCCGGTCGAAATGCACGATACCGATACGCTTCGACGTGCATTGCGCGATCCCGCGCACGCAGGGAAAGCCGATGGAGTGATCGCCGCCGATCATGATCGGCAGGGCGCCCGACGAACACACATGGGAAACGGCGCGGCTGATTTGATCGAAGGTTTTTTCGATATTGGCCGGGATGGTGAACACATCGCCCACATCGC
>JAKSCL010000025.1 GCA_022360615.1 Hyphomicrobiales bacterium
CGCGCGCTCGATCCGATTGCCCGAGGGGCGCTTCCGTCTGGAACTGATGGGACCGCTTGAGCTTGAGCGGGATGAAAGCGGGAAAATCGCCATCGAACCCGCCATGCAGACGGTCGCGAACCTGATTGAGGGCTGGGTGCGCGAATATCCCGAGCAATGGCTTTGGCTGCACCGGCGCTGGCGCGGGTGAGGGGGCTGCGATGAAAGACGCCGATCCGCAGGATTTATGAGCGCGTCTTCGGTCCCTCGGGTAACATCTGGACGATTCTCCTAAGCCTTCCTATCGTTCGCCCATGGACGCGCCCGGCCTGATCGACACTACAGCCCTTGAGAAGCTGATCGCCGAAGCATCCGATTCAGGCGGCTCGGAGATGGCGAACTACCAGCTGTTCGTTGTTGGTCTGACCGATGCCCTCGGCCTGCCGCGGCCGGACATGGCGAAAGAAGAGAACGCGCTTAACGACTATGTCTTTGAGCGGCGGATCGACTTCAAGCACCGCGACGGCACACGGACCGCTGGCCGGATCGACCTCTACAAACGCGATTGCTTCATTCTCGAAGCGAAGCAGTCCGGCAAGCGGAAATCGAAGAAGACCGATCCCGGTCAGCTATCGCTGATCACGGAGGATGCGCGCCAGCACAAAGCCGGTCAGGCGAAACGCGGGACCGGGCGTTGGGACCAGGTGATGCAGAATGCGCGGCGTCAGGCGGAGGACTATGCCCGCGCGCTTCCCGTGGAGCACGGCTACCCGCCCTTTCTCCTCGTGGTCGATGTCGGGCATGTGATCGAGGTCTATGCGGACTTCTCAGGCCAGGGTAAGAACTACGCCCATTTTCCCGATCGCCAGACATACCGGATCGGGATGGACGATTTGCGTTCTCCGGCCATCCAAGACCGCTTGAAGACGATTTGGACGGACCCGCAAAGCCTCGATCCGACCCGCATCTCGGCCGCCGTGACACGCGATATCGCGGAACGGCTTGCTAAAATCGCGAAGCGGCTTGAGAAACGTCACGACCCGAAAGACGTTGCCGAATTCCTGATGCGTTGCCTGTTCACCATGTTCGCCGAGGATGTGGGGCTCCTGCCGGATAAGGCGTTTGAAAAGCTTCTCGGTCAGCTCAAAGGCAATCCTAGGGTTTTCGTATCGGCGCTCGAAGCGCTTTGGCGTGCCATGGATGCGGGCGGTTATGAATCGCACACCATGCAGATCCTCAAGCGGTTCAACGGCACGCTCTTCAAGTCGGTGAAGGCGCTGCCGCTTGAGCCCGATGACATTCATGAGCTTTGGGTGGCGGCGAAGCGCGACTGGCGGGATGTGGAGCCCGCCATCTTCGGGACGCTGCTTGAACGCGCCCTTGATGCCCGCGAGCGGTCGAAGCTTGGCGCCCACTATACGCCGCGTGCTTATGTGGAACGGTTGGTTGTGCCGACCATCATCGAGCCTTTGCGGGCCGATTGGGACGATGTGAAGGGTAGGGCGCAAGAGTTGCGCGAAGCGGGTAAGGATGTCGAAGCGCTCAAGATCGTGAAAGGCTTTCACCACAAGCTCTGCACCACGCGCGTGCTCGACCCCGCCTGCGGCACGGCGAACTTCCTTTACGTCTCCCTGGAACTCATGAAGCGCCTTGAGGGCGAGGTGCTGGAACTGATCGAGGCGCTTGGCGAGGACCAGAGCCGTTTCGTCATGGAGGGGGAGACGGTCTCGCCGCGCCAGTTCTACGGGCTGGAGATCAATCCGCGCGCGGTGGCCATCGCCGACCTCGTGCTTTGGATCGGTTATCTGAAATGGCAGTTGAAAACGCTTGGTCTTCAGCAGATCGCCGAACCGGTGCTTCATGCCTATGGCACGATCAAGGAGCAGGATGCGATCCTCGCCCATGACCGGCGGGAGCTTCTACGGGACGATCAGGAGCGGCCATTGTCACGCTGGGACGGCGTCACAATGAGGCCGCACCCGATTACCGGTGAGGAGGTTCCCGATCCCGATGCCCGGATTGAACTCTACACCTACGTTAACCCGCGCCGCGGCGACTGGCCGGAGGCCGAGTTCATTATCGGTAATCCACCCTTCATCGGCGGGAAGGATATGCGCGCCGAACTCGGCGACGGTTATGCGGAGGCGTGTTGGAAGGCGCGGCCGCACCTGCCGGGCGGGGCCGATTTCGTGATGCATTTTTGGGACGAGGCGGCCATGCGACTGCTCGCCAAGGCGCCGAAACCCAAGCCCAATCCGACGCGCCGCTTCGGCTTCATCACCACCAATTCGATTACCCAAACGTTTTCCCGCCGCGTGATCGAACGGCATATGGGCGGAAAGCCACCCTTGTCGCTCGTCTTCGCCGGCCCCGATCACCCGTGGTTGAAACAAAGCGACAAGGCGGCTGTCCGGATCGCGATGACGGTTGCCGAGGTTGGCCAGCGTGAGGGTGTACTGGCCGAAGTCATTCGCGAAGAGGGGCTTAATACGGACACGCCGCAGATTGAGATGGAAGAGAGGGAGGGAAAAATCAGGGCGAATTTTACGATTGGTGCCGACCTATCATCGATTAAGCCCCTTCTAGCGAACGAAGCCATTTCGAGTCGTGGCGTCTCGCTTCATGGGTCTGGCTTTATCGTGACGCCCAAAAAAGCAAAATCACTCGGCCTTGGCGCGGTGGACGGGCTGGAGAAACACATCCTCGACTACCGGAACGGCCGCGACATCGCACAGCGCCCGCGCGGCGTCATGGTGATCGATCTCTTTCCCCTCGATATCGAGAGTGTTCGAGATCGGTTTCCCGCCGTCTACCAGCATGTCGCGGAGACCGTAAAACCGGAGCGTGATCACAACAAACGGAGCTATCGACGGATTAACTGGTGGCTATTCGGCGAGAACATTCCCGAAGCTCGGAAGGCGCTATTCTCTGTTCCCCGCTATATCACGACAATCGAGACATCGAAGCACCGCTTCTTCCAGTTTCTCGATGCCTCGATCCGCCCGGACAATAAGCTTCTAAACATCGGTTTGGATCGAGCTGAATTCCTCGGCGTTTTGTCATCGAGGGCACATGCTGTTTGGTCGATCGCTGTCGGTGGATGGCTAGGCGTTGGAAATGATTCGGTTTATGTGAAGACCCGTACTTTCGATCCCTTCGCTTTGCCGAATGGCGTGGCTGATGAGTCCACGCCCGATCTTAAAGCTCAGCTCGCCGCTCTCGGCGAGCGGCTCGACACCTTCCGAAAAGAGAGGTTAGCCGCGCACGAGCACCTGACCATGACCGGTCTCTACAACGTGCTGGAGCGCCTTCGCGAGCTCGACAACGGTTGCGACGTGCCGCCGCTTAGCGACAAGGAGCGCCGCATCCATGAGGACGGGCTGGTGTCTGTACTGAAGGAGATCCATGACGACATCGACCGCGCCACCTTCGAAGCCTATGGTTGGGAGGACCTGGCGCCACGGCTTGTCGGAAAACCCGGGGCGACAACGCCGAGCCCGCACAAGACGGAAGACCAGGAAGAGGCCGAGGAGGAACTGCTTTCCCGCCTCGTTGCGCTCAATCGCGAGCGTGCGGCGGAAGAGGCGCGCGGCCATGTGCGCTGGTTGCGGCCCGATTACCAGATCCCGAAACTGGGCCACAAGGTCGCCAAGCCCGAGGATGGCGAACAGATCGAGGGGGATGTCTCCGTTATCGACGCCGTTGCAAAACCGAAATGGCCAGCCGACGGCCTCGATCAGATTCGCCTTGTCCGTGAGGTGCTGGCGAAAGCCGAAGGCCCCGCGCCTGCCGAGACCATTGCCCGCGCGTTCGACGGGAAGCTTAGCAAGAAGCGCCGCCAGCGGGTGGATGAGGTGCTCGACACCCTTCTGACAACGGGCGCAATCCGCTCCGGCGACCTGGACGGTGAAACCCGCTATTTCCTGCCGAGGTAATGAACAGTGCATCTTCCCAAGTATGACGACTTTTTTCTGCCGACACTCAGGGCGTTGGATGCTCTTGGCGATTCGGGAACTATTCAGGAGATCGATGAGGCGGTCTTCGCTGCGGTGTAGCCCGGCGTCTAAACAATGGCTCTGGCTGCACCGGCGCTGGCGCGGGTGAGGGCGATCACTCAGCGGTTTGGCCGCGAGCCATGCGGCTCAGGGCCTTGCGGTCTACCTTGC
>JAKSCL010000354.1 GCA_022360615.1 Hyphomicrobiales bacterium
ACGGCTATGTGAGGGGCGGGCCGGAAAGCGCGCGTGAGGCGCTTGAGACATTCTGGCGCGCAGTCAGCAAGTTTGCACGCACCAGCCCCGTCCAGCGCACGCTTTTCGATGTGGTGATGGGGAATTGGAGCCTCGATCATTCGCCGGGCTTTCTTCTGTTCGATGTGCTCAGCCGGTTCGCCTCGCCTTATGACGTGAATCCGTTTGACATCAATCCGCTTAGGGACCTTGTTGCGGAGACCATCGATTTCGAACGTGTGCATGCATGTCAGTCAGTCGCGCTTCATGTGGCGGCTACGAATGTCCACACCGGCAAGATTAGGATTTTCTCAGGCCCCGAACTCACGCCCGAAGCGCTCATGGCATCGGCTTGTCTTCCCCATATCTTCCGGGCCGTGGAGATCGAGGGCGTTCCCTATTGGGATGGCGGCTATATGGGGAATCCGCCGCTTTTTCCGCTTTTCGGGACGGGGAACACATCGGATGTGATCCTTGTCCAGATCAATCCCGTGGCGCGTGAGGTAACCCCGACCAATGCCCGCGATATTCTAAACCGCCTCAATGAGATCACGTTCAATTCGACGCTGCTTCGCGAGCTGCGCGCGATCGATTTCGTGACCAGATTGATCGAGGACGGCAAGCTCGACAGCAAGGAGTACACAAAGATCCATATGCACAGAATTACCGCCGCAGAAGAGCTGGCGGCGCTGTCGGCTTCCTCAAAACTCAATGCGGAATGGCGTTTCCTGCAGCATTTGCGCGATATCGGACGGAACGCTGCAGATCGTTGGCTGGATGCCCATTTCGATGCACTTGGCGTTCGAAGCACCCTCGATTTGAGAACCGAATTCCAATAGGCGGCTATCCGTCAATCTATCTCAAGGGGATGATTCCCTCGAAAAACCACATATATCCAAGGCGTCGGCGATGCCCGCACTTAGCCGGGTGTCCAATCGGAACCGTCTTCGGAGCCTGTGTTCTTGGGCGAAATCGTTGCTTTCCCGGCTTGCGAGCGATTTGTCGATTATCCTGAACCGCGCAAAGAACTCACTGAGGGCGAGCGGCAGGACATCCTTCGGCTGCGCCGCTGGTTCGTCGAGATACTGCTCTTACACCCTCTCCATCTTGAAACGAGAGCCTTCAATGCCGTTCATTCCGCCGAGAGCGATGCACGGTCCCTGGGCCAGGCCTTCTGCCATACGCTGCAATGGCATGCCCGCAAACGCTTCGTGATCTTTCCCGAGCGGGAGCGCTCCGCCAGTCAGGACGAGGTGTGGTTCCTTTCTCTAATGCGGGCTGCCAGGAGCGGCGATCAGGCCTCGCTGCGTTCCCTCATTGCGTGGTGCATCCGCCCATCCGGGCAGCGGCTCGCCTATCAACTGGTCCGCCGCATTGGAGCGCTAAACCCCGGTAAAGAGGCTTGAACTTATTTGGAATCGTTCTAAATTAAGAGGTGTCCGCGTTTTCCATATAAAACGACCGAATTAGAGGGTGTGCACATGCCGAACGTTGCCGTTGAACTGGCGCCCGATGCCAAATCCGAAATCGTTGAAGGTTTGACCCAGGCTCTTGCCGAAACCTCCATCGTGACCATGAAGGCGCAAAACTTCCATTGGAATGTGACGGGGCCAAGCTTCGGTCCGCTTCATGAGTTGTTCCAGGAAATCTATGAGGACCATTTCGAGGGCCAGGACGAGCTGGCCGAGCGAATCAAAGCGCTCGATGCGCATACGCCTGGCACTTACGCTGAATATCTTCAGCGCTCCGCCATCAAGGAGAGCGACGGCAAGCTTCCGCCGGAAAAAATGATTTCCGAAATGATGGATGACCAAGTGCGTGTCTCCGCCACGCTGCACGCGCTGGCGGGCGTTGCGGAGAATCACGGTGACATCGTGACGAACGATCTCGCCATTGAGCGGGCGAATAAGCACGACAAATTCGCCTGGTTCCTGCGCGCGCAAATGCGCTGACCGCGAAAGCCGTTGAACCAAGACGAAAGGGCGGGTGACCGCCCTTTTTCATGTCTACCCGTCTTTTGCGGGAGACTTATTCGGCAGCCTCGAGCATGAGGGCTTCCGGGAAACGTACACCCTTCTTCCGGCACTTCCTGCGGTACTCTTTTTCCCAGAAATCCCGTGTTCCGATTTCCTCCGCCTGTGCCGCGCAACGCTTCAAGAGCTTGATCTGTGCGCTGTCGCTCTCGGCGCTTTTCCAGGCCTTTTTATCTTTTTTGGTCCTGCCGCAAGCTATGCAGACACCGCGTTTGTCCTTGCATATCCCTACGCAGGGCGAGGGGTAACCTTCGTATTTCTTACCCATGACCTTCCTTATTAAAATTCTAGGGCGATGCTTGAAGATGGCGTGCGCTTCAACTGAACGCAATGGCTTTTACCGTTACGATGGGCGAGCGCGCTGAAATGCCTGGACGGGGGCAGATGATTGGTCTTCGGGAAGAGAGTGGCTGGATATGACGGCGGTTTTTCCACCCAAACGAATCGTTTGCCTCACTGAGGAAACGGTTGAGACCCTTTATCTTCTTGGGGAGGAAGACCGCATTGTCGGTGTCTCCGGCTATGCCGTGCGGCCGCCGCGTGTGCGCAAGGAGAAACCGCGGGTTGCCGCGTTCACATCGGCCGATGTTCCGAAAATCCTCACGCTTGAACCCGATCTTGTCCTTGCCTTTTCCGACCTTCAAGCGGAGATCGCCGCAGACCTCATCCGTGAAGGCGTCGCTGTTTACGCATTCAATCAGCGCGATGTCGCGGGCATTCTTGCCATGATCCGCACGCTCGGCGCCCTTGTCGGCGCGGCGGAGAAGGCAGAAGCGCTTGCCCACGGCTATGAAATGCGGCTTGACCGTATGAGGAAGGAGACGGCTTTGCCCGAAAGGCCGCGCGTTTACTTCGAGGAGTGGGACGATCCGATGATTTCCGGGATTGGTTGGGTGTCGGAGCTTATTGCGATTGCGGGCGGCTGCGATGTTTTCGAAGCCTTGGCAGGCAATAAAGCCGCCAAGGATCGTATCATCACACCGGATGATGTGATCGGCGCCCATCCGGATATCATTCTCGGCTCATGGTGCGGTAAGAAGTTTCGGCCGGAAAAGCTTGCGGCCCGTGCCGGGTTTGATGCCATCCCGGCGGTGCGGAACGGCCTTCTTGCTGAGATCAAATCGCCTTTGATCCTTCAACCCGGTCCGGCGGCCCTAACCGACGGGCTCGATGCCATCCGCGGTATCGTCGCACGCTGGCATCAAGGAAGGCGCTAAAGTTTGAGGGCGGTCTTGCCGCCCTCAACGTTTGTTGTGCTGCAATGGCGTGGCTGCTAGAGGACAACGACCCGCGCGCCGACCGGTACCCGCCGGTAGAGGTCGATAACCTCGTAGTTCAGCATGCGGATGCAGCCGGACGACATTGATGTCCCGATGCTCCACGGCTCGTGCGTGCCGTGAATGCGGTAGAGCGTGTCCACCGGCCCGTCATAAAGGTAGAGTGCGCGGGCGCCCATCGGGTTGTCCGGACCGCCTGCCATGCCGGTTGCGTAAATGGCCAGTTCGGGTTGCCGCTTGATCATCGAGAGCGGCGGCGTCCAGGTCGGCCATTTCGCCTTGCGGGCAACGCGGCTTGCACCTTTCCACTCGAACCCTTCGCGGCCGACGCCAACGCCATAGCGTAGCGCCATTCCGGCTTCCATGACCAGGTAGAGAAAGTGGTTGCTGGGATCGACGATCACCGTGCCGACCCGCTCATCCGTGCTGTATTGGACAAGCTGACGGCGGAACTCTTCTCCGATTTCGATTGTCGATGGATCCTGGACCGGGAAGGGCTCACGGTCGAGCAACAGGCTTGCGAACTCTAAGGTGCCGGCCTGGGCGCTGGCTGCGCTCAATCCCAGCGCAGTCGCTCCGCTTGCAACAAATGCACGGCGCGTGAGGTTCATTTTTCACTCCATATGGGCGGTTGAGCGAATGCCGCTCAAATATTCAAACAAGGGTTCAACACGGGGGACTGCGGTTGTTCGTGGAATTCGCCTGATGTTCAGGCGCCCGTTCCCCATGGAGGCCTCGGCAAGGGCGCGTGTACTTGGCCCAGTGGGTGCCTGCCGTCCAATGCGGCGGCGGATGTCATCACGGTGTCCCGCGGGCCCGAAAGCCTAGTGTCGGGCGGCAGGCCGTTTTGACAGGCAAAGGCCGGGCAAGAGGCTGCGCTCATATATGCCTTCTGGCCGTCCGTGTCCGAGCCGATTGCGTCTGCGACATCGGCTATCGCTGCGCTGGCGTCCGGCACGGTGCCGCGTGCGGCTTCGATAACTGGGACGGTCACGAGGACAATCAGCAAAACTGCAACCAGACGCACAATATATGTCACTGAGCGTAGCAACGAATCCACCTTATTCGCCAGTTCCACAACAGCCTTGCCAACCGGCCGAGGCGGCTGTCGAGACATAACGCTACCTTTTGTTATTGAAGATAGTTTGAGGCGGAGTACCAAACCACCTCACATTCATGTTATCGCTATGCGAAGCGGCGAAGCGTTGCGCAAGGGCAACGCTGCTTAGGCAAGCCGGCGTGTCAGACCTGATAAAAGTTTTTGTACCATTCGACAAAACGCGGAATTCCGGTTTCGATCCGCGTTTGTGGCGCAAAACCGCAGTCTTCAATCAAATCACGGACATCTGCATGGGTGCCTTGGACATCGCCTGGCTGCATCGGCAATTCGTTTCGGATTGCCTTTCTGCCGAGCGCATCTTCCAGAACCGCGATCATATCATTGAGGCGGACCGGTCGATTGCTGCCGATATTGTAGACACGGTAGGGGACATAACTCGTCGCCGGACTGGGAGCGGTGCTGTTCCAGTCGGGGGCGGGCGCAGGAATATGGCCCGCGAGCCGGAAAACCCCGGCCGCGATGTCATCAATATAGGTGAAGTCGCGCACCATGTCGCCCTGATTGTAAACGTCGATCGGTTCATCCTTGAGGATACGCTCGGTGAAGCGGAAAAGCGCCATATCCGGACGCCCCCATGGCCCGTAAACGGTGAAGAACCGGAGACCCGTTACGGGTATGCCGAAGAGATGGCTGTAGGCATGCGCCATCAATTCGTTTGAGCGCTTTGTCGCCGCATAAAGGCTGACGGGATGGTCCGCGCCCTTGTGTTCGGACAGCGGATAGTCCGTGCGCGCACCGTAAACCGAACTGGTCGACGCATAAACGAGATGCGCCACGTCACCCGCGCGGCAGGCCTCCAGGATTGCGAGAAAGCCGCGTAAGTTGGCTTCGGCGTAATCAAACGGGGCGTGCAACGAGTGCCTGACACCCGCCTGTGCTGCGAGATGAATGACCGTTTTCGGCGTGGCATCGGTGAACAGCTCCGCAACCGCCGTCTCCTCGGCGATATCGAGTTTCTCGAAGCGGAACCGGTTATGGCCCTCAAGCTGTGCAAGCCGGGCTTTTTTCAAGTTCACATCGTAATAGCTGTTCAAATTGTCGATACCGACAACGTCGCATCCCGCGTCTAGGCACTGTCTTGCCACTGCTGCGCCGATGAAGCCGGCAACGCCCGTGACGAGAACGGGGGATGAAAGGCCGTTTTTCTCGGTTTTTTCGCCCAGTCCGGCATTTAGCACAGGTGTTCGATCCTTTTATCAGGCAAAACGCATCGGTCATCGATCCACGCCCAGTGCCGATACAGGCAATGCGTTGTGCTTGTCAAAGCCTGCGGACCGTTTCCTTCAACCGTACTTCCCGCTTGCCGGTGCGAAGCCGTGACGGTCATACTGCGCAAGACCGATGGCCGCTGCGAAATGTGGCAAGGCGGCCAAAAGCCAAGCAATCAAAAGAACGATGCGGAGGACGCCATGAAACTGAGCGAAGAGCAATTGAAGGCATTCGATGAGGAAGGCTATCTGTTCCTGCCCGGTTGTTTCTCACCGGAGGAGATCGGAGCGCTGCGCGAAGAAGCGGAAACAATCTGTACGAGCGAGCGGGAGGAGGTATGGCGCGAGGAGAACGGAGCGCCGCGCACGGCTTTCGCCGCCCATACCTATAATGAGGCCTTTCGGCTGCTCGGCGCACATCCCCGGCTTGTGGAGCCTGTGAGTCAACTGTTCGGCGAACCGGTCTACATGCATCAGTTCAAGATCAACGCCAAAGCGGCTTTCGACGGTGCGGTCTGGCAATGGCATCAGGATTACGGCACCTGGGCGCGCGATGACGGCATGCCCGAACCGCGCGCCATGAACATCGCCGTCTTCCTTGACGAGGTGATGCCGGTCAACGGGCCCTTGATGTTTATCCCAAAGAGCCACACGGCCGGAACGCTTCAGGCGGGACACGATACGGCCACAACGTCGTATCCGCTCTGGACGCTCGACCGTGAAACGGTCACCCGACTGGCGGAAGAAGGCGGCATCGTTGCGCCGACGGGTCCGGCGGGATCAACGCTCATGTTCCATGGCAATCTCGTTCATGCGAGCCCGCCCAACATCACGCCTTACCCGCGTAAGATCGTTTATCTGACACTGTGCGCGGTCTCCAACCACATCACCAAGTTCACGCGGCCGGAGTGGATCGCGCACCGCGATTTCGCGGCGATTGAGCCGGTGCCGGACGATGCGCTTCAACGCTATGCACAATCGCGGCCCCAGGCGGCTTAAAGCGGGTTTGCTCTCCAGGAGATGGATGACACCTGGGACGCCTCCCAGATGATTTGTATGCAAATGAAATGCGCCGATGTTACCACGTGTTCGACCGGTTTCCGCGCCGCTTGGGCGATACAGGACAAACAGGGATGATGAGAATAGCGATGATCACAGATTGGCGCGGCTTCGGTTTGGCCATCGGCCTCGCCGCCTGCGTCATGACACCTTCGAGCCTCGATGCCGGCGAGAACTATACGCTGTGCGGCGGTAGCCCGGGTGGGCTCTGGTCGCTTCTGGGCGCAGGTATGGATGCCGTTGTGAAGGAGATCGATCCGTCGTCGACGGTGACTTACCAGACATCGAGCGGCGGCTTTGCCAACATCGTTCAGGTGCGCGCGGGCAAATGCGACATGGCGATCGTCCATGTCGGGGAAGCCGTTATCGCCAGGAACGGCCAGCCGCCGTTCAGCGCGCCGACGGAAGGCGTGAAGGCCGTTGCCGTCCTCTACGACTGGGCGCCGATGCAATGGGTGATCGGCAAGGAATTTGCCGAAAAGCACAATCTGAAATCGATTGGTGATTTGAAGAAGGCAAAGCCACCGCTCGATCTCGTCGTCAACCGGAGGGGCATCCTGCCGTCGATCCTTGCCGAGGAATCGCTGAAGCACGCGGGCATCACCTTCGCCGACATCGAAAGCTGGGGCGGCTCCATCCAGTATCAGGGTTCGCAAACCGCGGCGGGTATCATGAAGGACCGCAAGGCCGATATGTGGGTGAACGCGACCTTTGTCGGCTCGGGGCGCATTCGTTCGATTGCCGAAAGCCGCGATGTGACGCTCCTCTCCGTGCCCGATCCGGTGATCGAAGGTATGGCCGGGGCTTATGGCTCGATGCCGAAAACCGTTGAGGCGGGCGCCTATCCCTGGCTTGATAGCGATACAAGGACGTTTGGCGCACGCGCCATACTGATTGTTGCCGATGGCATGGACGAAGGCGTGGTGAAGGAGATCACCACCGCGATGATCAATCACGTCGATAAGATCCAGGGCGTCCATAAGGCGATGGGTGCGCTGAGCGTCGATGTGATGAGGTCGCAGAATGAGATCGCCTATCATCCAGGCGCTGAGGCCGCTTATCGGGATGCGGGCTCCTGAGGACACGGGAACGCGTTTGGGCCGCAGACACGAAGGGGCCGGAGAACCGGCCCTTTCGGCTGTAAAGGGTGCGCGTGATGTCGGTCTTTCCGGGGCTGGGGGTGCAGCTCTTCTCCATCGGGCACAGACGGCATCCGCGAGGCGTCACAGGGCATCTGATCACCGCATATTGCGCTGGGCTCGCGCTCTGGACGCTCTATACGGCGACCTTCAGCCGGATCGATGCCCTCGCGCTCACCGTTGTCTTTCTTTGCCTGATGCTGGTGCCGTGTTTCTTGATGATCACGGCGTTCGCCAAGACGGAAAGCAGCCGCATTCCCTTTTACGATTGGGTACTGGCTTTATGCGCGGCCACTTGCGCGGTCTATTTCATCTCAACTGTCGATGAGATCGCGACCCGGATCAGTCTTTTCACACCGCTTTCCGATGTTCAGGTGTTTTTCGCGGGGCTTTTGATTCTTCTCACGCTTGAGGCGACGCGCCGCACGGTCGGGCTCTTCCTGATGCTGCTCGTCGTTCTTTTCATCCTTTACAATCTTTTCGGCGACCGCATCGAAGGCGCTCTTGGCCACGGCGTCATCACGCTCAACCATTTTCTCGACATCAACATCTACACGACGGACGCGCTGTTCGGGGTGCCGGTGCGGGTGGCTGCGACCTACGCCTTCTTGTTCGTCATGTTCGGCACTTTTCTCGAAAAGGCGCGGGGCGGCGATTTCTTCTTCGATCTCTCGGCAGCGCTCACAGGGCGTTCGCCGGGCGGTCCCGCCAAGGTGGCGGTGGTCTCGTCCGCGTTTTTCGGCACGATGTCGGGGAGTCCCACATCGGATGTTGTCACAACCGGCTCGATCACCATCCCGATGATGAAACGACTCGGTTACCGCCCGGTGCTTGCTGGCGGGGTGGAGGTGGCGGCCTCGACGGGCGGCAGTCTTTTGCCACCGGTAATGGGGTCGGCCGCCTTTATCATGGCCGAGTTCACGGGCATCGATTATGGCGACATCGTCATCGCCGCGCTCTTGCCAGCCCTCCTTTACTATGTTGGCATCATGATGCAGGTGCATCTGCGCGCGGTGAAACTGGGCTTGCAGCCCTTGCCGGGCGACGCTGTCCCAGCCTTCGGGGCAACGCTGAAAGCAGGTTGGATCTATCTCCTGCCGCTTGGCGTTCTCATTCTTGCTCTTGCACATGGCTACTCGCCGACGATGGTTGCGGCTATTGCCTCTGTCTCGGTTATCGCCGTGTCATGGCTGAACCCTAAGGCCCGGCTGGGACCGAAAGCGATTTATGAAGCGCTTGCCGATACCACGGTCCGCATGCTCGGTGTGACGGGGGCCTGCGCGGCTGCGGGTCTTGTCATCGGCGGTATCACCATGACGGGGCTCGCCTCGAAGTTTTCTTTCATGGCGTTTACCCTGGCGGGCGACTGGACGTTTGTTGCGCTTCTTTTGAGCGCCATCGTCACCATCATTCTCGGCCTCGGCATGCCGACGCCGAGCGCTTATGTGCTTGCCGCCGTCCTCATCGGGCCGACGCTCGTCAATGATTTCGGCATCCCGCTTCTGAGTGCCCATCTGTTTCTGATGTATTTCGCGGTGATGTCGGCCATGACGCCGCCCGTTGCAGTTGCGGCTTATGCAGCGGCGGCGATCGCTCAGGCCAATCCGCTTGCGATCGCCGTCACGGCGGTGAAGTTTTCCTTTGTCGCCTTTGTCATTCCCTTTTCATTCATTTATGCGCCCGATGTCCTCGCCTTGCGCCTTGAGCCGATTGTGATTCTCCATGCGGGAAGCGTTGTCGCCGGCACTGTGGTGCTTGCCATTGCTATGGAAGGGTTTTTCCGGCATGCGATCACGACCCCTGTCCGCCTGCTGCTTCTTTCCAGTGGGCTCTTACTGTTTTCATCGTCACCAGTCGCCTCAATTGCCGGCATCCTTTTTTCCAGCGCGGTGCTTGCCTGGCAATTGCGCAAACGGCCCGTCACGCTGCCGTGACCGATGGACAAAGGTTGAGAGGTTTTCTTGGCAGTTCCATTAATTGTTCGTAAACAAATAACACTTGGCTGGAGGGGTTGATGCTTGATCTGCGCCGCGTCGAAAGGCTGGTGGAGCTTTGGCTCGACGAGGACATTGCGCATTACGACCTGACATCAAAGATCATGATCGATCCAGACGCCGACGGCCGCTTCCAGATGAATGCACGCGAGCCAATGCTGGTGTGCGGACTGGAGGTGGCGGCGATGGTGTTCCGGCGCCTTGATTCGCAGCTCTCTTTTGAGATCAATCAGCAAGATGGAACGCATATTGAACCCGGGACCGTGATTGCCGCAGTGTCCGGTAAGGCGCAGGCGATCCTGTCTGCGGAGCGTACCGCACTCAACCTCGTCCAGCGGCTTTCGGGCGTCGCCACCGAGACCGCGAAATATGTGGCTGAGGTGGCGCACACCAAGGCGGCCGTCGTCGATACGCGGAAGACGACGCCGGGTCTCAGAATGCTGGAAAAGTACGCCGTCTTCTGTGGCGGTGGGCGGAGCCACCGGCTCGCCCTCGACAACGGCATTATGCTCAAAGACAACCACATCGCGGTTGCAGGGAGCATCGAGAACGCGGTCAGGCGGGCGCAGGATCAAGCACCAATCCTTACAAAGATCGAGGTTGAATGCGACCGGCTCGACCAGGTGCGCGAAGCGCTCGATGCTGGCGCCGACATAATCATGCTCGACAATATGACGAACGGCGACATGCGGGAGGCCGTCGTCATGGTGGATGGCCGGGCAAAGCTTGAATGCTCAGGCGGGGTTCGCCTCGACACGATCCGGGAAAAGGCGGAAACCGGTGTCGATTACATTTCGGTGGGCCGGATGACCCAGTCGGCGCCATGCGTCGACATCGGGCTCGATAAGGCATGAGATAGGGGCGAGAGAGCGCGTATGCGCGGCAAGCTGTTTCTCATTGTTGGCGCGAGTGGCGCGGGTAAGGACACCCTCATCGATGGCGTGCGCTCCGAGCTTTCCGATGATGCAGACTTCTTCTTCTGCCGCCGTGTCATCACACGGCCCGCTGATGCGGGCGGCGAGGACCACGAGCCTGCGACCCCCGATGTCTTTTTCGAGCGGGCGTCAGCTGGCGAGTTCTTCGTTACCTGGGACGCCCACGGCCATTCCTATGGTGTGCCGCTTGATATTCTGGATCACCTGCAGGCTGGCCGGAATGTGGTGCTGAATGCGTCGCGCCGGAAGATCGTGGAGATAGCGGAACTCTACCCGCGTGTTGAGGTTCTGAACATCACGGCATCTCCCGAAACCGTTGCGCAGCGTTTGACAGCGCGGGGGCGTGAGGATGCCGGAGAGGTCGCTAAGCGCTTGGCGCGTGAAGCGCCGGTTCCCGATGCTGGCGTTCCGGTTGTAGACATTCCCAATGATGGTCCGGTGGAAGAAGGAGTGCGGTGCCTGCTGTCGGCTCTTCTTGGAGCGATCGACCTGCCCCTGGTGCTCAAACGCGCTGGCATCGATATGTGGCGCGAGCCCATCTGCCTGCTCCACACCGGTAGCCGGATGATTGCCACGGCTAATCTCCGGGATGCGGCAATGGTGGAGATATTCAACCCGGACCGTTCGGTCAGGGCGCGTCTGGCGATTGCGCGCGATGAAGCGATTGTGGGTCCGCGCGAGGTGGCGCTTTCATCGCTCGCTTTCGATGTGCTTGGTTTGCCCGAAGGAACGCAGGTGCAGGTGCGGCGCTCGCCCTCTCCCATGAGCCGCGATGTCTTGCGTAAGAAGGTTGCGGGTGAGGAACTGGCAACGCATGAGATCGAGCGGGTGGTCCGCGATCTTGTCGAGGGACGTTATTCCTCGGCTGAGGTGGCCGGTTTTCTGGTCGCGGCGGCCAAGAATTTGACGATCGATGAGGTTGCGGCACTGACCTGCGCCCGGGCGCACTACGCCCATCGCTTCCAATGGGACCGGCAGACGGTTGTCGACAAGCATTCAATGGGCGGCGTGCCGGGCAGCCGGATCAGCATGATTGTTGTACCGATTATCGCCGCGCACGGCCTGATCATTCCGAAAACGTCCTCGCGGGCAATCACTTCGGCAGCAGGCACGGCGGACGCCATGGAAACGATTGCCCGGGTGGATCTGGAACCTGAGGGGCTGAAAGCGGTGATCGGTGCAGCGGGCGGGTCGATCGTCTGGAATGGGCGGATCAATCACAGCCGCGTCGATGATGTCATGAACGCCATCAACCGGCCGCTCGGGATCGCGTCCGCGAAGCTCGATGTTTCCTCTATTCTGTCGAAGAAGCTCGCCATGGGATCAACGCATGTGGCGATCGACATTCCTGTTGGGCCGTTTGCCAAGGTCAAGGATGGAGCGTGTGGGGAAGAGCTTGCCGCGCTCTTCGAGACCGTGGGCCGTGGCGTCGGGCTCACCGTCAAAGCAGTGCTGACGGACGGCACGGCACCTGTCGGCTCCGGCATCGGCCCGGCGCTCGAGGTGCGAGACGTCTATAAGGTTTTGCGCAACGCGCCCGATGCGCCCGCCGATCTGCGCAAGAAGGCCCTGCAGTTTGCCGGCACGATCCTGGAGTGGGACCCGGCCATGCCGGCGGGCAGCGGTTTGCCGCGGGCCGAAATGCTTCTTCTTTCCGGCGCCGCGCTCGAAGCGTTTGAAAACATTGTCGAACACCAGGGCCGTGTTTCTCAGCCCGAGAGCCCAGGGCTGTTCACCCGCGAGATAACGGCGGACCGGGCCGGGTTGCTCAGCGCGGTCGATTGTTTTGCGGTTGCGGGCATCGCGCGGGCTGCCGGGGCACCGGGCGACAAGGGCGCCGGTGTCGATATGTTGAAATCAGCGGGTGACACGGTGAAAGCGGGCGAGCCGGTGCTTCGCGTGCATACGAGCGCGGAGTCGGGGCTTGAGCTTGCTGCGCCTGAAATCGAAAAATCGGCCGCTTTCTTCATTGCCTAAGAAGCGTGGTTTCGTGAGGTCATAGGGGCATGCGGTATGAGAACCCTGCGACGATCGATGAAACGGTTGCGCTGCTTGCAGAAGACGGTGCGCGGCTTGTGCCGACGGCACGGACGTAGCCATTCGACCGGCATTTCCGGCAGCATGACTGGGCTGGCGGAAACTGCCGCCTCGGCGGATGCCGCCTATGTGCGTTCGCATTCCGATGGTATGGAAGTGGCTATCAACGATGCCCCGTGTGCCGATGAGATCATGGTCGCGGTCGCGGTCGCCGATTCAGGCCGTCCATTGCCCCGCGTCGGCGGTCTTGTTAAAGATGAGATTAAGGGAACAGAGGGTTTGCGGTGATGGCAAGCCGTATTGCGATTATTCAGCAAATGTTTCCTGTTATATGACCTGTAGATCGGCTTATTTAGTAAGTTTTTACTTGTAAAATTATTTTCACTTTTTGTTACATTTTTCGAGAATTGGTTCTTTTTTGGTTTAAATGACCCATTCAATATCCTGGTTTTATTGGCGGTATCTATCGATGGTTGGTTGAAAGTCCGCCATATTTGGTCAATCTGGAAATAATAGCCTCAGGGTGTTTGCGGTAATGCTCTGAGCGACACATGACGTACGGGGACACGCCATGTCACTTCCGTTGGAAAATATTCAAAGCCAACCACCTTATCCGTCCTTTAGGTTGGATGAGCAGATCGGTTTTCTTCTGCGCCGTGCCACTCAAAGGCACGCGTCAGTCTTCTCCGATCTTATGATTGAAGGTCTGACACCGACGCAGTTTGCGGCACTAGCGAAACTTTATGAATGCGGTCCGCTCTCGCAGAATCATCTGGGCAGGCTAACCGCAATGGATGTTGCGACGATTAAAGGTGTCGTCGGCCGTCTCCTGAAACGCGGTTACGTGAAGGTTGCCAAGGACCTTGCTGACCGCCGGCGGTCGAAAATCAGCTTGACCAATGAGGGTGAGCGGGTTGCTGCGGAAGGTGAGTTTGCTGGCATCGAGATCACGGATGCGACGCTTTCACGCCTCAGCCGTGGCGAACGGGACACGCTTGTGAGCTTGCTTCGCAAGATCGTCTGACGCCGGGCCGGACCGGTGGACTAAACCTGGACTTGTCCAGGTAGGATCGTTGCGGGCGGGGCGTTGCGGCTGCGCCCCGGGCGCACGGTGCCGTCAACGATGGTCATGCCGACGCCGGGCAGGTTGCCCAATTCGACCGGCTCCAAAATGGTTTTACCTGGGGCGTGCTGCGCCCGGTCCATAATCATGAGATCGGTTGCTTTGCCGGCCTCGATGATGCCAGCGTCGGCCTCAAGTACCACACCCTTATCAATGAGCCCCGAACCTGGAATGGATGGCCCGCCCGTATGGATGGCCGATTGGATGCCGTATTTGCGGGCCCATCTCACCATTTGCTGCAACGGCTCGCCTGCCTTGACCGAACCCAGGCCCACTTCGCCTAAGAGCGTCACGCCGCATCGGCGGGATCCTTGAAAGCCCCTTCCTCCATGCCCTCTTTGAGCACCGGCGCGCCGGCCAGAATCTTCACGCCGGAGGGTCTGAAATTGGCGTACCAGCGCTGCGAGGCGATCGTCATCGCCTTCAGTTCAACGGTGTCTTTCAGCCGGCCGGCGGGCATATGCACTTCGTACGCGGAGATCATCGTGGTGACGCCGCCATGGAGGCAGAAATCGATCCAGTGAATTTGTTGTTGGCGCGGGGTGCAATCGCCGATCACGGGATGGACGTGGCTGTCGACAAGTCCCCCTGGGGGTGGTCTTGGGGGCGACGGTCACGCCTTTGACATCGGTAACGACGGAAGCGCCATCGGTGTCGAGGTCCTTTTCCTTGCCGATGACGCTGACTTTGCCGTGTTCGGCGATGATGCAATCGGCATAGAGGACCGGCTGTTCAAGCCTACCGGAAAGAAGCAATCCGATATTGCTGATAACCAATCGCCCCGATTGCATGCTCATGGACCGCTTCTCCCCTGTTCTCGGCGGGGGAAGAGTAGTGGCCAAGCTCCTCAAGCGTCCAATCGGGGCCGCACTTCCGGTCAGCTTGTGCCGCCCAGGCAGTCGGCCAGTGCCTTTGCGTTGGCGCGCATCATCTCGAAGTAAAGGTCAGGGCCGTCGGCAAGATCGGCGCCGAGAGGGTCGAGCACGCCCGTGCGGGCGCCGGTGCCTTCAATGACCGTTGCTACCAACCGCGGTTCGAACTGGGGTTCGGAAAAAACGCAGACCGCATCGAGCTCTTTGATCTTGTCGCGCAGTTCCGCGATCCGCGCCGCACCCGGCTGCACCTCGGGACCGACGGTGATGGAGCCCACCGCGTTCAGTCCGAAACGGTTCTCCAAATACTGATAAGCGTCATGGAACACGATGAAGGGCTTGTCTTTCACCGGTGCGAGTATCGCCTCAATCTCGCCCTCGAGTGTTTCGACGCGCGCGATCATTGCCTCGGCGTTCTGCTTGTACGTTTCGGCGTTCGCCGGGTCTTTGGCTGAGAGTGCCGTTGCGATCGCCGTCAACATAGCTTCGGCATTCTCCGGATCGAGCCAGAGATGCGCGTCAAAGGCGTGGCCGTCATGTCCGCCGTGGCCGTGGCCGGCGTGATCGTGTCCGCCATGGTCCGCGTGATCGTGTTCATGGCCGTGATCGTGTTCATGACCGTGGTTGTGTTCGTGGCCGTGATCGTGACCGTGCGCTTTTTCAGCGTGCTCCGCATGACCGTGACCGCTGTGATCGTGCGCGTCCCAGGTTCCCCCTTCGCGGACTTCGAGCAACTCTATTCCTGCAGCCTTCGCCAATTCAACAGTCTTGGCGCCATGGGCAAGGGTCTGCAGCGGAGCGCTTAAAAACGTCTCCAGATCCTCGCCGATCCAGAAAACGGCTGTTGCATGCTCAAGCGCCTCGGCATCGGACGGTTTCAGGCTGAAAGCGTGCGGCGAGCCCGCACCCTTTACGATCAAATGAGGATCACCCACCCCTTCCATGACGCCTGCGACCAGCGAATGGACGGGCTTGATGCTGGCGACGACCTGGTCCCTTTCATGCGCGCTTCCCAGGTCTGCGGTGAGAGCTGTCACCGCAAAAGCAGCGGTTGCCAAAAGGGTTTTGCGTGCTGCAATCATCAAAAGCGCTCCATTGCCGAAGGTCTGATTGTAATGTAATACTATTACATATGATCGTATAATCCTTTCACGAATTCCGAACAAGTACCCGCGATGCCAAAAGTTCAATCCGCCGCCGCCGTTTCACCGTCTGAGCATGCGGAATCCGATATGGCGTCAGCGCAACTGCTGGCCGAAGCGAAAGGGCTCGGTATCAAGCGCAGCGGACGATGGCTTGTGCGCCATGTGGACCTCACGGTGCGCCGGGGCGAAATCGTTACGGTGATCGGCCCGAACGGCTCCGGCAAATCGACGACCGTCAAAGGCCTCCTCGGCCTCATGGCGCCGGATGAGGGTAAGGCGCATTTGGCGGCGGGCATCAAGGTCGGGTATGTGCCACAGAAGCTCGCGATCGACTGGACCTTACCTCTGACCGTCCGGCGGCTGATGACGCTGACGGGCCGTTACCGGCGCGACGAGATTGTCGATGCGCTCCAATCCGTTGGCGTGCCGCACCTTTCCAACGCCTTGATCCAGACTTTGTCGGGCGGTGAATTCCAACGGGTTCTTCTTGCCCGTGCGCTTATCCGCAAACCCGATCTGCTGGTCCTGGATGAACCGGTTCAGGGGGTCGATTTTTCAGGCGAGATCGCGCTTTACGAGCTTATCCACGGTATCAGGGATCGGCTCCAATGCGGGATCTTGCTGATTTCGCACGATCTCCACATCGTCATGGCGCGAACAGATACGGTGGTGTGCTTGAACGGTCATGTCTGCTGCCGGGGTGCGCCGAAGACCGTCGCCGAAAGCCCCGAATATCTACGTTTGTTCGGTCCGCGCGCGGCGGAAACGCTCGCCGTTTACCGGCACCGTCACGATCACGTCCACAACGCGGATGGAACGGTGGTGCCGCTTGCCGGCGAAAAAGGACCGGAGGAGCGTCATGCTTGACGACTTCTTTACCCGCGCGCTTCTTGCGGGCATCGGCGTCGCCCTCGTCGCCGGACCGCTTGGCTGTTTTATCGTCTGGCGGCGGATGGCCTATTTCGGCGACACGATGGCGCATGCTGCACTTCTGGGCGTGGCGCTTGCTTTTGTTCTTGAAACCAATCTTATCCTCGGCGTCTTCGTGGTCGGTGCGCTGACGGCGGTGGCGCTTGTTCTCCTTGAACGGCGTGCCGCTCTTTCAAGCGATGCGCTGCTTGGGCTTCTCTCCCATTCGACGCTTGCTGTCGGTCTCGTGATCGTTGCGACACTGCTTGTGCATCTGCGCATCGATCTTCTCAGTTACCTCTTCGGCGATATCCTTGCGGTATCGCGCTTGGACCTTCTGGTCATTTGGCTCGGCGGTGCCGTGATCCTCGGAGCAATGGCCGTCATCTGGCGGCCGCTTCTGGCGGGCACCGTCAATGTCGACCTGGCGGCTGCGGAAAGCATGCGGCCGGAGCAAGCGCGCCTTGCCTTCATGTTGCTTCTTGCAGGCGTCATCGCGATCGCCATGAAGATTGTCGGCATTCTTCTCATTACAGCGCTTTTGATCATCCCAGCAGCAACGGCGCGCCGCTTCGCCACCTCGCCTGAAGCGATGGCCGCTTTGGCCGCTTTGGCTGGCATCCTGGCTGTGATTGCCGGTCTTTACGGCTCCCTTTTCTTCGACACGCCGTCGGGGCCCTCCATTGTGGTCGCCGCGCTTGCGCTTTTTCTCTTCAGCCTTCTGCCCATTTATCCAGGATGGATGGCGCGTGCGGGAGGACACCCATCATGACCGTTGCGGCAGCATTGACGAAAAACCAGAGTCTCGTTCTCGATACGCTTGCGGCAAGCCAAACGCCGCTGAGCGCCTATGCCATTCTCGATGCGCTCAGGCCTGAAGGGCTGCGGGCGCCGCTTCAAGTCTACCGCGCCCTTGAGAAACTGCAGGAGCGCGGGCTCGTTCACCGTATCGAGAGTTTGAACGCCTTTGTCGCCTGCGGTCATCCGCACTGCCAGGAGACAGAGATGATCGCCTTTGCGATTTGCGAGCGCTGTGGAACCGTCGACGAGTTCGCGGAAGAGAAAGTCGTCGAGGGCCTCAGCCTCTGGGCCGAGCGTCACGCCTTCACGATACAAAAGGCAGCCATTGAGATACGCGGCATTTGTTCGGATTGCTCACGGCCCGCGGCTTGAGGGCGGGCGGTCATGTTCTCAAAGAGACCGTAGCGCGTTGGGACGTCGATCATTTCGTCAATGATCCGGCTCCCGTCGAGGGCTCGCCGCGGTCACGGATGGTGCGCCAGGTAGTCCCCTGTCCCAAGGTGAAAGCACGGGCGCGGTCCGCTCACGACTCCTCGGCGCCTTTGAAGATCGCCCATGCAGAGAGGATATGGGCTTTCATGAGCACCGAAGCCCAATCGGCGTTTTTGGATTCAATTGCGCGAACGATATCGCGATGTTTCTACAGGCTGCGTTTGAGAAAACCGGCTGACGGACCGGTATAGGAAGCCGAGGTTCATCAAGGTCTCGCAGGGCATCAGCTTCCCGTTGCTGGACAGCCTCAGGATCTCACTGTGAGACTTGCGATTGATCTTCGATGCCTGGGTCGGTGCGGCAGCGTTGTGTGCGGTTTGTTCCATCGCGCCGCAAAGTTCCCGTAGCCGCGCGATAGTCTCCGTTTTGGTGTTGCGCGCCGCCAAACCGCAGGCCAGGCCTTCGAGGTGCGCACGGATATCGGACATCTCCTCGGCATCGCGCCGCGACCAGCCTTTAACCGAGGCGCTGGCGTGTGAGCCGATCTCAACGAAGCCTTCCGCTCTCCAACGCGGCACGGCGGATTTCGATATAGGCGCGCTCAGCCATCGTCGCCTTTCCGAGCATCGTTCGCCGAGGCTTGCTCATGTGTTGCCTCCGTTCCGCACGCTCAGCGCATCCAATTCTCAAATTACCACGATAGATTGCATGCAATAAAGGGCTGTATAATCCGCTTTTCGCTGCATATTCCGGCATTTCTTGACAAATTGCATACGATTTGTACCTTGACGACACACACGGCCAGTCTTGAACGTGGCCCTCGTCACCTCGGCTTCGCAGACCGGTCGTGGGCGATACAACAAAGGGCCGCTTAAAAAGAGCCTATGGAGGAAATGTGCTATGAACGTCCGATTCTCGCGGAAATGGTTTGTTGGCGGGGTGGCCAGTCTCACCGCCGCGGCCGCCTTTGCCTTCGCCCCTGTGGCGGTGAAGGCCGATGAAACCTTTCCGGAGCGCCGCATCAGCATCGTCGTGCCTTTCAACGCCGGAGGGTCGGCAGACCGGATGGCGCGAGCCATCGCCTCGTTCCTGCCGAACCATCTCAACGACACGCCGGTCTCGGTGGTGAACCGGCCCGGCGGCTCCGGCGCGCTCGGGCATAGCTGGTTCCTGCAGCAGCCGGATGACGGCCACACATTGATGGTCAGCCCGGTCCATCCCTACATGGTCAGCAACATCATTAGAGGGCAGGGCGACTTCACCCTCGACGACTTCACCTTCATCAACGGGCAATGGCAGGATTACTACGTACTGCTCGTGAACAAGAATCAGCCGTTCCAAACCGCTGAAGAGCTGCTCGACTTCATTAAGGACAATCCGGGCGAGGCCAGCGCGGCGACAATTGTCGGCGACGGCGGCCACCTCCTAACACTTATCATGATGGAGGAACTCGGCCTCCCGGCGGATGCGGTCAACTTCGTCACTTATGACGGCGGCGGACCGATGCGCACGGCGCTTGCCGGCAATCAGGTCACTTTCTCGGTCATCGCAGCGCGGGGGAGTGATGTTATCCGGGACGACGTTCGGGCGCTGGCGCTTTTCCGGACCGAGGCGGCAGACGATTGGGAAGCGCCCCTGATCAACGACATTCTGGCCCAATACGAGGTCGAGATTCCGATCATTCCCGCCGATTTGCGCACCTTGGTGGCGCATGCCTCGCTCCGGGACAACCATCCAGAGCGGCTTGAGACGATCACCAACGCCTATAAGGAGATGCTGGAAAGCAAGGACTTCCAGCGCTTCATCGGCAACAGCGCCATTGGCGGCGATTGGCTGGGCCCGGAGGAGACCGCCAAGCGGCTGAAAAGCTATAATGAGATTTTCGCCCGTTACGCCGATGTCTTGACGCAATAAGCACCTTTTGCGGCGCGATCCCCTTGCCGGGAACGCGCCGCTTCTCCTCGCGTCATGGAGAATTGAATGATCGTCAAGAATGTGCCGGGACGGGCGACCTGGGGACATATTGCGCTCCTTGCCGGGTTCGCGGCATTCATCGTCTGGTACGTTGCCGATAGTTTTCTCGCGTCCAGCCAGATCACGAACCTCCTGTTGATCGTCCCGGTTGGCGGTCTTGCTCTGTTCATCGCCGCGATGCTTCTTGTGCAAACCGGCATGGCGCTGCGCTCGAACGCCCGCGGCCGGCCCGGCGCACCGGAGGCCCCGGCGGAACAGGCGCCTTGGCGCCACCGGTATGGTCCAATGGCGTCGATGATCAGCATGGTCATCTATGTCGTTGGGCTGCCATGGGCCGGTTTCGATCTCGCCACGGCCTGTTTCGTCGCCGCCAATATGTGGATTTACGGCGAACGCAATCTGGTGCTGATCGCAGGTTATGCGTGCGCGTTCGGCGCGGCGGTGGCGGCAGCCATGCGGTATCTGCTGTTCGTGCCGATCCCGACGCTGCTTCCGCTGTGAGGCTGTCATGATCGACGTGGACGCCCTGCAGCAGGCCTTCTATGTGCTGTTCACCGATATCTCGCCCTGGATCGCGGTCCCGGCGGGATTGATGATCGGCTTGATGTTCGGGATGTTGCCCGGCCTGTCGGTTCCAATCGCGATGGCGGTCTTTTTGCCGCTGACGCTTTACATGGATTTCACCACCGCCATCCTGTTTCTGACCGCGATTTTCACCGGCGGCGGTTTCGGGGGCGCGGTTCCGGCGGTGCTGATGAACGTGCCGGGTACGTCGGCGGCGCTGGCCACCACGTTCGACGGCTATCCGATGGCGCGAAAGGGACGGCACAACGAGGCGCTCGGTCTTGCTTTGGGCGCCTCCACGGTCGCCACCGCCCTTGGTTACCTGCTTCTATTGCTGCTGATCGAACCGGCATCGAGAGTGGTTCTCAAACTCGGTCCGCCGGAACTCTTCATGGTGGCGCTCTGGGGGCTGACATTGATCGCAGCCCTGTCGGAGGGCAGTTTCTTCAAGGGTTTGCTTGCCGGGGCGCTTGGTCTTCTCGCCGGTACCATCGGCATGAGTTCGGCCGGCGTCATGCGCGGCACCTTCGGCTCGATGCATATGCTCGACGGCATTCCCATCACAGCGGCGTTGATCGGTTTGATCGCGGCATCCGAACTCTTCGATTTGGTCAAGAGCGATTACATCGTCGAGGATGAGCGGTCGCGCAAAGTTTCCCTGCGTGAAATTCTGCGCGGGTTCTTCGGTGCTCTCCGCAATTTCGGGCTGATCCTGCGCGGCAGTTTTCTAGGGTCGGTGATTGGAGCGGTGCCGGGCATCGGCTCCACGGTCGCTAATCTGGTCTCCTACAGCTACACCAAGAACAGGGCACGCGGCGGGGAAAAGGACACCTTCGGCAAGGGTAATCCGAAAGGCGTCGTCGCGGCGGAATCGGCAAACAGCTCAAGCGAGGCCGGTTCGATGGTCACACTGCTGGCTCTCGGCGTTCCGGGCGGCGCCGGAACCGCGGTGATGCTTGGTGCGTTCGCGATGCACAACGTTACCGGTGGTCCACGGTTCATCTCCGACAACAAGGAAATCGTCTACACGATCATTTTAGGCAATTTCGTTCAATCCGTTCTTCTGGTCTTCATCGGTATCTTCTTTTTACGGATCTC
This sequence comes from Hyphomicrobiales bacterium, assembly GCA_022360615.1. GTDB lineage: Bacteria > Pseudomonadota > Alphaproteobacteria > Rhizobiales > JAKSCL01 > JAKSCL01. The sequence goes on from JAKSCL010000354.1 coordinate 21,739, forward strand.
GATTCTGGTCGTGAAGCTGCCGCTGCGCTTCCTGGTCCCCTCGATCATGGCACTGACCATTCTCGGCGCCTACGCGTTGACTGGGAACATGCTGGGGCCGATCACCTTGGTTGGTGCCGCCATCCTCGGCTGGATCATGAAACTCTACGGCTACCCGGCCGTTGCGATGGTGATCGGCTTGCTGCTCGGCGCGATGGCCGAAGGCGAGTTGTTGCGCAGCTATCAGCTTGGCGGCCGTGATCTGACGATCTTCTTCGAGCGTCCCATCGCGCTGACGTTGCTCGCCCTTCTGCTCCTCACCCTCGCTTATCCAATGATCCGCCGCTTGCGTGCAAGAAGCCGGATCGATCGCGCCAATGTTTCCACCTAGGGGAACCCGCATGCCCAAGACCCTCTTCGACAAGATCTGGGAAACCCATGTCATCACCACACGGCCGGACGGAGCATCTCTCTTGTTCGTCGACCGGCACTTGGTTCACGACGCCACAGCTCAGGCTTTCGACATGATCAGGGAGGCGGGCCTTGCGGTTCGCAGACCCGATCTGACGCTTGGGACGGCCGACCACTACGCCAACACCGCCGGCAGTTTCGACCAACAGCCGCCGCATTTGGCCGATATGGCCTTGCGGTTGCTTGAGAACGCCCGAAAAGACGCGTTCCCGGCCTATGGCGTGGGCGATCCCAATCAGGGCATCGTCCATGTCATCGGTCCCGAATCGGGTTTCACCCTGCCCGGAACCTTGATCGTTTGCGGGGACAGTCATACAGCCTCCCACGGTGCGCTCGGGGCTATTGCCTTCGGGATCGGAACGTCGGAAATCGCCCATGTCCTGGCAACCCAGACGATCTGGCAGGCCAAGCCGAAGCTGATGCGGATCACCATTGACGGTGCGCTCGGATCGGGGATTGTCGCTAAGGACGTCGCGCTGGAGGTGATCCGCAAGATCGGTTCGGCTGGCGGGACCGGCTATGCCATCGAATATGCCGGTCAGGTTGTGCGCGCCTTATCCGTCGAAGGACGGCTCACGCTTTGCAACATGAGCATCGAGGCGGGTGCGCGCTTCGGATTGGTGGCGCCCGATCAGACGGTTTTCGACTATCTCAAAGGGCGGCGGCTGGCACCTTCCGGCGCGATGTGGACGCAAGCGCTCGATGCTTGGCAGGCGCTGTCGAGCGACGAGGCGGCCACGTTCGACCGGGAGATGACGTTGGACGGTGCGGCGATCGAGCCGATGGTGACCTGGGGCACGTCGCCTGAGCAGGCCTTGCCGGTGTCTCACTGTATTCCCGATCCTGCGGCCGAACCCGACAGATTGCGGCGGGAAGCGGCGGAACAGGCGCTGGCCTATATGGGCCTGCGTCCTGGAACGCCAATGACCGACGTGGCCGTGGATCGCGTCTTCATCGGGTCTTGCACCAACAGCCGCATAGAGGATCTACGCGCTGCCGCCAGCGTCGCAAAAGGGCATCGCGTCAAGGTGCCGGCCTTTGTGGTGCCCGGTTCCGGGCGGGTCAAGGCGCAGGCGGAAGCCGAAGGTTTGGATCGGATCTTCCGCGCCGCCGGTTTCGAATGGCGGAAACCTGGATGCTCGATGTGCGTGGCCATGAACGGGGACATTGTGCCGCCGGGCGAGCGCTGCGCCTCGACCTCCAACAGGAACTTCGCCGGCCGGCAGGGCAAGGGCGCGCGCACGCATCTGGTCAGTCCGGCGATGGCTGCAGCCGCTGCTGTCGCCGGACGGCTGACCGATGTACGCAAGCTTGCATCGGAGGCCTGACATGCAGCCGTTTCAACGACACGAGGGCGTGCTTGCCCCTTTCATCAATGCCAATGTGGACACCGATCAGATTATCCCGGCGCGCTTTCTTCACCGCGCGCGGCGGGAAGGCTATGGCAATCTGCTATTCCACGATCTTCGCTATGATGAAGCGGGCGCGGAGAAGCCGGGGTTCGTCCTCAACCGGCCTGCCTACCGGACGGCCTCGATCCTTGTGGCAGGCCCCAATTTCGGCTGTGGTTCCTCGCGCGAACAAGCGGTCTGGGCACTTGTCGACCAAGGGTTCCGAGCCGTCATCGCGCCGGGTTTCGGGGACATCTTTTACAACAACTGCTTCAAGAACGGGCTGCTTGCCGTCGTCGGTGAGGAGCGCATGCTAGCCGCCTTGACCGCGGCAATGAAGCGGCAGCCCGGCGTGCAGGCCGTTATCGATCTTCCCGAACAACATGTCCGTCTTGATGGCGAGTGCTGGTCCTTCGACATCGATTCCTACCGCAAACAGGCCATGCTCGAAGGGGCGTCGGAGATCCAGATGACGCTGAAGGCGATTGCTCGGATCGAGACTTTCGAGGCGAAGCTTCTTGCCTCCATGCCATGGTCCGGATTGCGCAAACCGATCCCGAACGAAACAGCCTCAAGTCAAACAGCCGGAGAATAGCAACTGATGGCCGATGCTGCACTAAAACAGGCTATCATCGAGGGTGAAATGGTGGTTGCCCCTGGTGTCTACGATCTTATATCGGCGCTGATCGCCGACCGTATGGGTTTTCGAGCGCTTTACATTACTGGATACGGGGCGGTCGCTTCCCATCTCGGCCTGCCGGATGCTGGCATTGCCACCATGACCGAGATGCTGGGTCGCGTCGGGCAGATTGCGAAGATGACCGAAACGCCGATTATCGCCGATGCGGATACCGGCTATGGCGGATTGCTGAACGTTCACCACACGGTGCGTGCTTACGAGGCGGCGGGCGTCAGCGCCATTCAGCTTGAGGACCAGGAGTTCCCGAAGAAGTGCGGTCACACGCCCGGACGCACCGTTGTTCCGGCTGAAGACATGGCGAAAAAGATCCGGGTGGCCGTCGATAGCCGGGAGAACGATGACTTTTTGATTGTCGCACGAACCGATTCCCGAACCTCTCTCGGCCTGGATGAGGCGATCCGGCGCGGTCGCGCCTATGCGGAGGCGGGCGCCGATATTGTTTTCGTCGAGGCGCCGGAAAGCGAGACTGAACTCGCTGAGATCGCCGAAAGCATCGATGCTCCGGTTCTGGCGAACATGGTCAATGGCGGGTCGACGCCGGTGCTGCGGGCGGACCGGCTGCATGAGCTGGGATTCGCTCTCGCCATTTTTCCCGGAGCCGGTTTCCTGGCTGCGGGAGCGGCCCTGGAGACGGTCTACGACGACATCAAGGTGAATGGGACGACTACAGAGCGTTCGAAGCTATACGATTTCGGTGCGTTCAATCGGCTGGTCGGCTTCGAGGAGGTCTGGGCTTTCGATAAACGCTACGCCTGATCGCCGCAAAATGGCGTTGGCGAATGTTCCCGGACAGGCGAACTGCTTGGCGCAAGAGCGTCAAAGTCCAGGTGAAACTGCATCAGGACCGGCGGCAGATATCGAGAAGCGCGCGCACCATCGGACGCCGGTCCAAGCTGCGCCAGATGACGCTGGTTCCGAGCTCAAGATCGAGCGGTTCTTCATCCATGCCTTTATCGGTTCTTGCAAAGGGGTTCGGAAAACCTTTCGGCGCAATAAAAGGCCCATAACCGGCATGGGACGCGACGACCGCGCCCAGTAGCGTATTGACTTCCGCGAGAGCGTGCCGGTCGATCGCCTCACGATCCTTCCTGTCGATTTCGGCGACCAGGACCGGCGCGTCCTTTCTAATGTAACGGATCGCCGGCAAGCCATCTTCAAGCGATGTGTTGGGCGAGCATTTCACTGCTTGCTGCGACATGAGATGGAGTTCCGATAAACCGGCTTGATGGATTGGAGGGTGCAGAAACGCAACGTCAATCAGGTTCTGTTCCACCTGCGTTTCGAGCATGGCGGACGTGCCCTCCAGCAAACGGATGCGGGCGTAAGGGTTCTCGCGCCGGAAGGTCTGCAGAACCGGAACGGCGATTTGCACGGCGGCGATTTGCGTCATGCCGATGCGCAGATGCTGTCCAAGCCCGCGATCCGCGTCCCGCGCGGCGGCGGCCGCCTGTTCGGCCATTTCGATGATTTTGCGCGATGCTTCGGTGAACGAGTTGCCCGCGGGCGTCGGGTTGGCTCCCTGACGGCCCCGTTCAAACAGCTTCACGCCGAGTTGTTCCTCGATGCGCCGCAGCCGCCCTGTCAACGCCGGTTGCGAAATGCCGAGGGTGGCCGCCGCACGCGCGAAGTTACGCTCCTCATGCAGGGCGACGACGCAGCGGTAGTCGGTGATGGAGAACAATCGATCGGCTTTCCTTATTGAATCTATCGAAAACCGGCCTGGTTACGCCGTTTCCATAACACGATCTGCAATCCGTGTTTTCTCATGACGGAGCCACCCATGCATCGGATTGTTTTGACTGGGACGCTTGCGGGCGCGCTGCTGACAGCCTCCGCTTTCGCCCAACAGCCGCCGGATTTTGAAGGCCGCTATATTGCGGCGATTTCCGATGGCGATATGCGTGCCTACGCCTATATCGACGGCGACCTTGGACCGCCGCGTGGACCGGACCAATTGTCTATCGTCTCCCTGCCGCTTGCCGCTACGCCGGAAGTCGCGGCGATTGAGGTGTCCAACACCGTCATCAATCCGGTCTATTCGATTGCCGCCTCGCCGGACGGCAACACGATTTTCGTAGCCGAGACCCATATGCAGCGCGAGGAAAGCGACCGGGTGCTCAGTGACCTGGATGCCGGCACCATGCTTCGTGCGGTCGACGTGAGCGATCCGCGCCAGCCGCGCGTTCTGGGAAAAGCGGAGGTCGGTCCGCTTCCGCAGGGCGTATCCGTAAGCCCCGACGGGCGTACACTCGTCCTTGCCACGAAGACCCCCGGAACGCCGCTTGTTTTCGTGACCTTTACGGATGGCCGCTTCGGGGACGTGCGGAAGTTTGCGCTGGGCGGGCTCTCCCCCATGAGCGAACTGCCCGACCAGGGCCTGATGCCGCACCATGCCGAGTGGCACCCGAGTGCCGATGTGATTGCAGTAACGCTCAACTTCCGCGGCCAGGTGCGCTTTTTCCGTGTTGCGCGGGATGCGGACGGCAGCGTGTCGGGAATCATCCCATGGGGCAATCCGGTCCAGACATCGAAATGGCCGATGTCGGGCAAGTTCTCGCGCGACGGGCGCTATTTCGTCAGCAACGACCTCCAATGGGGTCCCGATGTGCGCGGTTTTTACGTCAACGCGCCGCCCTCGCAGTTCACCTCGATCGAACTCGCGGCGCTCGATGCGGAAGAGCCGCGCCACTTCGTCGTCAGCGGCGCCTCGCTGCCGCGGCACGCCGAAAGCCTTGCCTTTTCGAACGCAGGCGGCCTGATCGCGTCATTGAACATCGGGCAGACCTGGATTCCCGAGGGCGAGGTGGGCCACAGCAGTTCTTCGCTTTCCCTGATCCGCTTTGACGAAGAATCAGGGCAACTAACGCATCTGGGTGATTGGCCTCTTGGCGGCCTCCTGCCAGAGGGGATCGCCTTTGATGCTTCGGACCGCTACGTCGCCGCCGGGGTGTTTGAATATGAAGGGCCTGAGCCGCGGCAAAGCGGTCTTGAGGTCTGGGAAGTGGTGCAGTCGGAGGACGGCGTTCCGGGGCTTGAGGACACCGGTCACCGCATTCCGACCGGGCCCGGTGCGCATTCGCTCATCGTCGTCAATGAGTAGAGTTCTGAATTCCTGGAGCGACGGCTGCAAGGCTGCCGTTCCAGACTTCGATTGCGGTGTGATGGCTTTGGTCACTGAAGTGGCGGCGTTGTGCTGGTTAAGACGAGAATGGATCGGTGCTCGTCAATCTTTCGTTCCTGGCCGTTCTAATGTGACCGGTTGAAGCGCGGTGTAAGAGTGCGGTCGAAATATTCGACGCCTAAGTCGAAGCAGGATAAGCGTGTGAAGCAGAATAAACGTGTGATGCGATGGCGTTTCGTTTCAACTCTCACCGCAACGTCTTAAGCGTATCCAGCGCCCCCGCCATCCGCACAACCGATGTCTCGTAGCGCGCGTCCAGCGCTGACCGGATTGCCTGCGGTTGTGCGTCGTAGCCGCATGGTCCGAACGGCGGTGCAGGTGTGTATTCGATTGCCGTACCGATCATTCGTGCCGTGTCTTCGCCTGCCATTTCGGCTGCGACCGTGAGAGCGAAGTCCAACCCGGCCGTTACGCCTCCCCCGGTGAATAAATTACCGTCGCGTACGACACGGCCTTCGGCGGGCGTTGCGCCTACGCTCGGCAGCAAGTGCCGGTACGCCCAATGTGTCGTCGCCCGCTTGCCGGAAAGCGCACCGGCTGCCCCAAGCAGGAAAGCCCCTGTGCATACCGAGGTGACGTATCGCGCGTTCCGCGACGCGCGGTTGATGAAGGCGACGGTTGCTTCGTCGGTCAGCGCTGCGGCAACACCGGGTCCGCCTGGCACGCAAACGATGTCACACGAGGCGGCATCCTCAAAAGTTGCAGTCGGCAGGATAGAGAAGCCGCTGTCCGTCGGAACGGGAGCTTCGTTTGCGGAAGCATAGTGCATGGCCGCATCCGGCAAGCGCGATAACACTTGCGCCGGAGCCGTTAGGTCGAGTTGGGTGAGTTCCGGAAACAACACAAATGTGACGGACAAGGTCATTGCAAACATGCCTGTTGATTTCGATCGGGGTGTTTTTGAGAGCGAACATGCTCAACAGGAACCTGGATAAGCGATCTCCGGCCATGGCCAGCGCATATCCATACGGATTAGATGAAGCCGAGCGGAAGATCGAGGAGAAACCGTAAACCGCAACAAGGCAGTGATGGCGGTTCGGGTTTTCGCCTGCTCTGTCGGGTGCGTAAGTGCGGCGGATTGCGCATGAGATATTAAAGAGCGATCTCATACGGTTATAATCGCTGAGTGTTCGCAAAATGAAGGTCGCCTGCATGTCGGTGTGGCTGCGCTGAGTGCCGGGCCAACAAGGTCATTCATACAAGACCGGAGCAGTCTTACACCCAGGTTGAGACTGGGTTTGCTCCGAAGCTCCAGGCATCAACCGAGACGTTGCCCTTGGCAGACGAAAGCCGTGTTTCCCGCACGCCGTTTCGCTGCTTTTTTCCATGTTTGGCCGAAAAACACCAGAGCTCTTCAGCGCCGCTGTCGAACGACGCTCAATCGTAGCGCCTATCAAAGGTGACGACCGAGCCGTCAGGCATAACCAACTGCCGCGCATAGATCTCGCGTGACGAGTCGTCGTCGACAATGCCGCGTACCGTCACGCGATCGCCGGTATTGGCAGGTAAGATATTCGGTCCGATGTAGACGTCGATGCGGCCGGATGCATCTTCCAATCGAAACTCGTCCTCGTCCAGAATACGCTCCACGGTTCCCTCGACCGTCACGGCTTGGCCGCGCTTAACGTCGGCGATGGGCGTGACAGCCTCGGCAAACGCCGGTAGGGCGGCGAGCGATCCGAAGGCCGCCATCGCAATGAGGGGACGGACACGTGTCTGTTTCATTCGTCTACCTCCTCGTCAGTCGAGTGCCACAAGGGCGAATGCAAGTATCAGACCGGACGCAAGCAGGAGCCCGTAACGCGGCAGGGACAGCCGAACGTCTTCTGTCAGCCACTTCTTGAGAGAGCGGTGGCTGTTGACCTGGCTTCTTGTTTCGGTCTCGTTCATGATTTTTCTTCTCCGTCAGGGTGCGGGATGCTTTGCGCTTTGTTGGCCGCGCCCCTGGATACGCCGTCAAGCTGACGGAACCCTGACGAACCGCAACAAATTCATCCGTCAACATCGAACGAGAGGCAGAACTCGGCACCGCCATCCGGGTGGGTCCGCGCGGTAACTGCGCCGTCATGAGCGCGTTGAACCCGGGCAACGATCGACAAACCGAGCCCTGCACCGGTCGCGGGGGCATTGGGACCCTGGCGGAAAGGTTCAAAAAGGCGATCGGAACTGTCTTCGAGCAGGCCGGGGCCACGGTCCCGAACGCTCAGAAGAGCGCCTGGGCCCACTGCGACGGTGATCAATCCGCCAGCATGTATGATCGCATTCTCGACCAGATTCACCAATGCCAGTGTTATGGCTTCCTCGTCGCCTCTGATCGTTGGAACGACGCCTTCTCGTCGCAGTTCCAATTCGGCGTCCTGGCGTATGGCGACAGGAGCAAGCGCGGCCACAACCGCTTCTGCAATGGAGCCGAGATCGATATGGGCGCCTGGTTTGATTGCAACCATGTCGGCGTTGGCCGAAGCAAGAATCTGCCGGACCGTCCGCGACAGCTGCGCCAGATCGGCACGCAGACTTGCCGTGGCTTCGTTATCGGGCAACTGGTCAAGACGGGCCGTAAAAGCCGCAAGCGGCGTGCGGAGCGCGTGGGCGGCTTCGGCGGCGCGGCGCTTCTCAGCCGATAGGGCTTCGGTCAACCGGTCAAGGGCGCGGCCGGTTGCATGCAGTAAGTCGTCGATTTCGCCCAGACCGGTCTTTGGCATCGGTTCAGTATCGCCGACGCCGGGACGCAGCGCCCGGGCCCAGGCGGCCGCGCGGCTGACGGGATTGAGGCTGCGGTGAAGCATCAGGGCGTTCGACCCTAGAAGCAGTAAGATCGCGGGAAGCAACGGAACCGCAATATGGCCAATGAACTCGGCGATGAGCGCATAGGTCAGAAGGTTCGCCGGATCGCCGCGTGCAACGAACACAAGCCGAAGTTCCGCGCCGGGCGGCCCAATAGTGTGTGCGGCGACGATCAGTTCAGGGGTGCCTTCCGACAGTCTGGCGATCCAATCGTCGGCAAACCGGTTTTGCGCAAATGCTGCGGCTGGGATCAGGCCGCTGTTTGCCTCGTCAAGCGCGGGGCCATCCGCACCCAAGAGAACAAAGCCATAAGCTTCCGAGTGCGTCTCGAAAAGGGTGCGCGCCCGGTCGCCGATGCGATATCCGCCTTCGCCGGTGGAAATCAAAGAGGCTTCCAGTCTCGCCATCTGGCGGTCCACGAACTCGTCCTGAAGCGCCTCACGGTCCGTTCCGTAGTAGGCCCAGATGAGCGCCAGGTTCGCCAGAAGGACTGCAAGCGCAATCCAAGCCAGGCGGCGCGTCAGAAGCCGCGCCATGGTGTTGCTGCGGGGCTTCACCGCGTGGTGTCCCGCTTGCCTTCCAACAGCCAACCAACCCCACGCACGGTGTGGATGGTGACCGGGCAGCCCGCCTGCGCCAGTCTCTTGCGGATGCGCGAAACAGCCGCTTCCAGCGCATTGGGCGTCACCGCATCGTCAAGCGCGTAGACCGCCTGCTCGAGGACCGTGCGAGGAACGACTTCGCCTTTGCGCCGCATGAGATGTTCCAGCACGCCGGTGTCGCGTTGACCCAATGCAATCGCCTGATCGCGATAGGAAACGCGACGCTGCACCGTATCGAGCCGGAGGCCGGCTTCTTCAAGGATGGTGCCAAGTCGCCCGCCGGGCCGGCGCAGCACGGCTCTGCAACGGGCCACAAGCTCCGGCATTTCGACAGGTTTCACCACATAGTCGTCGGCGCCTCCGTCCAACCCCGCCAGCCGGTCGGCCAGGGTGTCGCGGGCGGTCATGATCAATGCCGGCCATCCCTTTGAACCGCGGATTTCCGCTAGAAGATCTAGGCCGTTGCCATCGGCCAGTCCGAGGTCCAGGACGACGAGATCATAGTCTGTGACGGCAATCAAGGACCGCGCATCATCGGCGTTCGCCGCGTGGTCTACGGCAAAGCCAGCGCGGGACAGAGCATCGGATACGGCTTCAGCCAGGGAGACATGGTCTTCGACGAGAAGCAAGCGCATCCAACTTGAATAGCATTGCCGGGACAATGAGACGAGAATGCTTGGTTCGGTGAACGAGTCGGTCTTCAATCAGCAAGGGACTACGGGTCTGCTTCGAGAACGGCCGATTCAAGCTTTCCGGCGGACAAAACAGTTTGCGGCCTGGAGGATCGTGCAAAGACTGGCGAATGCGGGGTGGCGGGCCGTGCGCGATGAGAATGATGGGGTGGACGGCTCCTGCACCCTTCGACATTGGCGGTTCATGATGGCCGTTGTTGTCATTGGAAGAAAGGAGCCACCACATGCAGATTTCCATCATTGGTCTCGATATCGCGAAGAACATTTTTCAGGTGCATG
>JAKSCL010000389.1 GCA_022360615.1 Hyphomicrobiales bacterium
TCTCGCAGCTCGATATCGAGAACGCGCTGCGCTTCAACAACGGCCTAACCTTGCTGACGCTGACGCTCGATGAGCTGAAGATCGTGCTCGAGCACGGTGTCGCCGCAACGGCGCCCGGCGCAACCCCCGGCCAATTCGCGCAAGTCGGCGGCTTGGGCTTCAGCTTCGATCCGGACGGCACAGCCCAGGTGCTCGATGGCAACGGCAATGTGACGACAGCCGGAACACGCATCCAGGACATTGCCCTGATCGATGAGAACGGCAATGCCACCCAGGCCCTCTTCGACGATGGCATCGCGGTTGCCGGCGCACCGTCCGAGGTCCGCATCGTGACCCTCAACTTCCTGGCCGATGGCGGCGATGGCTATCCTTTCGCCGCATTCGAGGCAAGCGATCCGGGCCGTGTTAATCGTGTCGACCTCACGGATATCGACCCGACCGCAACGCCTGAGACGGAACTCGACGGCAACGCCGACTTTGCAAGCTTCGGTTCCGAGCAGGATGCGCTTGCGGAGTTTTTGGCCGCCAACTTCCCGGTGGACAGCGCCACGCCGTTCACTGAGGTGGAGACAGCACCGGAAGACGATGAACGCATCCAGAACCTGAACATCCGCGCGGATGACACCGTTCTCGATGATTTGATGGTCTCCTAACCTGCCTAAAGGGCAGTGCTGGGGCAGAGCGCCCCGCCAATCGAAAAAGGGAAGGTAGCGGTTGATCCAGCCGCTCCCATCCGCCGTCAAGGGGATAACGATCAAAAGCCGGACAAAACGGCTTAAGGACGGGCAAGGTGAGTGCGTTCCATGAAACCGAAGACGAAACCCGCAGCCGAAACGCCCCTGAGGACCACTCTGAAGCGCCTGCGCGGCGCCTTTTTTATTGTCGGCGTGTTCAGCCTTTTCATGAACATGCTGATGCTGGTCGCGCCCATCTACATGCTTCAGGTCTATGACCGCGTCCTAACCTCCCAAAGCCTTGAGACACTGGCCGCGCTCACGGTTCTCGCCGTTGTCCTGATTGGCTGCAACGGATTGTTGGAATTGACCCGCGCCCACCTCCTGAACAGGATCGGCGCCCGCTTTGCCGGAGAGCTTGAGCGCCCCGTCTTCGACGCGCAATTCGCCGCCGCCATCTCAGCGGGCAGCAAGGCCAGCGCACAGCCGCTGCGCGACCTCGAAACAATCCGCGGTTTCTTGACGGGGAACGGCCTCCCGGCCTTCTTCGATTCCCCTTGGACCATCATTTTTCTTGGTCTCATTTTCCTCTTTCATCCGATCCTTGGCGCGATTGCGGCTGGTGGCGCCGTTCTTCTCTTCCTTGTGGCGCTTTCTACGGAGTTCTTCATCAGAGCGCCCGGCCAAGCGGCCTTGAAATACCAAATCCAGGCGCAGGCTTTCGCCGAGAACGCGCTACGCAATGCCGAAGCGGCTCACGCCATGGGCATGCTCCCGGCGCTTTCGGCGCGCTGGCGTCAGGACCAGACCCGCGCGGCGGAGGAACAATCGCGCTCTGGCGACAGATCCGGCACGATTACGGCGATCGCAAAATTCATTCGCCCCTCCCTGCAGATCGCCTTGCTGGGTGCGGGTGCTTTCCTCGCCATCAACGGTGAGATCACGCCCGGCGTGATGATTGCCGCATCGATCATCATGGGCCGGGCGCTTGCTCCGATCGAAGCGTCGATTTCGCAATGGCGCGCCTTTGTTCAAACACGCGCGGCGCATGACCGGCTTTCGACGCTGCTGACGGAAAATGCGTCGCCGCCCGAGCGCATGGCCCTTCCCCGCCCCGCAGGCGCCGTCAGCTTCGAAAATGTCTTTGCCGCGCCGCCCGCGGGCGGTCCGCCCATTGTGAAAGGCGTCTCGTTCTCGCTTGAACCCGGCGAAATGCTTGGCGTGATCGGGCCAAGCGGATCGGGAAAATCCACACTTGCGCGTCTCATGGTCGGGGTTTGGCGGCCGTCGGCCGGGCATACCCGTCTTGACGGGGCCGAAGTACAGAACTTCGACCCCGCAGCGCTCGGGCCGCATATCGGCTACCTGCCCCAGGACGTTGAACTCTTCGAGGGAACAGCAGCTCAGAACATCTCCCGCTTCACGGAACCGGATGCGGAAAAGGTGGTGGCTGCCGCCAAACTCGCCGGCGCGCACGAGATGATCCTGCAATTCGCCGAAGGCTATGACACGCCGATTGGCCGCTCGGGTCAGAACCTCTCAGGTGGCCAGCGGCAAAGGCTCGCACTGGCCCGCGCCCTTTACGGCGATCCGGCGCTCGTCGTTCTCGATGAACCGAACGCCAGCCTCGACACCGATGGTGAGCGGGCGCTTGCGGCAAGCTTTCAAGGACTGAAGGACAAGGGCTGCACGGTCATCGTGATCTCGCATCGCCCGAATGCCCTGGTCGTCGCCGACAAGGTTTTGGTCCTGCGTGACGGGCGCGTCGACAAATTCGGTCCGCGTGACGATGTTTTGCCGCGCCTGGTAAGGCCGGTGCGGATGACTCCCGGCAAGAAAACCGCAAGTGAAGGAGCGGCGCCATGACCAGCCCGACAAATGACAACAAGGTCGCGGGTCCGAAAGGGGCGGCTACTGCGATCGGCGGCTGGACTTTGTTTGGCGTCATCGTGATTGCCCTGATCTTTGGAGGGCTTGGCGGCTGGGGCGCAACCGCGCCGTTATCAGGCGCCGTCGTCGCGCCGGGCAGCGTGATTGTCGATACCAATGCGAAGGCGATCCAGCATCTTGAGGGCGGTATCGTCGGGGACATCCGTGTGCGCGACGGAGATGCCGTTGAGGAGGGCAGCGTTCTCATTGCGCTCGATGAGACCCAGCCGCGCGCGACCCTCCAGATTGTGCGCGCGAGCCTTGATGAGGAACTGGCGAAGGAAGCGCGGCTGAAGGCCGAGCGCGATGGAACGGAAACGGTGATCTTTGCAAAGACCCTGCTCGACCGTGCGGACAACTCTGAAATTCAAGCGCTTCTCGATGGGCAAAACGGAATCTTCGAGGCCCGCCGGAGAACCCGGGCAGGCACGACGCAAATCCTTGAGGAGCGCATCGGACAATTACGGGAAGAGATCGTCGGTCTGAGAGCGCAGCAAGCTTCCGTCGAAAAACAGAGCGAACTCATCGCCGAAGAATTGAAAGGCCTTATGCAGCTTTACGAGCGTGGGCAGACCACCCTGCCCCGCATTCTGGCGCTCCAACGCGAAGCCGCCCGCCTAGACGGTCAGAAAGGCTCCATCATCGCCTCTGTCGCCAGAGCAGGGCGGACAATCGGCGAAACGCAGCTGCAAATCCTGCAGCAGGACAAGGCATTTCAGGAGGAAGTGGTCGCGGAACTGCGCGACGTCCAGGCGAGCACAGCCGAACTGCGCGAGCGTCTGGTGGCGGCGGAGGACACGCTCAGGCGCACCACGATCACCGCGCCCGTCGGTGGCAAAGTGGTGCGCCTTGCCGTGCACGCGCCGGGGGCGGTGATCCGCCCGGGCGATACCGTGCTTGAGATCGTGCCGACCGACGACCGCCTGCTTGTGGAAGTGCAAGTCGCCCCTCAGGATGTTGACAATGTGGCCCTCGGCCAGCCGGCCAATGTCCGCTTCACGGCCTTCAAGCAGCGCACGACGCCGACGGTCGAGGGGGCCGTGACCTACGTCTCACCCGACAGCATGACGGACGAGCGCACCGGCATGAGCTATTTTCTTGCCCGTATCGATGTTCCCGAAGAAAGTCTCGTTGATGTCTCGGAGGAACCGATGCAGCCCGGCATGCCGGCCGAGGCGATGATCCGGACGGGTGAACGCACCGCGATCGACTATCTGACCCAGCCGATCGTCGAAAGCATGAACCGCGCCTGGCGGGAGGATTGAGAACAACCGGTAACTTAAACTGGGTTTCTAAGAACAAGCACTGGCCCACCAAAACATCATAATATTATCAGATGTTTAGAACGAATAGGTGAATTTCTCGAAACACTTCAAGCTCTAGGCCCAGTGCGCGGGATCCCTGATGATTGTGACGGCCGCATCGAGCTATTCCACGATGTTACGCAGCGTGAAGCGAATGATCGCGTTGCGCATCATTTCAAGGAAGACGAAATCAGGGCGAAAGCTTTGTTGAGTTCCCGGCAGGTCTTCTGATCGACACCGTCCAAAACGCCGCGCAGCGCTTCTGTCCGTGCGGCGCAACATCGTTCGAGAACGTCCCGACCGCTCTTCGATACGGTCAAGACCGGCGTTCTTTCGTCTGACGGGTTGGCCGTTCGTTGCAGCCAGCCTTTACTGGAAAGCGCCGAAACGATCCGGCTCATCGTCGGCTTACTCACGCCTTCATGCGCCGCAAGCAGGTGAAGACGGTCCGTCCCAGCTTCAGAGATTGCCGCCAGGGCGGAAAGCTGCGCGCCGGTCGCCCCGGCCTCGCGATCGATTTGCCGCATGAGCCGGTCCAGCCTCGGAAGGAGTTGGTGGAGTGTCTGAGCAAACCGGAACCTGTGGTCTTTGTTTTTACTCATTAGCTATGCTAACATTTTTGCGCAAAGAGTGAAGAGCAATGAAAATTCACAAAGGCAGACTGATCGATCACCTGCATCTGCGGGTGACGAGGCTCGCGGACAGCCGCCGATTTTATTCGGCATGCCTTGGCGCTCTCGGCCTCAGCATTGGTCGGGATACCGATACCTACTTCACGTTTGACGAACTGTTTGTCTCCGAAGCCGATGGCACACCCGTCAGCCGCGTCCATCTGGCATTTCAGGCATCCTCGGAGGCCAAAGTCGCCGCTTTTCATCGAGCGGCGTTGGATGCGGGAGGCGCCGACAACGGCAAACCCGGTCCCCGCGCCTACCACCCCGGATACTACGCCGCCTATGCATTCGACCCGGATGGGAACAACATTGAGGCCGTGTTTCACGGGCCAATGATGCGTTCCGCCGACAGCATCGTCTTCACTCCGCCCAGAAGCGTGACCCCATGTCCCTGAAGCGTCCCAACGAGCCTATGCCCGGCTTCGTCAAAACGGAGCTGGAAAAGCGTGGGCTGATCGCCGTCTATAACGACAGGCCCGCTTATCAGCGAAATGACTACCTTTGGTGGATCAACGATGCCAAGCGCGAGGAGACGAAACGGCGCCGGCTTGCCAAGATGATGCAGGAGTTGGAAACCGGGCAAGGCTACATGGGAATGGAGTGGTCGCCGTCTCAAAGCCTGTAAAGGCCGTTGCATCCCGGTCATTGAGCGTTTTGTGGGGTTTTTTAGCCAAGACAGCATGTTGCCCCACCGATGCACAAACTGTAGGGCGGAAGCCAGCGCGTAGGTGCCTCGTCCACCGGCGCGCTGGGGCTTTCTTGCTGTGACGCTTGACTGCTCAGGTCTCCCGGAGCGTTTTCCAAACCGCGTCAAGAAAGGGCCTTAGCAGATAGTTCGCCATGGTGCGTTCGCCGGTGACGATCAGCACATCGGCCGGCATACCGGGGACAAGGTCCACATTGGTACCGACCCGGCGCACCTCCTCGCGGTCCACTTCGACACGTGCGAGATAATAGGGCTTGCTGTCTGCTTCATCGATGAGCCGGTCTGCCGAGACGGACACCACCACACCGTCGATCCGGGGCGCAGAACGCGCCGAAATGGCGGAAAGCTGAACCTGCGCATGGAGCCCCTGATGCACCACGTCGATGTCCATGGGCGAGATATGAGCGTCGATCACCAGCTTGTCATCTGCCGGAACGATATCGAGAATAGGCGCGCCCGGCTGGATGACGCCGCCTTCGGTCTTGAACTTCATATCGACAATGACGCCGCCCACAGGTGCGGGAATGACGGTGCGGTTCAGGACATCGCGGCTCGCAACGAGCTTTTCCTCCAGGGCGTTCAACTCCGTCTGTAGCTGATCGAGATGGGTCGCGACCTGGTCTGCGCGCTCCGTGTCGTTGGCAACGATTTGGAGCTCCGCCTCGCCGATCTGCTGCATCGCCTCGGAGATCGCGGCCTGATACTGCCCCTGCCGGCCTGCGAGCTCGGCCTCCATACGCAGCACGCGCAAGAGTTCCGGCTTCGGCAAATGGCCTTTTTCAGCGAGTTTGCGTTTACCGGCGGCTTCTTCGGCAATCAACTCGATCTGGCGGGCCACACTCGTCACCTGCGCCTCGAACCCCTTGATCTGCTCGCGCAACTGCCGGATGCGCTGACTGAGCACGCGGTTCTTCGCCTCATGTGCGGCGCGGCGCACCTCGAAAAGCTCCTGCTGCGCCGCGATCACCGCCCGAATGTCGGCATCGGCGCTCAGAAACTCCTCCGGAAAATCGATCCTGTCATGATCGAGCAACTCGGCATCGAGACGGGCTTTTGTGATCTGATAGGTCTGTTGCTGCTTCAAAAGAAGGTCGTGATTGGCTTGCGGCTGCACGCTTTCAAGAACCAGCAGCGGCTGTCCATGCTGCACCCGGTCACCATCGCGCACATGGAGCTTGCGGATGATCCCGCCCTCGAGATGCTGGACGGTGCGCCTGCTGCCATCGGGGCTGATGATACCCGGCGCTATCGCCCCGCCCGCCAGCGGAACGATAGCCGCCCAAACGCCGAAGCCGCCGACGAACACCACAATGAGAAGCATGCCGATCCGGGACAGGCCGCGCACGCTCTGCCGCAAGGCAAGCTTGCCGCCATGGCGCCGGTCGTAGGTTTCAAGGATTGTCACATGATCCTGGGGAACGAGATCGTTGCGCTTTTCCGGCATCGGCGTCGCCTCCTTAAACAAGGTTGGCCGCGGACGGCTTTGCAGAAAGACTCCGGTTCTCGGCCTTGGCGGCTGAGGCCTCGCGCAGTTTCGCAAGAACCTCGTCGCGCGGGCCGAACATCTGCACCCGGCCCTCTTTGAGAAGCAGAACCTTGGTTGCCTCCGACAAGGTCGAAGGCCGATGCCCCACCATGATGATCGAGGCACCGCGCGACTTCAGTTCGGCGATGGCGGCCGCCAAGGCCGATTCCCCCGCCTGATCGAGATTTGCATTGGGCTCGTCGAGAACGATGAATTTCGGGTTCCCGTAGACGGCGCGCGCAAGGCCAATGCGCTGGCGTTGGCCGCTTGAAAGGCCGACGCTGCCCACGCCAATCACGGTGTCGTAGCCTTGGGGCAAGTGCTGGATCATATCGTGCGCATGGGCAAGCCCTGCCGCTTTGATGACGGCTTCATCGTCGCCAACGGTCATGCGCCCGATATTCTCCTTCACCGTTCCGGAGAAGAGTTCGACGGTCTGCGGCAGATAGCCGATATGCGGCCCGAGGTCTTTCGGGTCCCAATGATGGATCAGGGAATCGTCCAGCCGGACTTCACCCTCGCTGGGTGCGGTAAGGCCGACAAGAAGCCGGCACAGCGTCGACTTGCCAGCCGCAGACGGGCCAATAACCGCAACGGCGTCGCCCGGTTCCACCCTGAATGAGACATCCTTGAGGATCTTGTGCCCTCCCGATTCGAAGGAGAGGCTTCTAACGCTCAGATGTCCCGTCGGCGGCGGCAGTTTCGTGCGCGCCGCAGGTGTCGGATAGGTCTCCAATTGCAGTTTCAGGCGGTTATAGGCAAGCCTCGACTGGGTGAAGTTCTTCCAGGCGCCCATGGCCATTTCGACGGGCGCCAACGCGCGGCCGAGAAGAATGGAACATGCGATCATCGCACCGGCTGTCAGCTCGCCGCGGATGACCAGAAGTGCGCCGAGGCCGAGAACGCCCACTTGCGCGAAGAGCCGGATGAACTTCGTCAGCGCCACAAGCGCGCCGCCGCGCTCGCCCGCCCGGCGCAGATAGTCGAGCACCGAAAGATGGTTCGTCTGCCAGCGTTCGATCAGTGCCGTCATCATGCCCATGGAAGCCACGACTTCCGCATTGCGGACAGCCGCATCGGCATCGCTTACGGCGAACGCGTTCACGTCGCCCGCTTTTTTCAGAAGAGAACGGGTCGCTGCATCGTTCAAAAGGCTGATGAGGAAGAGGATGACCGCTGCCGCGGCTGCCAGCATCCCCAAATAAGGATGAATAAGCCAGATGATGATGACGAACACCGGAACCCAGGGCGAATCGCAGAAGAAGGTCAGCCCTTGCGTTGAGACGAAGTTCCGGATGGTGGTGAGATCGGCAATCGGATTCGCGGTTGTGGGACCACCCGCAAGATGCGCCCGCACATTGCTCGCCAGAAAAACCGGGCCGAGCCGGTCCACGAGCCAACCGCCGATCCGGAGCGTCATCGCTGAACGCAAACCATCGATGATCGCCATCAGCAAAAGCGCGCCGCCGACAATGACCGTCAACATCAAAAGCGTGTCGGCATGCGCGGTTGTGAGAACGCGGTCATAGACCTGCAGCATGTAGATGGGAAAGGCGAGGATGAGAAGATTGGTGACGATGCTGAAGAGAAAGACGAGCCAGAAATAGGACCGGCAATCAGTAATTGCCTGATGGAACTCGGAGCCTTTTT
The DNA here is from genome assembly GCA_022360615.1 of Hyphomicrobiales bacterium. Classification (GTDB taxonomy): domain Bacteria; phylum Pseudomonadota; class Alphaproteobacteria; order Rhizobiales; family JAKSCL01; genus JAKSCL01. The sequence continues at coordinate 8,463 of JAKSCL010000389.1, forward strand.
TTGTCTTTTCGAAAATCTGGCTCATAAGCTCCTCGACCAGCGGATGACATGAGAGCAACGAAGCTCTCCCGCCAAGCATTCACGGGTCACTCAGCGGCAAACTAGGGATCGAAGCCTAACTTTTACAAAGTCGGTGAGCGTGCTCAATTGACCAGGAGGTGTACACCCTTTAACGGCGAGCGCCCGCAAACGGCAAAAAAGGGTGACAGCGAAAGTTCGCTGCCACCCGAAAGATATGGGAAGGTGCTTAAATGGTCGTCCAAGTTCCGCAGGATCAGGAAGATGCCGCGATGGCTTCGCCCGAAGCGACGAAACCATAGTCATAGGCTTCGTAGGTGATCACCAGTTCGGTGAAGGTGTCGTAACCGATCGCCTGTGACGCGACAGAACCCGTCGTGTATTCGCCAGCACTACCCGGTTCATATGTCGTGAAGGCTGAGACGGAAACGCCCTGCTCGGCGTCGGCGACGTTGGTGATATCCCACTCAAGATCGCCATGCTCCGCCACGTCCTCGACGATGAAATCAACTTCGGCGTAGTGACCATCGAGATCCACTTTGGAGTCGACTTTGACGTCAATGTCGATGTCCTTATTGACATCCTTGTCGACATCAATGTCGAAATCCCAATTCGCATCGGTATTGTAATCGAGATCGACTTTCACGTCTTTATCGATCTTGATTTCGTATTTCTTTTTAAACCCACCGTATCCGTGACCCATAATACCCTCCATTTTCACATGAGAGAACAGAAAGAAGTAACGAAACGCCGCAACTTCGATAAAATGTTATCGATAAAGATCGAAATTATCAAAAAATATTAAGTATATGAAACAAAAGACACATAAGTCACGATTTAGAGATATCGGTATTCGAACATAACAAATAAATAGAAGAACAAAACACAATCAAAGATGGCTCAATCGATGGATATAAAATTTATATTAACTGCAAAGACCGGCAACAACGAGCCAATCAATATCCAAATGTTCAATACACCTGATCCAGCCGCACACCGCGCTTAGGCGACCCCGACGACGATCCCTGTGACCGAAGAGAATTGATCCGTCGTCTCAATCACCGAACCGTTGGCCGAGACCAGGGTCTCAACGCCTTGCGCCTCGCCTATCAAATCGAGTTCCGACTTGCCGGTTCTGAGCGAGAAATGCACGCTCGAACCTATGTTGTCCAAGGCGAAAGCCGCGAATTCAGCAACCGACATGCTATCAAGGTCAGGGACGTCAGCGGAAAACGACAGCATCGCAGCGTTGCCGTCCGTTGAGACCTCCCCTTCCCCTTCAATATCCCAATGCGTGAACGGCCCCTCGGCCAGCAACTGGCCCCAAAAGACCTCCCCGAGATCGGGATGGTTGGCGGGTTCGAACTCGCCCTCGAAATCAATCGCAATCACATGGGTGGTCGAATAGGCTATCGGCCCGCTTGAGCCCTCGTCCTCGAAGCTGAACACAAGGTCCGCGCCGGAAACCGTTGCAAATGTATCGGCAAAAGCCTCTTCGGCACCAGAAGCACCGTAAAACGCATAACCATAACCAATGGTGATGGCGCCATAATCCACGATATCGAAGACGACTTCGCCCGTGGCCGCCGCCCCGTCGCCCACTCCTTCTGCAAGACCGCCAAGCAGGATCATCATAGCGTCGGCGTCTTCGGGATCGGCCTCGACATAGCCTGAATCGTCGAGTGTGATATCGTCTGGCGCAGGCGCGTTATGCACCGGCGGATGGTCGTTCAGAGGCCCGCCGCCCACTCCCATGTCCTTCGAATAGCCAACCTTTTGGATGGTCCGAACCTCACCGCCGAAAGACTCGCTGGCCCGCATCGACACACCGCCAACGCTGCCGTGAAAGGCAGTTGCGCCGCTGGAGGCCGAAATGTACATGCTGCCGTCATGAACGATGGAAGGCGCAATGGGGCTCATGTATCCTGTATCGAGAGCTGTATTGAACCCGTTGCCGCTGCCGAGCCCGGAACCTTCATCTGCCGCCCCCCCAAAGGACAAAACATCGGGGCCTGTTGGCGCTCCGCCCGCACCGCCATCTTCGCTGCTCTCATCGCCCGATCCCACCCCGCTTTCTTCCTCTTGGCTCTCCTCGGCCTCGCCCCAAGCGCCCGCCTTTCCCATTTCATCCGCCTTCGCACCGGTTAAATCCATGGCCGCGGTGAAAGGAAGGAAGGCAAGATAAGTCCACGTGCGCTTCATCGGAGGAAACCTCTCAATTGACCCATGAGCCACGTGACCCATGAGCCACGGCGGATGCCCGGGTGAATATCGCATCTAGGCCTGCGGGCCGACCGGAAACCGTTGTTGAGTCTAACTGAACGTTGCGCGCGCGCGTAGCTCACCTCATGGATGTCAACTTCATAGGTAACCCCTTCTTTTGGCGTATTGGGGAACCGGCTATCACTCATCAGCCGGACTGCCCCGATGATTTCCGCCGCAGCTCATTTAAAAAGCAACCCGCCATACCCGCTTGTTCAAGACCAAGCGGGTATGGCGGGATCTCTAAAAGTAAAAAAATGCCAGATCAGACGAAGGCGGATGGCGGCAAACATCCGCTTGTATCAGGCGGCTTCCACATTCCCCAGGAATGCGTCAACTTCCCCACTGATGACAACCGACTGTTCCGCCAGACTCTCTGCTGCGGAGAACACGCTTGTTGCGGATTCCCGTGTATCGCCGACAGCAGACATCACGTCGGTCATATTGCTGTTGAGCGCTTGTGTCCCGCCAGCCGCTTGCTGAACGTTGCGCGCAATTTCCTGTGTGGCCGCCATCTGTTGCTCGACGGCAGCAACCACCGTTTGCATGAAGCCGTCGATTTCGCCCATGGAGTTTGCGATACCGCCAATACCGTCCACGGCTTCATCGGTGGACGTTTGAATGGTGTTGATCTGTTGCGAGATCTCCTCCGTCGCCTTGGCGGTTTGTTCCGCCAGCGATTTGACTTCCGAAGCGACGACCGCAAACCCGCGACCGGCATCGCCGGCACGCGCAGCCTCGATTGTCGCGTTCAGGGCAAGCAAATTGGTTTGCTCCGCGATTTCCGAGATAATGCTGATCACTTGACCGATTTGCGTTGCGGCACTCGCTAGAATTTTGACCCGGTCATTGATGTTGTTCGCGTTGACAGTGGCGTCGCTCACCAGTTGAAGGCCATCGCCAACTTGCCTTTCGATCTCCTTGAACGAGGAGGTGAGCTCTTCAGTGGCGCCGGCGACGTTTTCAACATTGGCCGTCGCCTCCAAAGATATGTTCGAAGCACCCTGCGTCGTGCCCTCGGTCTTTTCAGCGATGCTGTTCAACTGTTCGGCCGCGTTTTTCATTGCACCAGAATCCGACGTCACCCGCGACAGCATTGTTTCCATCCGCTCGCGGAAATCCGTTATGAGCTCATCAACCCTCGCCTGACGGGCTTGTTGCTTGCTGTTTGCAGATTCCGCTTCGCGCTCAAGACGTGCCCGGTCCATACCGCTCTGGCGGAACACCTCAACCGCTTTAGCGATCCTCCCAACTTCATCATTCCGTTTCTGAAATGGCACTTCGACATCAAGATGGCCCTGCGCGAGATCGCCCATCAAATCCGTAATTATCTTAAGCGGTCGAATAGCGGTGCGGATCACGACAAACACCAGCGTAGCGCTGACCAAAACGATAACGGTGCCGACAGACATCAAATAAAGTATAGATGACTGAACCAAAGCTGCAGCTTCTTCATCAGCTCCATCACTTAAAGCATCCGCCGAATCGATAATTTTATTGATTTGATTGACTATTTCATCGCCAACGACATCGACTTCTTCAGCTTTTTGATCAGCAATCAACTCATTATTCAGCAGTTCCTCATGCTTATCAAACATACCTCCAGGATTACTAGCTGCCAAAATCCAGTTATTATAATTATCCATTATTTGATTCACTGTTTCCCTACCAGCATCGGTCTCGGAGTTATTCTGCAAAATCAAAAACCAGCTCTCCGCCTCGTTAGCGAGATCCGTATAGTTTCCTCTCAGACGCGGAACATCGGCTATGTTTTCCGAAGCAATAACTTCAGCTGCAGCAGCTTCAAGCGAATTCACAATGGTTCTAAGCTTGAGCGCGGCTTCGACCATTGGATACTCTCTTTCGAAAAGATCACCCAAGATCGTATTCATTTGCTGCACAGTCGTTCCCGGCCTGACAGCAAGCCTGTCGCCTTCTTCTTCGGCCGCGGCCATTTCCTGTTCGTTGCTTTCCGACAGTTTCAACAACTGATCCGCAATTTCATCGCCTATTTGATCCAGCTGAGCCTGTTGAGTTTCAGATTCGTATTCGGCTCGGATTTCGCTGAGATGAGCTTGGTACATCGCTTCTGCGGCATTGAAGAAGCTTGCGCGTTCGTCTCGAAGCGAAGCAATGCTCTCCTTTACAGCGTCATCCAAAACGATTTTATCCAGCTCCACCAAAGATTCATCAAACGCCTTAGCGACCTGTAGAAATTCATCGTGCAGTGTGATTACATCCGCCTCTTCTTCATCTGCCAGCATTTCCACCACAAGTTTTTGCAAATCAGTGGCGTAATAAATAACATCATCCGCTGTTTCGATTGTCGGAGTGATAGTATCGGATATCTCGTTAATTTGAGATTCGATATTTTTAATTTGCCATAGACCCAGACCACCTGCGACGATCGCAAGAAATGCTAGGCATGCAATTCCGTACAGGATTTTGCTCTGGATCGTCATAGTATCCCCCCAATCGAGACGGCATTACGAAAGAAACTAAAAGTTGTATTTTTTTGATATACACTTATTAGTTAAGAACCTGTTATGAGCGTGCGATTAACTGGGATCGGACCTGGGAATATTTGACGTCGGGAAAGATTTTCGGGAACTTGCATGGTCCTGTTTAATCTTGGGGGATGCAGAACCTCTAAGGCGTTGTTGCCAGTGATCCCCGTTCATAAAATCCATTGGACGGCACACTCCGTCCCCAAAAGACTGCCGCGCACGCGTCTCAACTCGGCCAATCCGAGAGCGGCGCTAAGACAAGTTGGATCGAGGCTCAAGATCTGCCGATAACCGGTCTCGGCCTTAGCCCGCTCGCCCTCCGCCGCTTGGCGTTTGGCAAGCGCGAGGGCCTTGGGAATGCTGCGCATATCAAGCAGCGGCTTCTTGCCCGGCTTGGATTTCACCCGGATAACCGTATTGAAAATCTGCCGCTCCGTCGATCCGAAGGAGTATTTGTACCGCTCGTTGCCGCGCAGAAAATCATAACGCGACAGCCCCATGTCGATCGCGGCGCGAATGCTGTGCGCATGAAGCGTAAGGCCGGGTTGAGGGTTGCTGAAGGTGTGATCGCGCGCGCCGATGAAGAAGTGCATGCTGCGTTTCCGCCAATCGATAAGACTGGCGAGCACACCCACGGGATCCGGCCCCTTCCAAAGAATGGGCATGTAAAGAATGCCGAGATCGGCATAATGATTGAGCATGGTGCGCAGATTGTTCTGCAAGGCACGAAGATTTTCGCCTTTGCGCGCACTCCACTGGCTGCTCCAGAAATCGATTAGGGTCTCAATCGATTGCCGGGCCGTTTTCCGGTCTGCCAGCGAAATCCGCAAATCCGGATCGGCGTCAAGCCTGCGCAACAAGCGCCGTAACTTTTGCCGCGCATTGGCACTCAGCGTCATCAGGTAGGCGTCCCAGCTATGGGGCAATGGAACGAAGGGGCAAATACTGTTGTCGACACCGGCTGAATCCAGCACCGGGCGATCTAGAAGAACCTCGAAATGCGTTCTGGGGAAATGCCGGATCAAACGCTCATGATGAGCCTCTTGAACGCGCATCGAATTGAACTGCAAAAGCCCCCAATTCATGCCGTTGACGTGTTCCGCGAAGGCGTCAATCGCAGCTTCAGCGTAGTCGGGCTCCAGAACGATGCCCGTATAGTCGGCGAAACGGGTGCCCGCCAAAAGCACCTCGGTGTAAAAACCGCCCTGTTTGGCGGGCCGCGCGTTCAATCTGAGTGGAAAGAAACCAACATAATTCTTGGCGGCCCGGTTCGGCTTTGCGGCAAGGACAAGCCAATCCGTCTTCACCTCGCGCAACCATTTCGAAAGCCAAGTCCAGGAAAGAAACAGGTTGGCGTCTCTATCTGCCGCGTAGACACGCTCCCAGTTTGGTTTGACGGCCTCAAAATCCTTGAAGTCATCGATGATGTCGACATGCATCGTTTTTATCGCCGCCAAATTTTCCCGGCGCCGCACCCTCTTTTCCATGTTCGGGGCTAAAAAATAACATTGAAAAGGATTCAAAAATACTACCCGCACGATGTACGCACAAAGGATTAAATCTTAATATATTGAATAAATATTCATATATAAAAAATTTACTTTGGAAAATATTGAAGATTTAGAGCAATTCTGCCTTTCTGCGAATCGCTCAATTGCTCTATGCTTGGTTTTTTCGCGTGTCCGGACGGAAAATCGGTGTCCACTTTTCCGAAGCATGCGCGTGTCAGGAACGATTTTGGACCCAACGCAGCCAATTGTTAAATCCTCACAACGACCTAGCCTGAAGTCGCCTTAACAAAGCGCATGGCGCAGAGCACGACCTGTGTCCGGTTGGTAGCGCCGAACTTCCGCATGATCTGACGCACATGAACCTTCACGGTCGCTTCGGTCATCTGAAGATCACGGGCGATCACCTTGTTGGGCTTCCCTTCCCGCAATCCCTCAAGAACCTCCTGCTGGCGCGGCGTCAACGCCCGGTCCGCAGGATGGTGAACCGGAGTGTCCACCTCGATCCTTGGCCTTTCTTTGGATCTCCGCCAAATCACGTTATCGCCGAATTGGGTTTCAATCTCCGCGTCCGCCATATTCCGGCCCAGCACCTCTTCCTCTTCACGCCCCAGCCCGGACGTCTCCAACAACACCGAGGTCGGGAAGAAGGACCCTCCGCGACGAATAAAGGTGAGCGCCTCCAACGCAACCTGCGGATCGATGTCGGTGGAGATGAAACCTTTCGCACCTTCTCTAAACGCCGCGCATATCTCCGGACAATCGCCGCGATCCGATAAAATGACGAGCGGGACATCCTGCATCACGGTCCTCACGCTCTTGATCCAAAGCTGAGGATCTTTTTCA
>JAKSCL010000038.1 GCA_022360615.1 Hyphomicrobiales bacterium
GCCGTGCAGAGCGGACGCCAGCACGATCACGCCCAGCACCGCCTGGGCGATGACGAAGGCGGCGTAGACCGGATCGCCCTGCAGCAGGATCGCCGGCTCGTAGACGAACAGGAACGGGATGATGAAACCGGTCGCGCCCAGTTTCACCGCCTTGATGCTGGCCTCCCAGATGCTGGCGCCCGCCAGCGCGTTCGCCGCGTAGACGGCCATGGCGACCGGCGGGGTGATGGCCGACAGGATGGCGAAGTAGAAGACGAACAGATGCGCCGCCTCAACCTGAACGCCCAGCGTTACCAGGGCCGGCACCATCAGTGCGACCTGAACGATGTAGGCGGGCGTCGTCGGCATGCCCATGCCCAGAATGATACCGGCGACCATGCTCAACAAAAGCGCGACGATAAGCGTGTCGTTCGCCGCGGAGATGACGAAATTGGAGAAGGACAGGCCGATGCCCGAGACGTTGATGACGCCGACAACAATGCCCGCGCAGGCGGTGGCCGCGACGATGGGCAGCGCGTTGCGCGCGCCGTTCTCCAGCGATTGAAGCGTGTTTTCAAGCGTCACATAATGCCGCGTGGTCTTGCGCAACAAGGCTGTGGGCAGAACCGAGGCGATACCGCAGAGCGCCGCGAACGGCGCCGAATAGCCCATCAAGAGGACGCCGACGATGACCGCCAGCGGGATGAACATATGCCCGCTTTCGGCCAGCACCTTGCCCAGCGGCACCAATTGATCCTGGGGCACCGAGCCGACATTCATCCGCTTGGCCTCGAAATGGATCGAGGCGAAGACGGCCACATAGTAAAGGGCCGCCGGAACAATCGCCAGCGCGGCCACCGTCAGGTAGCTGACGCCGAGATATTCGGCCATGACGAAGGCGGCGGCGCCCATGATCGGCGGCATGATCTGCCCGCCGGTCGAGCTGACCGCCTCGACCGAGGCGGCAAATGAGGGCTTGAAGCCGATCCGCTTCATCAGCGGAATGGAGAAGGCGCCTGTCGTCATCACATTGGCGACCGCCGAGCCCGAC
>JAKSCL010000142.1 GCA_022360615.1 Hyphomicrobiales bacterium
GCGCACCACGCCACCGACGTCCGGTGACACGACGATCACCTTGGATGTGTCGAACTGATCTTCGATATCGCGCACCATGACCGGAGCGGCAAACAGGTTGTCGGTCGGGATGTCGAAAAAGCCCTGAATCTGACCGGCATGGAGATCAAGCGTCAGCACCCGGTCCGCACCGGCGCGTGCAACCATATTGGCGACGAGCTTCGCCGAAATCGGCGTGCGCGCGGCCGATTTCCGGTCCTGCCGCGCATAACCGTAGTAGGGAATGACGGCCGTGATCCGCCGCGCCGAAGCCCGTTTCAACGCGTCGATAATGATCAGCAGTTCCATCAGGTTGTCGTTGCATGGAAACGATGTGGATTGGATAACGAAGACATCCTCGCCACGAACGTTTTCCTGAATCTCGACGAAGATCTCCATGTCCGCGAAGCGCCGGACAACGCATTTCGTCAGGGGTGTATTGAGATAGGCGGCTATGGCATCCGCAAGTGCGCGGTTCGAATTGCCGGCGACAAGCTTCATGGTTTTTTTCATGCCGGCTCAATGGGCGGTTCTTTGGCGGGACGGCGCTGTCTAACAAGACCGTTTCGGGCTGTAAACCGGCCCGTCATCGCTGCGCGAGGATCTGAGCCGGATCGTTTATGAGTTCGACGATTCCGCCGGCTGCGGCTTCCGCTGCGGCAACAGCGGCCGAGCCCCATTCGCCACCGAGCGTGCCTGCTGCGACATGGCGCAACTGCCGCACCGTGCCAACAACGTTTCCAGCCCGATCCTCCACCCGCCATATCAGGGCGATCGCCTCCAGACCGTTGTGGGCGGGGCTTTGGGTGACGTCGGCAAAGATGCGATAGGGTGCGTCATCACCCCCATGGGTGCGGACGCCACGGGCCGCGAGCGCTGTGCTGAGCGCCTCGGCCAAGGCGGTGTCGCCATTGCCTCGGGCGCCATTGATTTCGCTGAGTTGCACATGTGCGGATTGGGATGCGCTAAGAGCAGCCGTTTGTGCGCGGGAACCGGTGGTCCCCGTAAAAAGCGACGCAAGACCTGGGCGTGGTGCCGTGTCCGCTGAGAAAGCTGCGGAGCGCACGGGCATTGCGCCGTTTGTCGCGGGAGACGCATCGCCTGACTGGTTCGCCGGTGATGCGGTCCCACCCGTTGATGGCGGTGAGATGGTGCCGGTTGCCGGCGGCGTCTCCGCGGCTGTGGGGGCGGGTGCGGTTTGAGTTGGGGTGGTTTGAGTTGGGGTGGTTTCCTCGGGCACCGCCTGGTTTTGGCCATTGGCGATCAGCCAGGTGGCAAGTGCGGCGGTTGAGGTCTCCGCGACACGGCCAAGAACGGCTTCGTTTGCCGCAATCCAAGGATCGCTTGGACGCTCCGCCGATTTTTCGCTGCCTTCTATCCTGTGGATGCGGTTGCCGTCCGCGTCGAACACATCCCAGACATAGGAGAGGGTGGTGCCGTCCGTTTCCGTGATGGCGGAGAGATAGCCTGAGATGTTGCGGCCGCCGGTTACGGCGGGGCCCGTGGTCATCGGCAGGTTACGGGCGGTGGCGCTGGACTGCATCTGGGTCAACAGCGTCATGCCCACAGTGTCGGGCGCGCCGATGATGCTGACGATATTCAGCGCATTGGCCTGATTGCTGTTGGTTTGCGCGGCGAAGGGGTTGAATACGGGCGTTCCGCAGCCCGCAAGCGCTGCCGCCATGGCGAGCAAAACCAGAATCCGTGCCGTTCGGCGAGGCCTCAGGCCAAACATTCCCAACCCGCAGTCCCTTTCCTGAAATCCGGTTTACGCCTCCTTTACCACAAGGTCCAGGTCCATTGTGGATAGAGGCTTGGCGCCGCTCGCCGTAATCAGCGAGGTCCGGCCAAGGCACATGGCCGTTTCCGTTTCACTGTCCATGAGGATCATGTGGGCGAAAAGCGTCATGTTTTCGACAA
>JAKSCL010000167.1 GCA_022360615.1 Hyphomicrobiales bacterium
GCATCGCCATGGCCATGTACAATCTCGACGAGTCGATCAGGGATTTTGCCCGCGCCTCGATGAATTACGGCCTCAACCGAGGTTATCCCGTTTATCTCTCGACGAAAAACACGATCCTGAAAGCCTATGACGGGCGCTTCAAGGATATCTTCCAGGAAATTTACGAGAGCGAATTCGAGGCGAAGTTCAAGGAAAAGGGCATCCACTACGAACACCGCCTCATCGATGACATGGTCGCTTCGGCGCTCAAATGGTCGGGCGGTTATGTCTGGGCCTGTAAGAACTATGACGGGGACGTTCAGTCCGACACCGTCGCGCAAGGCTTCGGCTCGCTCGGCCTGATGACCTCGGTGCTGATGACGCCGGACGGCAAGACGGTCGAAGCCGAGGCCGCCCACGGCACGGTCACCCGTCACTACCGCGAACATCAAAAGGGCAACGAGACCTCGACCAACTCGATTGCCTCCATCTTCGCCTGGACGCGGGGCCTTGCCCACCGCGCCAAGCTCGACGGCAATGACGCGCTCGCGACCTTCTGCCAAACCCTTGAAAGAGTGGTCATCGACACGGTCGAAGGCGGCCAAATGACGAAGGACCTTGCGCTTCTCGTCGGTCCCGATCAGCCCTGGCTGACGACAACCGGTTTCCTCGATGCCGTCGATGAGAACCTGCAAAAAGCGATGGCGGGGTAGCCGCTCAAGACGGCAGGTTCATGCGTGCGGCCTCGGTCTCGCGCTCCACACTGAGGCGCTGGAGGACCGCGTCCTCCGGCAAGCCCAGCGCCTCAAGCAGCTGGCCGGCGAGCTGCAGGCTCGCCTCCATCGTTTCCGGAAAGACGTCGCGCGCACCGAATTCGGCAAGTCTTCGCGCATGCACCCGGTCCTTCGCCCGGGCAAAGATCATCGCGTCGGGCCGGTGGTTTTGAATGGTTTGCACCATGCGCTCCGCCACATCGGCCGCGTCCATCGTCACGATGAAGGCGCCTGCCCGGTCGAACCCGGCCTTTTCGAGGATCTCGATGCGGCTGGCATCGCCGAAATAGACGGCATCGCCCTCCGCCTTGCGTTTCGCGACAATTCCGCCGTCGCTGTCGAAGGCCACATAAGGGATGGTCTCCTGGTCGAGAATACGGGCAATCGTCTGACCGACGCGGCCAAAGCCGCCAATCACCACATGGCCCAGCATCTCCTCCATCTCGTCATCGGCCATCCCGTGCGCCCGGTGGCTGTCATCGGAGGCGATACGCTGCCCGGCATTTTCCGCAAAACGGGCAAGAAACGGCGTCGCCATCATGGAAAGTCCGGCGACAACGATCATGAACTGCCCGGTCTCGGCCGGCATGATGCCGGTGGTCTGAGCGAGCGCCACGACGACGAAGGCGAACTCGCCGGCCCCGGCAAGGAGGATGGCGCCCTCGAACGCGACAGGCCGCGACGTGCCGAACACCCGGCAAATGCCATAGATCAACGCACCCTTGAAGAGGACCAAGCCCGCAACGGATGCCAGAACCCAGCCGGCATTGGCTATGGCGGGCCCGAAGTCGACGCTCATGCCGACCGTCATGAAGAAAAGCCCAAGGAGCAAACCCTTGAACGGCTCGATATCGACCTCGATCTGGTGCCGGTATTCGCTTTCAGACAGAAGAAGCCCGGCGATGAACGCTCCGAGCGCCAGTGAAAGCCCGGCCGCGGAGGTAATCGCGGCCGTCGCCGCAACCGCGAGAAGGGCGATCGCCATGACAAGATCGCGGCTCCCCGATGCGACGGCGGATGTGAGAACCGGGCGCAGGACGAAGCGCCCGGCGATAAGTATGGCCGCGACGACAAGTGCGCCGACCACGAAGGCGCGGGCAAGCGCGCTCCATACCGATTCCGTGCCCCCTGCTCCCAGAATCCCGACGACGATCAGGATCGGGACAACCATCAAATCCTGAAACAGGAGAACCGAGAGCGCGAGGCGCGCGACCGGCGTGCCGAGCCTGCGCCGCTCCAGCAGCAACTGCATGACAATCGCTGTCGAGGAGAGCGCCAGGCAAAGGCTGAGCACCAGCGCAACCGTTGGCGGGTTCCCGAACGCATAAGCGGTGCCGAAGATCAAAAGAGCGGAGGTGAAAACCTGAGCGGAACCCACACCCAGCACGTAGCGCCTGAGCTGCCAGAGCCGCTTCAGCGATATCTCCATACCGAGCATGAACAACAGAAAGAGCACGCCCAACTCGGCAAGCGGGCGCACCTTCTCCGGCTCGGTGATCGTCACATAATCGAGAAGGGGAATGGCCTCGGTGAGACGGCCAAGGCCAAACGGCCCGATGACGACGCCGACAATCAGAAAGCCGAGCGTGACGCCAAGCTTCAGCCTGTGAAAGAGCGGCACCACGACGCCAGCCGCCGTCAGCACGATCAGAGCTTCCTTGGTCCAGCTCAGCTCTTCCCCAATGGCCGCCATCGTGGCCCCTCCCCGGCTTCAATCGCATCACCGTGAAGCTTGTAGAGCGCCGGGCCGCATGCACAACCTAGCCTATAGTCAAGCGGCCTTGTCGCTAAGGCCCGCCGCGATCGCCTGAAGCGCATCGTCGGCGGCATGGCCGTCGGGGCCGCCGGCCTGCGCCATGTCCGGGCGCCCGCCGCCGCCCTTGCCGCCAAGCCGGGCCGAACCGAGCCGCACCAGATCGACGGCGTTGTAGCGCTCCGTCAAATCATCGGTGACGCCAACGACCAGAGCGGCCTTGCCGTCCTCCGCGACACCGACGATCGCGACAACGCCCGAGCCCAACTGCGATTTCGCCTGATCGGCAAGGTTCTTCAACTCGCGCGCCGGAATCCCCTCCACCCGTTTCTTCAGGAAGGCGACGCCATTCACCGTTTCCGGCTGGTCGGCATCGGCGGTCCCGCCCATGGCGAGCTTGCGCCGCGCCTCGCTCAACTGGTTCTCCAATTGCTTGCGCTCGGCAAGCAGGGCATCGAGCCGCTCCTGGAGTTCGCCTGCGGGCGCTTTCAATGCGGAGGCAACGGCGCGCAGCGTGCGGTCGCGCTCAAGCAGATGACGGCGCGCGGCCATGCCCGAAAGCGCCTCAATGCGCCTTACGCCCGAGGAGACGGCACTCTCCCCCAAAATCGTGATCAGGCCGATATCGCCGGTCCGGGAGACATGCGTGCCGCCGCACAGTTCGAGCGAATAGGTCTTGCCGGCCTTCCCGCCGCGTGTGCCCGTGCCCATCGAGACGACCCGCACCTCGTCGCCATACTTCTCGCCGAAGAGCGCCATCGCGCCTTCGGCGATTGCATCGTCGACAGCCATCAGCCGGGTCGTTACAGGTGCGTTTTGCAGGACGATATCATTCGCAAGGTCCTCGATCTCGATCAATTCGTCATCGCCGATGGGCTTGGGGTGTGAAAAATCGAAACGCAGCCGGTCGGGCGCAACGAGCGATCCTTTTTGCGCCACATGCTCGCCCAGCACTTCGCGCAGGGCCTCGTGGACGAGATGGGTGGCGGAGTGGTTGCCGCGCACCTTCGAACGCCGCGCCGAATCGACCCGCATGGTGACGGCGTCGCCGACGCGGATGCCCTCGCCCGCCGCCTCGCCATAATGGGCAAGCACGGCGCCCAGGCGCTTTTGGGTATCGTCCACCCGGAAGCGCTGAGCCCCTTCGATGAGAACCGCACCGGCATCGCCCACCTGGCCGCCCGATTCGCCGTAAAAAGGCGTCTGGTTCACGACGAGCCTGCCTTCCTCGCCAGCCTGAAGGGCATCGACTTCCCGGCCGTCTTTCACAAGCGCAACGACCGTCGCCTCGGCCTCTTCGGTCTCGTAGCCGAGGAACTCGGTGCCTCCATGAGCATCGCGCACGTCGAACCAGATGGTCTCCGTCGCCGCCTCGCCCGAGCCTTGCCATGATTTGCGCGCCTCGGCGCGCTGGCGTTCCATAGCGTGATTGAAACCATCGAGATTGACGCCGATCCCACGGTTGCGCAGCGCATCCTGTGTGAGGTCCAGCGGAAAACCATAGGTGTCGTAAAGCTTGAAGGCGATTTCGCCCGGCAGCATATCGCCCTTCGCCATGCCCCCGGTCTCATCCTCCAGGATGGCGAGCCCGCGCGTCAGCGTCTTTCTGAAACGGGTTTCCTCCAGCTTCAGCGTTTCGGTGATGAGGGCTTCAGCGCGGTGGAGTTCGGGAAAGGCCTGGCCCATGGCCGTGACGAGTTGCGGCACGAGCCGCCACATCAAGGGATCCTTCACGCCGATGAGTTCGGCATGGCGCATGGCGCGGCGCATGATGCGTCTCAGCACATAACCGCGGCCCTCGTTGGACGGCAGAACCCCGTCGGCAATCAGGAAGCTTGCGGCCCGCAGATGATCGGCAATCACCCTGTGCGAGATCCTATGGGGACCGTCCGGGTCCGTGTCCGTCTCATGGGCCGAAGCCATGATGAGGCCACGCATCAGATCGATGTCGTAGTTGTCGTGCTTGCCCTGGAGAACGGCGGCAATGCGCTCCAACCCCATGCCGGTGTCGATGGACGGTTTCGGCAGATCGATGCGCTCATCCGCCGACACTTGCTCATACTGCATGAAGACGAGGTTCCAGATCTCGATGAACCGGTCGCCATCCTCTTCGGGACTGCCGGGCGGTCCGCCTTGCACATCCGGCCCGTGATCGTAGAAAATCTCCGAACACGGCCCGCACGGACCCGTATCGCCCATGGCCCAGAAATTATCGGAGGTCGCAATCCGGATGATCCGCTCCTCCGGGAGCCCGGCAATCTTCTTCCAGAGGTTGAAGGCCTGATCGTCCTCCGAATAAACGGTGACAAGGAGCTTGTCTTCGGGAAGTCCGAACTCCTTTGTCACAAGGGTCCAGGCGAGCTCGATCGCCACATCCTTGAAATAGTCGCCGAAGGAAAAGTTCCCGAGCATCTCAAAAAAAGTGTGGTGACGCGCCGTGTAGCCCACATTGGCGAGATCGTTGTGCTTGCCGCCGGCCCGCACGCATTTCTGCGACGTGATTGCACGCCGGTAGTCGCGCGTCTCAAGCCCGGTGAAGACGTTCTTGAACTGCACCATCCCGGCATTGGTGAACATCAATGTCGGGTCGTTGCGCGGTACGAGCGGGCTCGACGCCACGGGGGTGTGGCCATGTTTTGCGAAAAAGTCGATAAACGCTGAGCGAACGTCTGCCGTTGTCGTCATCTTGGGCTTCTTGACCGGTACGCTTGAGGGCGCTGGCGCGCACTCAGCCCTTCTAGAGCAAATCCGGGAGCGAGGCCAGCCGCCGGACGGGAACCCGTTTTCCGCCGGAATTCGCCAAAGAACAACAGTCTAGAACGATTGCTCCATTCAATATAATGCGAAACCGGTCCGGGGCGGCCAAGGACCGGTTTCGCCTGGCCGAATTCCCAGCAATGCCCCCGCTTAAAATGCACCCGCTTAAAAAGAAGAAGGGCGTTCCCACTATTTAAGGCGGGAAGGCCCCTCGCAATACCGGGACGGCCCGGACCCCTAGCCCGCGGCGCTACCCTCGCCTGCGGCCTCATCCTCATCCGCCACCATCACATCCTCAGCGATCAGTCCGGCACTTTCGCGCACCTGGCGTTCGATCTCATCGGCGACCTCTGGATGCTCTCTCAAGAAGGTCTTGGCGTTCTCGCGCCCCTGCCCGATCCTCTGGCTGTCAAAGGAATACCAGGCACCCGACTTCTCAACGATCCCGGCCTTAACGCCGATATCGATCAACTCGCCGGTCTTTGAGATGCCCTCGCCATACATGATATCGAATTCGACCTGCTTGAATGGCGGCGCGACCTTGTTCTTGACAACTTTGACGCGGGTCTGGTTGCCGACCACCTCGTCCTTGTCCTTGATAGCCCCGATCCGGCGGATGTCGAGACGCACGGAAGCGTAGAATTTCAAGGCATTTCCGCCGGTCGTCGTTTCCGGCGAACCGAACATCACACCGATCTTCATCCGGATCTGATTGATGAAGATGACCATGCAGTTGGAACGGGAGATGGACGCCGTCAGCTTACGGAGCGCCTGGCTCATCAGACGCGCCTGCATGCCGGGAAGCGAATCGCCCATCTCGCCTTCGAGTTCGGCCCTGGGCGTCAGCGCGGCGACGGAATCGATGACAAGCACATCGATCGCACCGGAACGCACCAGCGTATCCGCGATCTCAAGCGCCTGCTCGCCCGTATCGGGCTGCGAAATCAACAGATCATCCAGATTGACGCCCAGCTTCCGCGCATAGACCGGATCAAGCGCATGTTCGGCATCGACAAAGCCGCAAATGCCGCCGTTCTTTTGCGCCTCGGCAACGGTGTGAAGCGCCAGCGTCGTCTTGCCTGACGATTCCGGACCGAAAATCTCGATCACCCTGCCGCGCGGCAGACCGCCGATCCCAAGCGCGATATCAAGGCCGAGCGAACCGGTCGACACCGAGGCGATCTCAATCACGCTCTCGCCCTGGCCGAGCCGCATGATCGAGCCTTTGCCGAAATTCCGCTCGATCTGGCCAAGCGCTGCCTCAAGCGCCTTTGACTTATCCATTCCATTCCCCTCCACGAGGCGCAGCGACGGCTGAGTCATGAGAATATGTCCTTCTTTCACAGGCGGCTAAGAGGTTCAATAGCCGGATCACGATGATGAATGTACCTATTTTGTTCTTATCGAACAATAAAGAAATTGAGCATTCGCAAACAAATGATCACGAAACGTTCTTTTATGAACCAACCGGCGACCACTCCCGTCGGTGTCTCTGTTCGCCTTTGGTTGTGGTCCGGGGGAGAATCGGCGGCGGTTTCAGGCTGCAGCCGCTTGCTTTAAGGAGGCATCTACTCCCTGCGGCCTCGCTCAGGCTCGGCCGCGTTCGGCGCTGCGGTTGATTCACAGGATCAATCCGCTTTGGCCTTCGGTCAAATCATGCCTCACTCCATCATTTCCTTCACCGCCTTCGCCAGGTCCTTCAGCGAGAAGGGCTTCGGCAGGAAGGCAAAGGTTTCTTCTTCGGGAAGGTTCTTCTTGAAGGCATCCTCGGCATAACCCGAAACGAAGATGATCTTCAGGTCCGGGTTCATCTTGCGCAATTCGACAAGAAGCGTCGGCCCGTCCATCTCCGGCATCACCACGTCGGAGACGACAAGATCGACATTGCCCTCCTCCTCTTCCATGATCTCAAGCGCATCGACGCCGGTCTCCGCCGTCAGCACGGTGTAGCCGCGCGATTCAAGGGCACGCGCCGCAAAGGTGCGCACGGCGTCTTCGTCCTCGACAAGCAGGATCGTGCCGTGGCCGGTGAGATCCGTCGGCGCGGTCTTTTGTTCGGTCTTGCCTGCGACCTCGCCTTCAGCCGGCACATGGCGCGGCAGATAGATGCGGAAGGTCGTGCCTACGCCTTCGGCGCTTTCGGGATAGATATAGCCGCCCGTCTGCTTGACGATGCCGTAGACGGTCGACAGCCCGAGCCCCGTGCCCTTCCCCACCTCCTTTGTGGAGAAGAACGGTTCGAAGATCTTTTCCATGATTTCGGCAGGCATGCCGGTGCCGGTGTCGACCACCTCGATCACCACGTAATCGGCAGGCGCGATGTTCGGTTCCTGCTCGTTCGCGACGGCGTCCTCAGCCAGATTGCGCGTCTTGATCGTCAGTGTGCCGCCATCGGGCATCGCATCGCGCGCGTTCACGACGAGGTTGATGATGACCTGCTCAAGCTGATTCACATCGGCCTTCACAAGCCAGAGGTCGGCGCCGTGGTCGACCTTCAATTCGATCCGCTCGCCGATCAGGCGGCGCAACAGCATGGACAGATCGCCCAGGACCTCCGAGAGGATGAGCACCTGCGGGCGCAGCGTCTGGCGGCGCGAGAAGGCCAGCAGTTGGCGCACCAGACCGGCGGCGCGGTTCGCGTTCTGCTTGATGTTCATGATGTCCTGGAAGGACGGGTCGGTCGGCCGGTGATTGGCGAGAAGCAGGTCGGAATAGCCGATGATCGCCGTCAGGACATTGTTGAAATCATGCGCGATACCGCCCGCAAGCTGGCCCACGGCCTGCATCTTCTGGCTCTGCGCGAACTGCACCTCAAGCGCGCGTTGCTCGGTCGTGTCGATGGCGTAAAGAATGACGGCATCGGTGTCGTTGTCGCCGTCGCCGACGGGGCTCAGATAAAGCTGGCCGGAGCGCTTCTCCTCGCCGGAGAAGGTAATGTCGAGGGGCGCGGACGGCCGTTGCCCCGAAGCGGTTGCCTTCACCGCCGTCATCACAGCATCGAGTTCGTCGGGCGTGATCAGGCTTGAAAGCGCATTGTCATCGTCGCCGCTTGGGGCGAACTTGCGTGCGAAGACGGCATTGGTCCGGTTAATGCGGCCGTCGGCGGAAAGCGTGGCGATGGGAATCGGGGCGGCGTTGAAGAAGCGCGCGAACCGCACTTCCGCCGCCCGCAGATCCTCCGAGATATCTTCGCCCTGGCTGCGGTTGAGCACCAGCGAGCGCGACGCGCCGGGCGTGCCGTTCGCGGCAAATGCCACACGGTGGAGGATGCGCACCGGAAAGGTCGTGCGGTCCCGTTTGATCAAGTCCACATCGAAGACGGCGGTCCGCACCTCCCCTTCAACCGGCTTCATGGCATTGAGGAGTGCGGCGCCATCGCCCGCAATGATGTCGTCCAAGGTCAGCTTGCCGGAGGTGCTAGCCGCCAGGTCGGCATCGAGCCAGCCCGCCAGCGTCGCATTCATGTAACCGACCCGCCCCCCCGGACCGACCGAGAAAAACCCGGCAGGCGCATGGTCGAGAAAGTCGATTGCGTGCTGCAATTCCTGGAAAACGCTCTCCTGGCGCTCCCGGTCGCGGGAGATGTCGCTGATCTGCCAGAGGCTCAACCGGCCCTTGCCCGCGCCGGGAGTGAGCGTCAGGATCGGCATCGTGCGGAAGCGCAGCCAGCGGCCCTGGTCGTCGCCGCCATCGGGTATCAGGCGCACTTCCTGCTCATCTTCGGAGCGGTCCCGGGCTGTCTTGTTCAAGCGGAAGATGGCTTCCGACACATCCGCGTTTCCGGCATAGACACGGCCGGGCGGCGTCGCCTCGCTATGGCCTGTGGATTCGCACAGCCGCAGATAGGCGGCGTTCGCGAATTGGACGGTCTGGCGCTCGTCGAGAATGACAACCGGCTCGGAAAACGAATCAATCAGCGCCTGGGTCATGTCCGTTGACATGGCTGGACGCCCGATCGCGATGAAGCCCGTCGAAGCGGCAAAAAGCGAAAAAACGCCGACAACGGCCAGAAGCGCGAGCACACCGAGCACCAGAAGCTGCGACGTCGGCGCTGGCAGAACGGCAATCGCAATGGCAATCGCGAGGAAGCCAACGGCAAGGAAAATCAACGAAGTGGAAGCAAAGGTCCGGCGCGGGGCTGCGGATGTCACACGCGGCTTTTCTTCTGCGGCCCTAACGACCATCGGCTTCGACCGGCCTCGTTCACGCTGTGGTTCCAGGTTAAGGCGGGCGTCGTTGAGTAATCCACCACCGCCCCCTGAAAACTCAGTGCGCGGTGCGCCAGCCTTGCCTTTGTTTCAGTTGCATAACGTAACCGATAACCTGTGCAACAGCTTTATAGTGCTCCGGCGGGACTTGCTCGTCCAGATCAACACCGGCATGGAGCGCGCGGGCAAGCGGCGGATTTTCGATGACCGGCACATCGTTGTCTTCGGCAAGCGCCCGGATTCTGAGTGCGACCGTATCGATCCCCTTCGCCACGCAAACCGGCGCCGCCATGCCGTTTTCGTATTTCAGCGCCACGGCGAAGTGCGTCGGGTTGGTGATGACGACGGTTGCCTCCGGCACGGCCGCCATCATGCGCTTGCGTGCCCGTTCGACGCGGATTTGGCGGATGCGCGCCTTCACATGCGGATCGCCATCCGTCTGCTTCATCTCGTCTTTCACCTCTTTCAGCGTCATGCGCTGCTTCTTCCACCAGGTGTGCCGCTGATAGGCGTAGTCGAGCGCCGCGACGACCGCGAGGACAGACAGAACCGCGATGAAGACCTGGATGGCGAGCGTGCGGGTAAACGGCAGTTGCAGTCCCGGTTCGATGAGGACAAGTGTGTCCAACTGGTCCCGCTTCGGCCAGACGACGAGGAAAATCACCGCCGAGACGATAGCGAATTTCGCCAAGCTTTTCGCAAAGTTCACCAGGCTCTGTCCCGAGAAAAGCCTTTTGAGACCGGCGATCGGGGAGACTTTCTCCAGCTTCGGTTTAAGCGGTTCCGTGGTCAGAATGAGCCGGTGCTGAACAAGGTTGCCGGAGACGGCAACGACGATCATCAAGATGACCGGAAGTCCGAGCGCTGCAGCTGCAGCCAGCACGATTTCGTTCATGATCTGACCGAAATCCCTGCCGGCCGGCGAGATCGCGTGCGCCTGTTCCAGAAGCACTTTGAGCGGATAGGCGAGATCGCGCGCCAGCCCCGTGGAAAAGAGGCCTATCAAAAGCGCGCCGCTGAGGAGCACAAACCAACTCGTGACCTCCTGGCTCTTCGGCACGTCGCCCTTTTCGATCGCTTCGTTCAAGCGTTTCTGGGTCGGGTCCTCTGTCTTTTCGTGCTGTTCCGGCTGATCGGCCATGTCCGCTCCTTACGGGCTCACGAAGAGATCGAGATGGGCCGAGAAATAATCGAGAAACGCCATCATCATTGTCGAGAGAAGGATGGCGGTCAGCCCGAAGCCCAGGAGGATGTTCACCGGAAGGGCCAGAAAGAAGATCTGCAATTGCGGGATAAGCCGCGAAAGAATCCCCATGCCGAGATAAAAGATCAGGCCGAAAACCACGAAAGGCGCGGCCATCTGAAGCGCGATCTGGAACGATCCGGCGACCGTACGGATCGCGAGTTCGGCCCAGTCGCCGGTCAGCATCGGACCGTTCTGGGGGAATATCCGGTAGCTGTCGTAGAGAGCCGCGATCAGATAGTGGTGCGTGTCGGTCGCAAAGATCAAAAGGATCGCGAGCATCGACAGGAAGTTCGAGAAAATCGCGCCCTGCACTCCTTGGGCCGGGTCGACATTCTGGGCAAAGCCGAGCCCGATCTGAAAGGCAATCGTCGTGCCGGCGACCTGAACCGCTCCCATCACCATGCGCACAATAAGCCCGATCGCCACCCCGATGATGATCTCGCGCACAATCGCGACAACCAGCGCCGGCATGGAAAGGGGCAAGGGCTGCGCGGTGTCTTCCAGAACCGGCAGCATGACGAGTGTCAGGAGGATCGCCAGAGAGAGCCGGAAGGTGCGGGGGATCACCTGTTCTCCGACCGCCGGCAGCACCATGACCATGGAGCCAAGCCGGGCAAAGGTCAAAATGAACAGGAAGGCAAGGTTCGGCAGAACATCGACCGTAATCACCGCCCCACCCCCTTTGTGCCGCGCATCCGGTTCCGCTAACCGCCGATAATGATCTGGGTGATCCGGTTCATGTAAGCGCCGAGCGCCTGCGCCATGAACGGCAAGAGAACGATCATCGAGACGAAAATCGCGATAATCTTCGGCACGAAAACAAGTGTCATTTCCTGGATTTGCGTCAGGGCCTGGAAGAGCGCGATAGCAACGCCGACGAAGAGCCCGATCAGCATCAGCGGCGAGGCCACGACCAAAAGCGTCGTGATGCCGTCGCGCGCCAGATCAAGGGCTTCGGGACCGTTCATACAGTGCTCCGGACGCTCGTTTCAACCTGCCCTCAGATCGGCATGTTCATGATTTCCTGATAGGCGGAAATCACCCGGTCGCGGACGGTCACGAGCGTCTGCATGGCCATTTCGGTCTCAGCGACCGCGGTCACGACATTGACCATTTCGCCGTCGCCACGGGCGAGCGACTGGGCCTGCATCTCTGTCTGGCGGCCGGTCTCAAGCGCATTCTGCATGGCATCGGCCAACGCTTCGCCGAAGCCTCCATCCGATTGAGCGCCCGCGGTCCCGGACAAGCCGGCTCCGCCGGCATTCATCTGCTGAGCCGACAGATACGCCTTGGCGGCGGCAAGTGATGAAGAATTCATGGTCTGAGCCCCCTATTTTGGTAGTTTACGCGCGCAAGATGTCGAGCGTGCGCGCCATCATCTGGCGGGTCGATTGAATGACATTGAGATTGGCCTGATAGCTGCGCTGGGCCTCGCGCATGTCGGACATCTCGATCAGGGAGTTGACGTTGGGCAGCAGCACGTAGCCGTCCTCGTCGGCGGCCGGATGGCCCGGCTGGTAGCGGCGCGGAAAGTCGCTGGTGTCGTCGGAGATCCGCGACACGCGAACGGTCTCGACCCCCAGCGCCCGGTTGAGCGCGTTGTCGAAGGTGATCAGCTTGCGGCGATAGGGCTCGCCCCCGGAA
>JAKSCL010000244.1 GCA_022360615.1 Hyphomicrobiales bacterium
AAATCTGTCGAAAAGTAATATGCGCCCACACTTACTTGGTGTTGTAACAATGATCCAGTATTGAATTGTCCAGAGAGTTGTGTGCGGAATTCTTCCTGATCAACGCGTTCGTCGCTAAGTCCCGTGAAACGGTTGAGCTTGTTGTCGGTATCGGGCAAGCCGAAGCTTGCATCAGTAAAGTTATCGACACTACTGTGCCCGAACTTGCTACCGATGAGTATTTCCCATTTCTCGCCAATGGGTTGGGTGAACTCCACAACGCCAATGTGGTTCTCGCGGTCCAGGGAGTTACCGGGACCTAAAAAGGGTTCGGTGTTAAAGGTGAAGGAGCCGTCGGCGAGACGCTTGATGCCTGGGTCAAATGTACTTTCGTGCATGCTGTATTCATAGCTCAGGTTCAACTCACCACCGCCCGGCGTCCGCCAGGTAAGCTGCGGGTTGATGATCAGCCGGTCGTCGAAGCTGATGTCGTCATTGTCCCCGTGAAAAGACTGATTGGAGGTCAGGCCGGTGGCGATCAACCGGTAGGCCGCATGATTGCCTTCGCCAAGCGGGCCGGTGACGTCGATGGTTCCTCGGGCAGTCTCGAAACTGCCCAAGGTTCCTTCAAACCGATAGTTGGTCTCGAATTGCGGTTTTTTCGTAACAAACCGCACAACCCCGCCGGGATCAGCCGTGCCATAGAGCAGTGCGGCGCTGCCTTTCAGTACATCGATACGCTCGTAAAGCGCCGGATCGAAATGGTAGCGGCGCCCCGCGGGCCGGTAGTTGTCGATCTGCACGCTGCCTTCGCCTGCGGCGAGACCACCAATTAACGTGGTAGAGAACCCGCGAATGCTGAACCCGGTGCCCGATGCGTTAACGGACTCGGCAGAGGCGCCAGGCACATATTGCAGAACCTCCTCAATTCTGCGTGCGCCGATCGTGTCAAGGAAATCGCGCGTGATTACATTCACCGTTGCCGGGGTCTCAATCAGCGGGGCGTCAACATTCGTTGCGGCGACGCTGTTCTGCGCGCGAAACCCTTCAGGTGATTTTGTCCCGCTCTCGGCTTCGCCCTCAAGCGTGATCGGCCGGAGTTCGAGCGCTCCGTTTTCGCCGTGCTGCGCTGTGACCGGCTCTAGCGTGATCGCGTTGACGCCCGTGTAGCGGTGGATAAGGCCGCTGTCGGCGAGGAGCATCCGCAGCGCCTGTTCCGGCGTGTAGCGGCCTTGGACGCCGGGCGATGTCCTGCCTTGCGCAAGGCGGGCGTCGAAGAAGATTTCCAATCCGCTTTGCTCGGCGAAAGCCAGAAGCGTCGCGGACAGCGGCTGCGGTGCGATTGTAAAGGCTTGTGTTTCAGCCCGCTGCGCCGCCGCAGGGGATGTTGCGGCCAATCCCGCCGCGCCAAGACCCAATACGATACTCAACGCCCACACATATACTCTCGTCCCCATGACCCTTAACCAACTCCCGCCCGTTACTACCGATAGACGTGCATCCCTCTTTGAAGCCGCATGTGCAGCTTCTGTGGCCGAAGACGGGAAAGACGGAAGTGACCATTACAAATGGAACGAAAAAAGTTAGGGGCCGCGACGCCGTTGCGGCCCGGTGGGCTGCGGCATCGGTCTATAACGCGGGACCGGCACTCACCAGGATGAGTAAACCGCTCACGCGGCGCAGCCGCACCGGCAGTGTCTGTTCGATTGTCTTGAGCGCGGCATCGGTATCGGCGACGGCAAAGGAGCCGGTGACGGGGATGGCCCCGGCCGCGCGGTCAAGAATCACGATCCGGCCCCTCCGGTAGCGCTCAAGCTCACCGAGAACCTCGCTCAGCGGCCGGTTGTCGAAGGCCGGCCGGCCCTGACGCCAGGCAAGGGTCGCGGCCGTGTCCGCATCGGTGATCGCGCCGAGCCCCGCATCGGTGATGCGGATACTCTCGCCGACGGTGACGACCGCCGGCCTTTGGCCATGGCCGGAGACCGCAACCTGTTTTTCCGTCACGATCACCTCCACGCTGCCCTTCATGCGCCGGACCGAAAAAGCGGTGCCAAGGGCTTCAATCCGGCCGATGGCGGCGTCGACGACGAAAGGACGGGCCGGGTCCGTTGCAATCTCGAAATGGGCCTCGCCGGCATGCAGCGTGACCCGGCGGCGACCGGCAGTGATGTCAACGGAGAGGGCGGTGGCGGTGTTTAGATGGACGGCGGAACCGTCCGCCAGGACGATCTCGCGTTGTTCGCCCGGCCCGGTGCGATGGTCGGCGAGGAGGCCTGGGCCGGTCAGACCGTAAGCGCCGAGACCGGCCATGACCGCCACCAAGGCCGCCGCCGCCATACGGCACAGGGCCCGCCACCGCCCGGCAGGGGCCGGGTCGGTCATGGGTGTCCGGATGCCCGCATCGCCGTTTCGGCCAGCCATGCGCCGGTCGATTTGATCGAGACCCGCCCAGAGCCGCTCGATCTCCCGATAGGCCTCGGCATGCGCCGGATCGGCGTCCCGCCAGGTTTCAAACGCGGCCCGGTCGCGGTCGGAGGCCGGTTCGTCGCGCAGACGGACGAACCATGCGGTGGCCGCGTCTTTTACCGATAGTCGGTCCGTTTCGTGCATTAGGAGATCTTGCCTGCCGGAGGGAGGCTCGTCACGTGCCTCCAGGTCCTGGGACCGGTTATCCCGTCTCTCATGGCATAAGACGTTGTCAAGCCCGATTGTAATTACTCAAAACTGCATCTTTGGACGTCAGTCCTCGGAAAGCCGGTCGCGGCAATGCGCCAGCGCCCGCATCATATGGACCATGACCGTGTTCTTGGAGATGCCGAGCCGTTCGGCAATCGCTTGATAACTGAGACCATCGAACTTGTGCAGCAGTATGACATCCCGCTGGCGCGGCGGCAGTTCGTCGATTGCGCGCACCAAACGGGATAGCTCGTCACGCGTCAAAAGCGCCCTTTCCGGGTCCGGCGCTCCATCCGGCACCGTCTCCCAAAGGGGGGTGAAGACGAAACCGGGCTGCTGCTTCGCGCCACGGTAATGGTCGACCAAGAGGTTCGACGCGATCCGGTAAAGATAGGCGCGCGGGTTCTCCATGGTACCGGCGCCCTTACGGCGCATCAGACGCACGAAGACCTCTTGCGTCAGGTCGGCGGCCGTCTGGGCGCAGTTCAACTGCCGGGTCAGATAGCGCTGAAGCTCCTCACCGTGCTCTGAGTAAAACCGCCTGACATCGCCGTGACGCACCGAAATCCAGCTTTCGAGAAGTGGTAGGCGCGGAACCCGTAGCTTAAATGCGAGCCATTCGCAATTTCATTTGCCCGCATGGACCTGCGTCACCTGCGGTGTTCAACCAAGGTTAGCAGTGGTTTTTCCACCCATATTGGCAACGCCATCGCCAAACGCCTCGAAAAGCATGCCGGAAACGGCCCGGCGTCATTCGAATGCGTCACCGTTGAAATCCAGCGGCGATATCGGGAGCCGGTGTCCGGGTCATTCATTCGCCGCGAGCCGGGCGCGATGCCGGTGCTCAGGCGCCGTCTTTTGGCGACCCAAATGCGGTCGCCACGGCGGGAAGACGCAAGAGCGGCGGGCCCGGCCTCCGGCCTGGCGGGCGAGGCGGTGGACATGCTGCCGGGCGGCGGTGAAGACCAGTTCCGACAAGACAAGCAGCATCCAGACCGCCGGTC
>JAKSCL010000182.1 GCA_022360615.1 Hyphomicrobiales bacterium
ACGGCCTATCTGGGCGCTGGACCGGACAGCCTGAAAGCGCTTATTGCCGGAAAGGACGATTTCGCATCCGTTCTGGAACGGGCGGAGCGGCCGCTCATTCTCATTGGCCAGGGCGCGCTCGCCCGCCCGGACGGCAGCGCCATTCTGGGGCTTGCCGCTGAACTCGCCGTCAAAACGGGCGCGGTGTCCGAAGGCTGGAACGGCTTTTCCGTTCTCCACACAGGGGCTTCGCGCGTCGGCGGCCTCGATCTCGGTTTCGTGCCGGGCGAGGGCGGCCTCGATGCGGCTGCGATGCTCTCCGGCGGCGTCGATGTGCTGTTTAGCCTTGGCGCCGACGAGGTGGACTATCCGGCCGAAGGCCGCGCCTTCGTTGTCTATATCGGCACCCATGGCGATAAGGGCGCGCACCGCGCCGACGTGGTGCTGCCGGGTGCCGCTTACACTGAAAAGTCCGGCCTTTTCGTCAATACCGAAGGCCGTGTTCAGCTGGCGGCACGCGCCGCATTCCCGCCAGGCGACGCGCGCGAGGACTGGTCGATCATCAGGGCGCTTTCCGCCGTCCTCGGTCAGACGCTGCCCTATGATTCGCTCGATCAGCTGCGCCGTGCGGTTTTCGCTGCTCATCCCCATCTGCAGCGTATCGATCACATCGAGCCCACCGACGCCGCCGATATCGGGAAGCTCGCCAACGGGACGGCGACGCCTGATAAGGCGCCTTTCAAGAATGCGCTCGATGGCTTTTATCTCACCAATCCGATTGCCCGCGCATCGAAAGTGATGGCCGAATGCGCTGCACTTGCCGCTGGCCGCAACGAGGGAGCGACGGGAACCCATGGCTGAGGTATGGGCCGGCTATCTCTGGCCGACGCTGATCATCGTCTTTCAAAGCCTTTTGCTGCTTGTCTCGCTCCTCTTGATGATCGCTTACATCTTGTATGCGGACCGGAAGCTCTGGGCGGCCGTCCAGCTCCGGCGTGGGCCGAACGTGGTGGGGCCGTTCGGTTTGCTCCAGTCCTTTGCCGATTTCGGCAAGTTCGTTCTGAAAGAGCCGATCGTTCCGGCGGCCTCGGACAAGGTTGTCTTTCTGCTCGCTCCCTTGATCACCACGATCCTAGCGCTCTCCGCCTGGGCTGTCGTTCCGGTGAATGCCGGCTGGGTGATCGCCGACATCAATGTGGGCCTTCTTTACATTTTCGCGATTTCCTCGCTTGGTGTTTACGGCGTCATCATGGGCGGCTGGGCATCCAATTCGAAATACCCCTTCCTTGGCGCGTTGCGTTCGGCCGCGCAGATGGTCTCCTACGAGGTTTCCATCGGCTTCGTGATCATCACTGTCCTTTTGTGCGCCGGAACGCTGAACCTGACTGGTATCGTCGAGGCCCAGCGCGGCGATTTCGGTATTTTCAATTGGTATTGGTTTCCGCTCTTTCCGATGTTCGTGATCTTCTTCATCTCGGCCCTTGCGGAAACGAACCGGCCGCCCTTTGATTTGCCGGAGGCCGAATCAGAACTCGTCGCGGGCTATATGGTCGAGTATTCCTCGACGCCGTATCTTCTGTTCATGCTGGGTGAATATGTCGCGATCACGCTGATGTGCGCGCTGACGGTCATCCTGTTTCTGGGCGGCTGGTTGCCGCCTGTCGATCTGCCGCCCTTTAATTGGGTGCCCGGGATCGTCTGGTTCATCATCAAACTGTGGTTTGTCTTCTTCATGTTCGCCATGGTGAAAGCCATGGTGCCGCGCTACCGTTATGATCAGCTGATGCGGCTTGGCTGGAAGGTCTTCCTTCCCCTGTCGCTTGCCATGGTCGTGGTGGTTGCGGGCGTACTGCAACTGACAGGATGGGCCCCATGATCAATCCATTCGCCGCCGCGCAGGTGATCAACGCCTGCTTTGGCTGCAAGCCGGGCTTTCCTGGGTGTTTGTTTTCCAATACGACCCAGCTTGCCGGGCCGGAGGAGGAAGCGGGTAACGGGCGCAATCAGGTCACGGCCTCGATGGTCTTTCCGTTTCCCATGTTCATGTTCATGCCGTTTGGCTTCGCCGTATCCGGTTGGTTTTTCTCGCCATTCCGCTAGGTACTGGCTAGGAGAGGACGACAATGCGTCTCGATCAAGCAGCGAAATCGGTTTTCATGAAGGAGTTCGTTTCGGCGTTCTTTCTGTCGATGCGCTACTTCTTCAAGCCGAAAGCCACAATCAACTATCCCTTTGAAAAGGGCCACACGAGCCCGCGGTTCCGCGGGGAGCATGCCCTTCGCCGCTATCCGAACGGTGAAGAGCGCTGTATCGCCTGCAAACTGTGCGAAGCCATTTGTCCGGCCCAGGCGATTACGATTGAAGCAGGGCCGCGCCGCAACGACGGAACCCGCCGCACCACGCGTTACGACATCGACATGGTGAAGTGCATCTATTGCGGCTTTTGCCAGGAGGCCTGTCCGGTTGACGCGATTGTCGAGGGGCCGAATTTCGAGTTCGCGACCGAGACGCGCGAAGAGCTTTACTACGACAAGGATCGGCTTTTGGAGAACGGCGACCGCTGGGAACGCGAAATCGCCAAGAACATGTCCACCGATGCCGCGTACCGCTGACACACCGGCTCTGGACTGAGGCGCGCCAGAGCCGTATAGAACGCGACGAATCCCTCCGCGCGCCACGCCCAGCGGACTGAAGCCTCCGGACCGTAATCATGGCTGTTGCCACCGCCTTTTTCTATCTATTCGCCACGCTGACGGTTGTCTCCGGCTTCATGGTGATTTCAGCGCGTAATCCCGT
>JAKSCL010000103.1 GCA_022360615.1 Hyphomicrobiales bacterium
CAACGCTGCACCGGATGGGTATTCAGGCGTTCGAGCCAATTTTGGTCGAAGGTAACGCGATTAACTTGCATCCGCTGGTGTGCAAGGGCTTCAACGCCGACTTCGATGGCGACCAGATGGCGGTGCATGTGCCGCTGTCCCTCGAAGCCCAGCTTGAAGCGCGCGTCTTGATGATGTCGACGAACAACATCCTGCATCCGGCGAACGGTCAGCCGATCATCGTGCCGTCGCAGGATATGGTTCTCGGCATCTACTACCTGTCGCTGGAGAGGGAAAACGAGCCGGGCGAGGGCAATATCTACGGCAATAGCGGCGAGTTGGAGCAGGCGCTCGAGAACGGCTATGTCACGCTCCACACAAAGATCAAGGGCCGTTACATCGGTGTCGACGATGATGGGAACACGGTCTCCAGGATCTACGATACGACGCCCGGCCGCATGATTCTCGGCGAACTGCTGCCGAAGAAGCCGAACGTGCCGTTCGACCTCGTCAACAAGGTTCTGACGAAGAAAGAGATCTCGAAGATCATCGATGCCGTTTACCGGCACTTCGGGCAGAAGGAGACGGTGATCTTCTGCGACCGGATCATGGCGGCGGGTTTCAAGCATGCCTGCACCGCCGGGATTTCGTTCGGCAAGGACGACATGGTCATTCCGGAAACCAAGTGGAACTTGGTGGAAGAGACCCGCACGCTCGCGAAGGAATACGAGCAGCAGTACAATGACGGTCTCATCACCCAGGGCGAGAAATACAACAAGGTTGTCGATGCCTGGGCGAAATGCACCGACCGCGTCGCCGATGAGATGATGAAACAGATCTCTGCCGTTCAGATCCGGGAGGGGGAAAGCGGCCGCCGGCAGGATGTCAACTCGATCTATATGATGGCGCATTCGGGCGCGCGGGGTTCGCCCGCGCAGATGAAGCAGCTTGCCGGGATGCGCGGCCTGATGGCGAAACCGTCCGGCGAGATCATCGAGAGCCCGATCATCTCGAACTTCAAGGAAGGCTTGTCCGTTCTCGAGTACTTCAACTCGACCCACGGCGCCCGGAAAGGCCTTGCCGACACCGCCCTCAAAACGGCGAACTCGGGCTATCTGACCCGCCGTCTCGTGGATGTCGCGCAGGATTGCATCATCACGGAGCCCGATTGCGGCACAAGCGAGGGCCTGACGATGCAGGCCGTCGTCGATTCCGGCGAGGTCGTCGTCTCGCTCGGCCAGCGCGTGCTTGGCCGGACGACGGCGGAAGACGTGGTCGACCCCGAGACGAAAGAGATCGTCCTCCCGGCGAACACGCTTGTCGAGGAAGCCGACGTCGAGGTTATCGAGAATGCCGGCGTCCAGGAGGTGAAAATCCGTTCGGTTCTCACCTGCGACACGAAGAACGGCGTTTGCGCCGCTTGCTACGGGCGCGATCTCGCCCGCGGTACGCCGGTCAATGCGGGCGAGGCGATCGGCGTCATCGCGGCTCAGTCGATCGGCGAGCCGGGCACGCAGCTCACCATGCGCACCTTCCACATCGGCGGAACGGCGCAGGTGGTCGACTCATCGTTCCTTGAATCGAACCACGAAGGCACCGTGCGTATCCGCAACCGCAACGTGGTGAAGGATTCCGACGGCAATCTCATCGCCATGGGCCGGAACCTCGTTGTCGCCGTCACCGACAAGGACGGCAAGGAGCGGGCGACCCATAAGATCACCTATGGCGCGAAGCTGAAGGTGGACGAGGGCGATGACATCAAGCGCGGCCAGCGGATCGCCGAATGGGATCCCTATACCCGCCCGATCCTGACGGAAGTGGATGGCAGCGTCGATTTCGAGGATCTTGTCGAAGGGGCCTCCGTCTCCGAAACAACAGACGAATCGACCGGCATCACCAAGCGGGTCGTCACCGATTGGCGGGCCAGCCCGCGGGGGTCCGATCTGCGCCCGGCCATTGTGATCAAGGGCGCGGACGGCGAGGTCCTGAAGCTTGAACGCGGTATCGACGCCCGTTACCTGCTTTCGGTCGATGCGATTCGGTCGGTCGAGCCTCAGACAGAGGTGCAGGCGGGCGACGTGCTTGCGCGTATCCCGCTTGAAAGCGCCAAGACCCGGGACATCACCGGCGGTCTGCCGCGGGTGGCGGAACTGTTCGAGGCGCGCCGGCCGAAGGACCACGCCATCATCGCCGAAGTCGACGGCACGATCCGCTTTGGGCGCGACTATAAGAACAAGCGCCGGATCGCAATCGTTCCCGATGATGAAGATGCCGAGACGATCGAATATCTCATCCCGAAAGGCCGCCATCTGCAGGTGCAGGAAGGCGACCGGATCGAGAAGGGTGAGTTCCTGCTCGACGGCAACCCGGCGCCGCACGACATTCTGGCCATTAAGGGCGTGGAGGAGCTTGCCTCCTTCCTCGTCAATGAAATCCAGGAAGTCTACCGGCTTCAGGGCGTACGCATCGATGACAAACATATCGAGGTGATCGTCCGGCAGATGCTGCAGAAGATGGAGATCGTCGATACGGGCGATACGGATTTCATCATCGGCGAGCATATCGACCGGGTCGACTTTGAGGCGGTGAATCAGAAAGTGATCGACGGGGGCAAGACCCCGGCAACGGGGCAGCCTGTTCTGCTGGGCATCACCAAGGCGTCGCTGCAGACGCGGTCCTTCATCTCGGCTGCATCGTTCCAGGAGACGACACGCGTTCTCACCGAAGCCTCCGTGCAAGGCAAGGTCGACACGCTTGAAGGCCTGAAGGAAAACGTCATCGTGGGACGCCTCATTCCGGCGGGTACGGGCGGCATGATTTCCGATCTTCAAGGGATCGCATCGCACCGCGATACCCTTATCATCGAGGAGCGGAAAAAGAGCGCCACTGTCTCGGCTCAACAGGCGATCGAGGACCTGAGCGAAGAGACAAGTCCCGCTGAGTAAGGCGGGGCAGCCGCCGCTCTGAAACAGGATTGCGGCGGCCGGGTATTTGTCCGGCCGCCGTGCACGGAAAACCGGTCCGAAATCGTCCCGTTTTCAGGGTTCCGGGGGTTGACGAGGGTTATTTGAGACATTAGGTTCCGCGCACTTTCGGCGAATGGTGGTGCAAGTTTTTCAGGCCACATGTCCTGAAGCTTAAGTGCCAGACCGCGCCTGCGGACACATTGGACACTGCTGGAATGACCAATGGGCCTTTGCCCAATGGTCCTCTTTTTTGGTTTGGATGCGGCGCGCCCGGAGATGATAGCGCGCGGCTTTTAATGCTATGTGGAAGTGCTGAA